>CAYFRQ010000020.1:0-7353 GCA_964345615.1 uncultured Actinomyces sp. | reverse complement strand
ATCTTCGAGTCTGGCATTGACACCCCCCACACCCCCGCGTCAACGACCAAGTTGCTGACTGGTTTTTTTGCCCTTTCCTACCTCGACCCCTCGGAAACACTGAGCACGGGTGTCTCCGTGGAGGGTTCGACTCTGTACCTGTGGGGCGAGGGCGACCTGACGCTTGCCCCGGGGGAGGGAGACCCGAATGCGGCATACGGACGAGCGGGTGTTGCCGATCTCGCTGCAAGAGTGGCCGATGGACTCTCCGGCGAAACCGGGCCCTTCCAGCTGGTCTATCAGGCGAACTTCACCTCGGAGCGCAGGTCCCCGGCCTGGTATGAGCAGGACGTTCTGGACTTTGCGGGTGACCTTTCTGCCTTCGCGATTGACACGGGGCGCACGTATCCGGGTGCCTGGGAGTTTGTTCCAGATTCTGCTGAAGCAGTAGCGCAGGCTTTGTCGGAGTCACTTGGGGAGGTCGGTGTGGGCGTAAGCGCAATCGTCGCGGGCGGGGTACCTCCGGCTACTGCTAAGACCGTTGCGGAGGTTGAGTCTGCACCTCTCATCGACCAGATCAGGTTCATGCTAGAAACTTCAGACAACACTATGGCCGAGCAGCTCTGCCACCTGGCTGACGCGGCTGCCGGGCAGGAAGCCCCAACTTTTGAGTCTTCCACGACAAGGCTGGTCGAAACTCTGCAGGCGGCAGGTGTCGACACTAGCGGCACTGTAATCTATGACTGCTCTGGTTTGAACAAGCACAATCGTGTCCCACCTCGAGCCTTACTACAGGCAATGCAGGCTTCATTCGACACCCCGGGAACAGCAGTGTTGACACGATTGCTCCCCGTGGCCGCGGTTAGCGGCACGCTTTCGTCTCGGCTGGAAGAAGGGGACGGGGCTGCCAATTACGCCGCTAAGACCGGCTCCCTGGGTCGGACCTCTACCGTCGCAGGCATCGGTTCAACTCGCTCGGGCGGGACCATCTACGTGCTAGTAGGCGTTGACGACGTCCCGGACGACGGGGCCTGGTACGCCAGGGAGCCCATTGACGCGTTCCTCGAGGCCCTGTTTGCTCTCTGACTTAGTTGGCTCAAACCCGCCGCTAGACGCCAGGGCGGTCTCCCTAGCCGTCCGGGACTTCTTGCGGGTCCGAAACGACAGCGCCGGAAGCTACGGGATCTGCGTTGCTGTTTCGGGTGGTGCTGACTCACTTGCTCTTGCGGTTGCTGCCGGAGATGTTGCGGACCGCCTAGGGATCCCCTACACCGTCTGCATCGTCGACCACAGGATGAGGGCTGGGTCTTCTTTGGAGGCGGCGGGCGTCTCCGCCTACCTGCGCACGCTTGGGGTTCCCGACGTTCGCATCCTTTCCACTGCGGACAAAAGCGCAACGCTTCCACCTTCCCCAGAAGCAAGCGCCCGCAAGCTTAGGCACGAATTGCTTGAAGAGGCTGCGCGCTCTTTCGGGGCTGAACGGGACCTGGACTGCGTAGACATCCTGCTGGGACACACCATGGACGACCAGGCAGAAACAGTCTTGATGCGCCTAGGGCGGGGTTCCGGCGCTCTGGCACTGTCCGCGATGGCGCCGCTCGCTCCAGTTGCAACGGGGGGTGGGCCTGCGCTCAACCGCGGCCGGCCCATGCTGGGCGTCCGCAGGGCCGACACGGAACGTTTTTGCCACGCGCTCGGACTTTCCTATCTGGAGGACTCCACCAACGCTCCGGACGGCCCCTGGCAAACAAGAGATGGCGCCCCGCTACCGCGCGCAGCTATCCGCGCCTTCGTCCTTCCGGCTTTGGAGGATGCGCTAGGGCAGGACCCTGTCCCTGCGCTAGCACGCACTGCTCAGTTGCTACGTGAGGATTCAGTCGCGCTTACCCAGTGGAGTCAGGCGGTTCTTGCGGAAGCTCTCACAGAAGAAGCCGGTGTCACAGGTTTGCGAATCGAACTGCTTGAAGGCCTCCCCCGGGCCATCGCGGGTAGGGTGCTGAAAGCCTGGGCGGAACGCTGCGGTGCTACGGGCCTCTCCCTTGTCCACATCAGCGAACTCCAGAAGCTCATTGGCTCCCCCCGAAACGCCGCAGGGGAACTCAGAGTGGTCCGCTTGCCAGGCGGCGTGACCGCGCTCCGGGTCGGGGCGCTACTGACCGGCCAGAAAACAGGTGAGGCAGCGCAGGTTTAGCGGTCAGGCGAAAACGTGGCATCGCGAAAAATGGCGGGCAAAAATGTGGCAACCTAGACCAGGGAATAGACACGGCCTGCCAGCAAGGGGAAACACGTGGACGCCAAAGACATGGGAGCAGACCTAGAGAAGGTTCTGCTGACTGAAGACCAGATCAGCACGCGTCTGGACGAACTCGCCGCTCAGATTGATGCCGACTACCAGGACCAGGACCTGTTGTTGGTCGGCGTCCTGAAAGGTGCTGCACCGATCATGGTCGACCTGTCCATGAAGCTACACCGTAGCGTCGAGATGGACTGGATGGCTGTCTCCAGCTACGGCTCAGGCACTAAATCTTCCGGTGTTGTTCGGATTCTGAAGGACCTGGACACAGACGTCCATGGCCGGAACGTTCTGATTGTCGAGGACATCCTGGACTCAGGGCTCACCCTTTCCTGGCTGCGCGCAAACCTCGAGGCGCGCGGTGCGAAATCAGTCGAGATCATCACGCTTCTGCGAAAACCGGAAGCGGTCAAAGTTCCTGTCGACGTGAAGTATCTGGGGTTCGACATCCCGAACGAATTCGTGATCGGCTACGGCTTGGACTATGCGGGGGCGTATCGAAACCTGCCCTTTGTGGGGACCCTTGCAAGGCACGTTTATGAAGACGAGGGCGCCGAGTAGATGGCAACAGAAGCACCCAAGAAAAAGAAGGGCAAAGGCGAGCGCGGCAAAACTTGGCCCTTCGTTGTTTTCCCCCTGCTCGCAATGCTGCTGGTTGGCTGGATGGTCTGGCGCATGTTCTTACCCTCGACGGTCATTACTTCAGAGGGTTTGCAGATCCTCAAGGACGAAAAGATCCTGAGCGCCGTCGTGAACGATGGGACCCAACAGGTGAACTTACGCCTGGCAGAGCCCTACACACACGAAACCACCGGACCAACGGACCAGACGCAGGAACTCGGTACTGCGATCGCGTTTTCTTACGCCAACACCCAAACTCCGGAAGTCCTGGAACTCATAGCTGCTGCGGAGCCGGAAGAGGGCTACGACGCGCTCTATCCACAGACTTCAGCCTTATCCGCGATGCTGCAGCTGATCATCCCCATGGTTCTGATCCTGGGTGTCTTCTGGTGGCTGATGTCCCGTAGCGCAGGCTCGCGCATGATGGGTAGTTTCGGGACTTCCAAAGCCAAGCAGTTCAACGAAGAAAACCCGCAGATCACGTTTGCAGACGTGGCGGGAGAGGACGAGGCCGTCGAAGAACTGGATGAGATCCGGGAGTTCCTTGTCGAGCCCGCAAAATTCACCGCTGTCGGGGCTAAAATCCCGCGAGGTGTCCTTCTGTATGGGCCGCCAGGAACCGGTAAAACACTGCTCGCCAAAGCTGTTGCCGGCGAAGCTAAGGTTCCGTTCTTCTCGATTTCCGGGTCCGAGTTCATGGAGCTCTACGTAGGTGTCGGCGCATCTAGGGTCCGCGACCTTTTCGAGAAGGCACGTAAGGCCGCGCCCGCCATCATCTTCGTTGACGAGATTGACGCGATCGGGCGCCACCGCGGCAGCGGAATCGGTGGCGGCAACGATGAACGTGAGCAGACCCTGAACCAAATGCTGGTCGAACTTGATGGTTTTGATGACCGCACCAACGTCATCATGATCGCGGCCACGAACCGCCCAGACATCTTGGACCCCGCACTTTTGCGACCGGGACGTTTTGACCGTCAGATTGCTGTGGAGGCCCCTGACCTTCGCGGACGCGAAGCGATCCTACGAGTTCACTCAAAGGGTAAGCCTCTTACGCCAGACGTCGACCTTCACCAGATCGCCAAACGGACCCCCGGTTTTACAGGGGCTGACCTAGCGAACGTCCTCAATGAAGCAGCACTGCTAACCGCCCGCTCGGATGCGGACCTAATCGACATGCGGGCGATTGACGAGGCCATTGACAGGGTCATCGCCGGCCCCCAGAAACGCACCCGTGTGATGAATGACCATGACAAGGCCGTTACCGCCTACCACGAGGCCGGCCACGCCATTTGCGCAGCCGCCCTCCAGTACACAGATCCGGTCACCAAGGTCACCATCCTTCCACGTGGAAGAGCCCTGGGGTACACCATGGTGATGCCTACCGAGGACCGCTACTCTAAGACCCGTAACCAGTTGCTGGATGATCTGGTCTACGGGATGGGCGGGCGCGTCGCCGAAGAAATCGTTTTTCGGGACCCTTCAACAGGTGCATCGAATGACATCGAAAAGGCAACGAAAACTGCCCGTGCGATGGTTACGGACTACGGGATGTCAACTGCCGTTGGGACAGTGAAGTTGGGGTCAGAAGACACGGATCCCTTCCTGGGCAGGGAGATGGGACGCAGCGGTGGTGGCGCTCCTATGTCCGACCATCTGGCAACCAGCATCGATGACGAAGTCCGAGGCTTGCTTGACGCCGCAGTCATTGAGGCGTGGACGATTCTGACAGAGAACCGGGATGTGCTCGACACGCTTGCGGCCAGACTCTTGGAAGAAGAGACTCTTGATGAAGCCTCTTTGAGGGTCATCTTCAAGGATATTCGGAAACGACCCAAGCGAGCGGTGTGGAACTACGGTGAGCAGGGAGCGGTTCCCGGCGCGATCCTTGGGAGGCCGGTCGGACTTTCACCAAAGGAAATCGATCCGCCCGCGCCCATTCCAGAAGAACTACAAAGTGAGGCCCCGTGAGCTATCAGTCAGTGGGCGTCGAGTCGGCTACTGCCGACCTGTTGGTAGCCATCGGGGACGACCCCACACGCGAGGGGCTCCAGGAGACACCACGGCGAGTCGCACGTTCCCTCGAAGAGATCTTCGGTGGGCTTGGACAGCAACCCGCCACACACCTGGAGAAAACATTCACGGTCAACTCAGATGAGCTAGTGATCGTCAAAGACATCCCCTTCTACTCCATGTGCGAACACCACCTGTTACCTTTCCTGGGAGACGTCCACATTGCCTACTTACCTCGAGGCGGCAAAATCACAGGGCTCTCTAAACTGGCGCGCTGCGTGGATGGCTTCGCCCGTCGTCCACAGGTACAGGAACGCCTCACCGAACAGGTTGCGGACGCGATCGAATCGGTCTTGGACCCGCTTGGTGTCGCGGTGATTATCGAGGCCAGACACATGTGTATGGAGATGCGCGGTGTCAGTAAAAGAGGAACTCTCACAATCACTTCCACGTTCCGCGGGGAACTCTTAGAGCCCGCCGCGAAGCAGGAAGTCCTGACCTTGGTTCGTGGCTGACTCGCCCTTACTCCCAGTTCCGAGCCTCGAGTCGCGAGGCATGACTCTGGGTGGGCAGAAAACTGCGGTCATGGGGATCCTAAATGTCACCCCAGACTCTTTTTCCGACGGTGGTCTCTGGTTTCGTGCGTCGGACGCGATCGACCGTGGGCGGAGGATGTGGCAGCAGGGCGCCCAGATCATCGATGTTGGTGGGGAGTCCACGCGGCCGGGGGCTCAGCGGGTTGGTAGCGAACAGGAATGGATGCGGGTTGCCCCGGTTGTAAAGGCGCTGGTGAGCGAAGGGATTCCCGTGTCAATCGACACCGTTCACGCTGAGACAGCCAGCCGTGCCCTGGATGCGGGCGCAGTCCTGGTGAACGACGTCTCCGGTGGCCGGTACGACCCGGAGATCGTGGGGGTTTGCGCCGCTTCAGACTGTGCGATGGTGGTTCAACACTGGCGCGGCTTCCCCTCGGACCCAGCGTTAAACACGAGCTACGGTGACGTTGTCCAAGACGTTATCAGCGAAACGCTTCACCAGGTTCGCGACGTTGTTGAAAAAGGACTCCCGCCGGAGCGCGTCGTAATCGACCCCGGGTTAGGATTTGGGTTGAGGAACCAGGATTCCTGGACCATAGTGAACTCGCTGGCTGACTTTGTGGCCCTTGGCTTCCCGGTTTTAGTTGGTGCTTCCCGCAAGCGTTTCGTTGCCGAACGCTACGGGCTTGAAGTCGAAGCAGGCACGGCGCGGGTCACCGAACTGGCGGCAACTGGTGGCGTTTGGGCCGTGCGTGTCCACGATGTCGTTGCGAACGTTGCAGCGGTAGCGTAGGTCGGGGAGGATCGAGGGATGGGCGAACAGTGGGATGTAATCACGCTACGAGGTCTTAGCGCTATTGGGAGTCACGGCGTGTACGACTTCGAGAGACTCGGTTCTCAGGTCTTCACTGCCGACCTCAAACTTTTTGTGGACGCACGTGTTGCAGCCGAGACAGACGATGTCGAACACACCGTTGACTACTCGCAGATGGCGGAGCGCGCGGTCGAGATTCTCTCTGGCCCACCTGTCTACCTGATTGAGACCCTTGCGTCCAACCTTGCCGACATGGCGCTGGCCTTCCCCCTAGTTCAAAAAGTGAAGGTTACGGTTCACAAACCCATGGCCCCGATCCACCACAGGTTCGAAGACGTGTCCGTCTCAGTGACCCGATCCAAGACCTCGAAACCAGTGGAACCACCTGCGACCCCGGCCCCCCACGCGCAGACGAACGCGACGGAAGATGTCCCCGAAATGGAACGACCTGCCCAGCTTGCCAGTCAAGAAATCGAGCCGCCCGCAGCCCCCGTGGCGCGGCGATCCTTCCCCTCCGCAAAGGTGCCCGTGCGCCAAGTCTCGGTGCCCCCGGCCCCTGCAAAACCGGCTCGGAAGCGTGTCGATGTTCCTCGCGCCGCGCCTATCCGGTCGCGGAGACGGCCATCCCTGCCCATCTCAAGGTCCTTCACTGACGGTTCTCCCGTGTACAGGATCGTGCTTGCCCTGGGGTCGAACAGAGGAGATTCGCTTCGAACACTAAGCGAATGTGTGTCGGTGCTCAGCGAAACTCAGGGGATCCAGATAGACGGGGTCTCACCGGTTGTCCGAACGCTCCCCGTGCTAGCCCCCGGAGCGTTCCCTCAGAAGGACTACTTGAACGCTGTCGTGTTGGCGCGCACCGTGCTTGCGCCCCCGGTGTTGCTCCAGACCCTGCAACAGGTCGAGCAACAGTTTGGGCGCACAAGACTCGGAAAGTGGTCGCCAAGGACTCTTGACATAGACATCGTTGACATCGACGGGATGGAGTTGGAAACCAGGGAGCTGACGCTTCCCCATCCCCGTGCTCACCAGCGAGCTTTTGTCCTTTACCCCTGGTCCAAGATCGACCCTGAAGCCACCTTGCCTGGGAAAGGCCC
>CAYFRQ010000019.1:22874-24035 GCA_964345615.1 uncultured Actinomyces sp. | reverse complement strand
CGCACTTGACTGGGGGTCAAGGGGTCGCAGGTTCAAATCCTGTCAGCCCGACGTTGTGATGTGGCGAGACATAGTTCCTCTGTGTCTCGCCACTTTTTATTGACTTGGTGCGGGTCTGTTGCGCGTCATCGTTCGTTTTGTTTGCTTGGTGTTGCGCGTCGTGCCGCTATGTTGCGGGTCATCGTTCCTTTTGTTGCGCGTCATCGTACCGCTATGTTGCGGGTCATCGTTCCTTCCCCACGTCTGGCATTGCAGGACACCGTTCCCTTTTCCGGGTCCGGTGTTGCGGGACATAGCTCCTCCCTGTTGCGTGTCGTCGTGCGCCTGCGTTGGGGCTGGTGTTACGCGTCGTGCCGCTATGTTGCGGGTCGCAGTTCCTGTTTTGGCCTCGGGTCTTGGGTTGGTAGTCCGCTTCGGGGGCCGGCGACGTGTTCAGCGGGCTGCAGGCCAGGCCATGCCGTCTTTTTAGGCGACGCGTCCAGGACACCACTGCTGGGACCACCTAGGTCAGTAGATAGCGGTGGGGGCTTAAGACTATGGGTCGGGTGAGTCCCCCCAACCGTAGTCACTAGACCCCACCGCTATCTGAAGGTTGCAAGCGACGGCTAAGGGGCGCAATCGTGGCTAAGGAGCTAAGAATCATGGTTGGGGCTAGCGGTCATGGCTGGGAAAGGCTCCCGGGCCACCGAAAGGCACTCTCACTGCCCTAGGCATGCGAATAGCACCCCGATCGGCCGGACGGGGAGCCGGAACACCCCCAACCAGACGGACGGGGAGCCGGAACACCCCCAACCGAACGCAGTGGATGCACGACGCCGCTGTTGCGCCGCTTTAGTTGTTCGTTCAGTCGGGGTGCAACAGGCCCCCACTCCGTTCAGTCGGGGTACTAGACACGTCACAGGACGGAGCTGACCAGCATTCGCTGAAGCAGGCCCCAGGAACGATCGCTGAAGGAGGACGCTGTTCCGCTCGGGACTACGATGAGGTGAGGTCCAGCACGACGGACTCGGATAGGGGCGGAACTTCAGTGACTTTTGACAAGCGGGTGCAGTGGCCAACCAGGTCACGGAGGGTTTTGGGTAGTGGAGCCATTTCCTCGTTCGTTGAAGAAGAGGTGGACGCACCAACCGGAGAAGTCTTGGTCCGCCAGTTCCTAACCCA
>CAYFRQ010000019.1:9008-22774 GCA_964345615.1 uncultured Actinomyces sp. | reverse complement strand
CCCACTGCCCGCTCAGGCCCCACTGTCCAGTCAGGCGGCTGAAGCACCTTCGCCCGAAGCGTTTATTGCCTATGCCCTCGAACGTCTATACCGAGGGTGGGTGAACGGCGACTCGGGTCGGCCTGCGGATCTGATGGACCGCCACGGGGTTTCCGGCCATAAGGATGGTGTGGCAGCGCGGATCGCAGCTAAGGTCGACGCGTCCATCGCGGGACTACTGGCGCAAGGCGCGGACCTTGCCGCAGAAGTCGAAGACCTACTAGACGCCCGGGACGCCACCACGGGACTTGCGGCTTCCCAAGTCGTCAGCTCAACCAAACTGAACCAACTGCTCGCCGCTACCCTGGGTCCTTCCCCCACCGTCTTGGACCCGGCTTGCGGCTACGGTGGCTCCCTGGTCTCCGTCGCGTCGCAGACCAGTCGCGTCGTGGGCATGGACACGGATCCTGAAGCCTGCTTCATCGCGAGCCTACGCCTTGCGATGAAGGGAGTAGAGGACGCGGGCATCGAAGTGCGCAACTCGCTACTGAACCCGCCGCAAGAGAAGTTCGACCTGGTGGTCTGCCAACCTCCCCTGAATGAGAGACTCAAAGCCGATCAGGTCAACACCGCGATACTGGACCTGATTCCCGGCGCGGGCAGGTCCGTTAGTGGCAACGCAGCATGGCTGGCCCTGGTCGCAGCCTCGGTCACTGCGGACGGACAGGCGGCAATAGTGATGCCCCCAGCCTCTACGTCAAACCGCACCCAACTTAGCGCTGTCAGACGCGGTCTTCTGGATCAAGGCCGAGTGCAGGCGGTTGTCGCTCTACCTCCCGGCTACATCCTTGGCTCTGAGAGCGGAGCGTTCCTATGGATCCTTTCGGGAGAGGCAGACCCCCGCAAGAAGGGCCGGGTCCTGATGGTTTCGGCAGCAGCCATGCTCGCGGAAAAAGGCACGCGTGCAGAACAGGTCGGCCAGCTGGTGCGGACATGGGCAGAGGACGCCGTCCTTGACGAGGTGCCCGATTGGGTTGCAGGACTAGTCGATGGCAGTGAACTTGTTTCGAAGGGCTTTGCACCGCAACTGCATCTAGCCCTGCCCCCTGTGGAAGCTCAAAGTCGACCGACTCCCCCGGGACGTTTGCTTACCTCGCTCACCCTGCAGAACTTCAAGAGCGTCGAGCGGGAGCAAACCATCCCGCTTCGCCCGCTGACCCTGCTCTACGGGCAGAACTCCGCTGGTAAGTCGTCACTGATCCAAGCCTTATTGCTTCTTCGCCAGTCCGTATTGGCGGGCAGATTCAAACCGGACGGAGCCGAAGACCTGGGTAGCCTTGCCGGGTTGCTTCACGGCCACGACCTGAATGCGGTGATGAAGCTGGGCGTCACTTTCGCGTCCACCCCAGCTTTGGATTCAAGAACAGCTCTCCCGGATCCCGCGCAAGCCCGGCGATTCCAGCTAACACTCAAAGACCCGCAGACCCCAGAAACAGGGATGCCTACAGACCTCACCCTGGGGCTCGGAAAACATGACTTCGAGTTTGGTTACCGCGCCCCAGACTACGTGTTGGGCCTAGAACAGTTCCGGCACGTCGTGGGACTGCTGGAGTCTCAAAGTCCCCTTCACGGCGGGCGCCGTAGCCATAGGCAATTCGACATGGATCCATTTGACGGGCTCGGCCCCGGGAGCCTTCCGCCCGTAAGCTTCGTCCCGGACGGCATCGGGGTTGGGGGCCTGGACAAGGACTTCCTGACCGAAATCCAATACCGCACTTCGGGCTCTGCTTTCCACACCTGGGCTCTGGAGCAACTCACCGACGTTTCGGCTCTGTTCGCCGCAATCTCTGATGAGACCAGGTTGCTTGCAGAGCGGATGATTTATCTTGGACCACTGCGCCAGGCACCCAGACGCTCAACTACCAGGGCCACTTCTGACGGCAGTTTCGACACGCCTTTTCACCTTCTGGACAACCCTTCTGAACAGGCCCAGATCTCGAAACAGCTCAACCGGCTTGGGATCAACTACGACCTGTCAGTTGTGAACCCCGTAGCACCCGAGCTACGCGAGACCCTGGGCGAAGTTGCTTCCTTGCTGCTCACGGATCGGCGTAGTGGGGTCGTCCTAACACCAGCAGACGTCGGTTTTGGGATTTCACAAGTTTTGCCCATCGTCACAGAGCTTTCCGCACGCCGCTCCAGCGTGATCATGGTTGAACAGCCCGAGATCCACCTGCACCCCGCGATGCAGGCAGAGCTCGCGGACCTCCTAATCGAATCCGTGGACCCCGCGGTCCGCGCAAACCAGGTCATAGTGGAAACGCACAGCGAGACCCTGGTGCTACGCATCCAGCGACGAATCCGCGAGCAGCTCATCTCAGCCGAAGACGTCCTGGTGCTCTACGTTGACCAGGACAGCGAAGGGCGCGCACACATCGAAGAACTGCGGCTGGGACCCGACGGGCAGTTCCTAGACCACTGGCCCGGCGGTTTCTTCGACGAACAGTTCTCAGAACTCTTCGGAGACTAGCAGTGCTTTTCAACGTTCACGTCAGCCCGGCAGCCATCCTGCAAACCTCAAAGTCCCAGGCTGGGTTCGACGCCCCAGCCCTCCAGGCCGGCCTAACTGACCTGCTCCGTCGCCACGGCCTGCTGCGGTTTGCCTCAAAGGCAGAGGCCGACCAGTGGCTAAGCTCCGTAAAGTCTCCAGAACTGAGCCCCGGCGAACAAAAGAAGTGGCAAGAACTCATCCTCTCCATGTACCACAAGGGCAGGGTTGTTGCTGCGGATCCAGCCTGGGCTGAAGACCCAGAATCCGCGGTGACCCCGAGCGATCTGGAAGGGTTGAAGAAGGGCGCACCGATCGTGTCCATCACCAGTAGCGCAGCATACTCAAGGGTGTTTCCGAACGCGGAAACAGGGCTGAGTGAGCCCTTCCCAGGACTAGAAGTGGGTGTCCCCGGCTCGGTTTCGGAATCAAAGCTTTACCAGCAACGTGCCGGCCTTCTTGAGAAAGGCTCGTTTCCAGAAGGTGTTTCGCGGGATGCGGTCTGGCTGAACCTCTTCGCCCCGTTTGCAGCAGTCAGCACCGAAATAGTCATCTTCGACAAGTACCTTTTCTCCAGGTTGGCGGAGCGCCCCTGGGACGAACACGTCGGCTGGATGCTAAAGAGTCTGGACGCCCACGCAAAACAGGGGGCAAGCGTCAGACTGGTCGGGGCAAGGGGACTTCCTGGCCAGTACGGCAATGAGAGCATTTCATCAAACGCAGACACGGCTGAGGACATGCTGAGGGCCAGCCTCCCAGATCACTTCAATCGGCTGGGAAGCGTTGAACTGTTGCTTGCCGAATCGGTGAAAGCGGCGCACATGCACCACGATCGTCACATTCGCTTTAGTGCCGGAGCTGCCTTTGAGATTCCATCAGGCTTCGACAGACTCTGCCACCAAAACGTTCGGGAAGGCTTCGGGTTCACGTATCGGTGGACGCCAGATTCGCTCCGCACGCTAGAAGAACGCGAACGTGCTGTGCTGAAAGCCAGCGGAACCCGTAGGGTCCAGCTCTCCTTCTAGCTTTAGCCACAGGTTAGCGCTTGGTACCGAGCCGTTTTTTGGCCCGTTCCTTACCCTCTTTGCGGTCAACCGAGAGGTCGTAACCTGAGTAGCGAAGCCAGACAACCGCGGAAACTGCCACCACGATTATCAGCACGGCCCCGTAAAGCATGAAGTCCCCGAAACCACCAATGCGGTCAACCATCCAGTCGAAGTTCATCCCGAAGTAACTGGTGATGAACGTGACCGGAATGAAGACGGTCGCAAGCGCAGTGAGCGCGTTGATCTGGTTGCCCTGCCAGGTCGCAGCCTGCGCCTGGAGGTCACGGGCGACGTTATGGATGCTGCCGTCCACCGAGTCGATCACCAGCTGAGTGCTGTCGACAATGGCAGCGTACTGGTGGAGGAGTTCAATGTCCGAGGGAACCGCGCCGCGCACCATCGGCGGGTCGATGAGCGCCGCATGTAGGTTCACCAGGTATGTCGGGAAACGCAGGCCAATCGAGTAGAAGATCGCCTGGTATTCAGAGAGTTCACCGTTCAGGCTGGGATCGGGGCGAGTACGCTCCAGGACGGCCAGGTTCAACTCGCCAACCCGCACAGCAAGGTCGGTGAGCCCACGCTGAACGGTGACCATCATCAGTTCTAATGCGTCGGCAAGCAGACGAGCCCCAGACCTTCGATCGCTGGGGAAGCGCTCAAGGATCTCTTCGCGAACGAACGCCATGCCCTCATCCCCGGACTCCCTGACCGTCACCAGGCGTTCAGCGTTCCAGTTGAAGCGAACCTGAGAGGCGCGGGTCCCGTCCCCGTCGTCAACCCACGCGACGCCCTTGACGCCATCAGGAGACACGGTGAAACTGAGGTCCCGGCGCGTACGCAACGCTTCCATTGCTTCGTCCGCGTCGACCCCAAGAGCCTCTACTAAAGCGATTCCCTCGGGGTCCTGCGTCCCATCGACCCTGATGTCAATCCAACAGCTTCCAGAGCTCTTCTCCGCCAGCTCGAGGGCTTCCGTTGCAGAAGACTTAACGAACTCTTTACCGTCAAAAACTGTTACCTGCATGTCTCCACTGTAGGTGAGGCTAGATGAACAACACCAAACCGAAGCCAAGCGCGACAGCGATGCCTATCATCAGCAAGCCCGGCACCATGAACGGGTGGTTGAAAATGTACTTCCCGATCTGCGTCGATCCGGTGTCGTCCATCTCAACTGCCGCGAGCAGGGTGGGGTAGGTCGGCAGGATGAATAGTGCTGAGACCGCGGGGAATGCTGCGATCGCAGCGCTACCGGAAACACCGACTCCCAGGGCCAGTGGCATCAGCGCACGCGTGGTTGCGGCTTGCGAATACATGAGGGCCGCGCCAAGCATCAGGACAACTGCAAGCAACCAGGGCATCGAATCTAGGATGCCGCTTGAGAAACGCGAGATGGTTTCCATGTTGGCTTCAACGAAGGTCATTCCCATCCACGCGACGCCAAGCACACAGATCGCAGCAGACATGCCCGACTTGAAGGTGGAAGCGTCCAAGACGTCCGGCACTCTCATTTTCGACATGATCACTATGATCATCGCAACCGCGAGCATCGTCGAGATGATCGCGCCGTCGCGTCCCATTATCGGGTCCTTAATGATCTGTAGCTTGTCGGAGATAAGGGTCGCGTACGTGGTCACGAACAGCAGGCCGATCAGGAAGATCAACACCGAGAGTTTTGCCTTACGCGGGATCTCACGCGCAACGATGGGCTCCGGCGGAGCCACCAGGCCCTCCTTCAGCCTCTGCTGGTAAATAGGAATTTCGCTGAGCTTTGGAGCGTGCCTCACCTTGTCGATAAACCCCATAACAGCTGGGGTTATCAGCACGGAAAGAAGCGTGGCGGGGATTGCAACGAGGAGCAGGTCAACGTATTCGTACCCGGTCTCGTATTCGACCAGCATCGCTGAGAACACAACGACGGCGGCAGAAATCGGTGAAGCCGTAATCGCCATCTGGGAAGCGACGACCCCCAGCGACAAAGGTCTTCGTGGAGGAATGTCGGCTTCTTTAGCAACCTCGACAATCACGGGCATGGTCGAGTAGGCCGTGTGACCGGTTCCGGCCATCAGGGTCATGACGTAAGTGACGATGGGTGCAAGGAAGTTCAGTTGTTTGGGGTTCTTCTTGAGCAACTTCGCTGCAAGGTAGATCAGATAGTCCATGCCCCCGGCGACCTGCATCGCAGCGATTGCAGCGATCACACTCATGATGATGGAAACAACGTCCAGGGGCAGGTCAGCTGGTGCGGCACCCAGCAACGCGAGCCCTATGACCCCCAGGCCGCCCGCAAATCCGATTGCGATTCCGCCGTAGTGAGCACCCAGGAAAATGGCGAACAATAAAACTAAGAACTGCGCGAGCATCATCATTTCAGCACCGGATCTTCCTTGATCTGTGAGGCGCTCGCCCAGGTCTGCGCCCGTGCCGCGCCCCGCCCTACAAGATTACAGTGATCTTCGTCTCCATGCAGATCAACTGGTCGGCACGCGAAACCGTTACCGAGTTGAGTCTAAACTTCGACGAAAACGGCCGTCGTTCGGGGTGGCACCCCAAATGAACCCGTCTCCTTGTTCCACGAAGAGGCCTTGACCGTGTCATCCGACCCCTCAGCCTGAACGGGGCTGAGCAAGAAATCCCTGCCCTTGAGCACGTCTAGAGACTTCTCCACCAAATGGGGCGACGCGTTAAAGACAACCAGGACGGCACTGTCGGGCCCGCCACCTGCCTCGCCGCGCAGTGCCGCCCCATCCACCAGCATGCAGATTAGGCCCGGCTGGCATGTCGTGTCCAAGCCGGGGAAGCTCACCGCCTGCCTGATGAGTTCCGCGCTTCCCAGGGTGAGTAGCGGGTGCGCTTTGCGCAGGCGGAGTAAGTCCAGATGCATTTGCCTCGACTGGAGGATTATCTGCTTGCTGGGCCGGATATCCGGGAGCCTTAGCAACGGTGCCATCCGTTCCCAGGCAGACCCGTTTGGTCCCCAAGGCGGGAGACCTCGGCCGAACTGATGCCAGTTTCCGGTCCAGTCGATCGCATTGAACCAGTCTCCTGAGTTGTAGGAATCTCGGTCGAGAGACTTGGAGCGGAGAAGCTCGGTGCCGGCTGCCCAGAAAGCGGGAGCTTGACCGAGCGCAACCACCGAGTTGGCAACCACCTGTAGCCTCAACCGAGTTTCGGGCCCCGAGTAGTCAGGGAGCTTCCAAACCCCAGAATCAAACAAAGTTTCGTTGTCGTGCGCCTCCACGTAGTTGATACATTCCTGGGGTTCAAGACAGAACGCGTCATCACTCACGCCGGCAATGTCGCTGTCCTTCAAAGCGCCAATCAGTCCGGAACGGATGAGCTCCAACCCTGCTCTTGCCGCCCGCTCCTCCCATCCTGGGTCCTGATCCCCGCGGGAGCCTGGTCGGGTATCGGTGCCCAGGCCCGAAGCGAACCCCTGATGCCAGGCCTGGTCCTGATCCATCGGCGCTCCCCCACGGACCGCGTCCCGGAGTCGGTCGTTGAAAACACCGATCCCGGTCCCACCAATGTTCTTTTGACTGGCCTGCACGAAGAGGGCATCGTCTGCGACTTCCCCGAAGTTCCAGCCCTCGCCGTAAAGGTAGACAGCGCGTCCGTCGACACCGTCTTGCTCAAGTGTCAGCCCGTCCAGAGCAGCTCGGACCTTCTTCAAGTTGTCCAGGGGGTGGTGCCCCATCAGATCGAAGCGGAACCCGTCAATTCGATAATCTCGGGCCGCACTCACCAGGGAGTCGACCATGAGCTTTTCGGCCATCACGCGTTCGGTCGCAACGTTGGCGCAACAGGTCGAGGTTTCAAGGTCTCCTTTTGCGCTTCTTCGGTGGTAGTAGCCGGGAACGACCTTGTCCAGGACCGACATGGACCCCAGACCACTGCCAGTCGTGTGGTTGAAGACAACGTCCTGGACTACGCGCAGGCCCAGTTTGTGCAGGGAATGCACCATGCTGCGATACTCGAGGACCCTTTTTCCACCGTGTTGGTTCCCACTTGACGCGTAGGAACCCTCGGGGCACATCCAGTGGTACGGCTCGTAGCCCCAGTTGAAGGCGTCAGAGTTCTGGACCCGCTGAACGGCTGCACTAGGCAGCTTCGAGTCCGCTCCCCACCCCACAAAAGATGCGAGCTTTTCTTGGTTCTGCGGGAGCAGCTCGACCCCCTCAACTTTGGGGATCTGCTGCGTGGCCCTGTCTTCGGGAATCTCGCTACTGGCAATGTCGAACGTGGGGAGCAGGTGCAGGGTCGTGAGCCCGGCATCTGCAAGTTCCCTCAAAGCCCGGACCCCGTCCGTGTCTTCCAGAGTGAACGCCGCGTACGTTCCGCGCAGCTGCGAAGGGACGCTACTGTCCCACGCAGAAAAGTCCCGCACGTGCAGCTCGTAGATGCTCATGGCGGCCCGATTGCGAAGTGGTGGGAGCTCAGCACTCCCCCACCCCTTGGGCTTCCACTGAAGGCCTTGGAGGTTGAGAATCACCGACCGAGCTGAGTCGATGGTGAGCCCGACCGAGTAGGGGTCTGTAACCCGGTTGGTAACAAACGCGTCTTGGCAGGGAGCGAACACCCTGATTTCCCACAGGTATTCAGCTCCCTCCCATTCGGGTTTCCCTGCAACGCTCCAGACACCGTTTCGGTCCCGCGCGGCGGGGAAGGTCACTGGATCTTCACTCCCGAGCCACAGGAGCAGCGAAACCTGGGAGGCAGTTGGCGCCCAAACCTTCAGGGAAGGAACGCCACCTCGCCATGAGACACCCAGTTGCTCGCTCGCGGCCCCGGCGTAAACGTCGTCAAGCACTGACCCGATCTGGACCCCAGTCGACCAGACAGGTTCCCCTCCCTGAAAACCTTCCAGCACCAGGGGGCCCTGCAGAACCGCCTCCAACTGCTCCCTTGAGCAGAAACTGCCCTGTGCACAGCTCAGCCGCAAGCCGACGTAGGGCTCGTGTTTTGTCCGCCAGTCCAGATCCTGCAGTTCGGGGGTCAGGGGGAACCGGGTCAGAGTCAGGTGGCCATGTCCCTGCAAACCAAACGACTCAGCCCGGTCCGCCAGGCCCAGCGGCAGTGCAATAACCGCCTTGGTGAGCCAAAGCGCGTGGGCCCCCTTGGGCACGCTTCCCACTACCCTTCTTCAGCTACCATCTCCGCAAAAGCCGCGACTTTCTCCTGGTATCCCTCGATATCTTCCGGACCCATCGGCATGGGCCAAGAGTCAGCGCGGAAGTAGGCATCCGTGCCGCCGTCCAGGAAGATCACGGAGCCACACAGGAAGTTAGCTGCCGGGGAAAGCATGAAAATGACCCACTTGGCAACGTCCTCAGGCTTTCCGTACTCCCGTACAGGGATCGGGAAAGCCTTCATCGCGGGAGCCAGTTTCGGGTCGGCCAGCTGAGCTTCAACCATCGGCGTCCGAATTGCGCCCGGTGCAATCGCGTTGACCCGGATGCCCCGTCCTGCCCATTCCTGATCGACCCCGATGGTGCGGATCCAGTGAGAAACAGCTGTCTTCGACCCCGCGTAGGCCAGAGTTGGCGCCATCTTCGGCCCGGCTGCAGTAACCAGCTCCAGCACCTTGTCCGTGTTGCGTTCGCGGAATGCCGCGACGATTTCCAGCGGGACCCCCGGAACAGTCGTTGTTGAGTTCGAGGAGAAAATGACCACCTTAGCGTTGCCTGCCGCGGCCAGAAGTTCGTGGATTCCCTCTAGAATCTCAACGATGCCGCAGTAGTTCACCTCGGCAATAATCTTCTCTTTCCCGGGGATTGGTCCCAGTCCGGCAGCGAGCACCGCCCCGTCCAGACGGCCGCCCGCCTTCTCGTAGATCTGCTCCAGCGCGTACTGGCGCCCCTCCTTGGTTGACAGGTCCGCGGTGACGTCTCCACCCCGCAGATCGACCCCGATCACACGGTGCCCTTCCCAAATCAGCTGTTCGGCGGTCGACCTTCCCATTCCCGAACCGGAACCGGTTACAACATAAACGCCCATCGTGATCCTCCTTGACCCACGTCCTAGTGATTACTGGCTACATTGGGGCATCTTTGGCCGTCCACTTCACCAGACTTCCCGAAAGATGCCACTGTTTCAGGTTAGGCCATTGCGACTCGAAAGTGTGACGTTAGTTCCCTCCAGCTGCCAGGCGCATCAGGTCGGTGTCGAAGTCCAATGGGGCGCCCCCTTGTGTTGCTGCCGCGGTAGACCCGAACTCCCGGTTGTAGCTACCCCAAGATGCTCCCGAGATGCGCCGTTCAATCCCGGACGCCGTGAGCTCAGCAAGCTCAACTCCCGCACGCCTTATGCGCCCACCAAATGCGGGGTCCGCCCAGTCCTCGGCGGTTGCGAAAAGGGACGTAGGAACCGGAAAAGCTCGCATAAAGGCAAAGAGTGGGCGCATCTGTTCATCGACAACCATTGCGTGTCGAGCCGTCCCCGCAGTTGCGGCCAGGATTAGCGGCTTAGCGACGATAAGGTCATTTTCGAGGGTGTCAACGAACGCCTTGAACAAGCCGGACGGGCCGGCCTTGTAAACGGGTGTCGCCATGATCAGCGCGTCTGCAGTTGCCATCCGTTCCATCAGCTTCTGAACCTTCGGAAGCGGGGCCGCAGACAAGAGCGAGTCCATTATCTGCGAGGCGAGCGGCGCCAAGTCAACGGACTCGACCCTCCCTTCCCTACCCAGGGTTTGAAGATGCTTGATCGTGGCTGCGGCGGAGCGTTCCGCAAGCATCTTCGTCGATGACGGGTCTGAGATACCGGCATTCACGGCCAAGATCGTAAGGGGCCGGAGCTCTTCTGAGGGGGTTTCAGTCATGCAACAAGTCCTACCCCAGGCGGGGACGCCCGGCTAGGGTGTTCGCTCCGGGCCCACGTCAGGGTCCTTCAACCACCAGTCTTGGCCATCCTCATCTTGAACCCCGACCGCGAGTGAGCCTGGTTCTAGAAGGGGTGCTAGGCCACCTGGGCCCAGCAGCGACAAAATCTGCCCGGGTGAGTCCGACAGGGTATCGCGGACCCACGTGAACGTTCCGGCACTATCGGTCCACGCGACAACTTCCCCTGCCGAGGCTGCCTGCGCCAGGCCCTCAGTTTGGATCAGAGCGCGCATCCGGACCTCCTGAAGATCCCAAATCGCAAGCCACGCACTCCCGCTGTCGAAGGCGGGTCCTATGCTCGCCACCAGGTAGCGCTCGCCTGCAGCCATGGGTTCGATCAGCCAGTCCTCTGCGGGCCCGGTTCCAAACACCGGCTCGATCCCCAAGGCGTCTGACCAGACCACAGCGCGGATCGGGGACTGGCAGGTAGCACCGGTGAGTGCGGCGCACGTGGCGGACCCAGACAGGTCGCGAAACTCCTCCGCGTCTCCGGACTGGGCAGTGTCTTCCAAGGCCAGTTCATCCGCGGACTGTCTACCCTCATCCTCAAACTCAGTGGAAACTGAAAAGACTCCCTGGGTGAAGTAGGGGTCCGCCTGGACCGCCAACCGACCGCCCAGCCACCTCACGTCGCCAGGTTCGTTAAGGGCGACCTGAAACACCGCCTCGACCTTTCCAGGACGGGTGTCCGTCAGCGGTGGAAACTCGTGCATGCGACCCCCGGGCCAGGCGACCTCAATGAGTGCTCCCGGGACCAGGAGAGTGAAGTAGGCGTACTGCCCGGAAGCGCTCAGGTGAGGGGACGCACCCATCTCAATTTCGACACTTCCGAAGCCGCCCATCATTGACGCTGAGGAGGCCAGCTCGGTGATGCTAGACGCACTCTGGTCCCAGACATGCAAAGACCAGTCCTCCCCCTCCCGGTCCGCAGAGACCCAGAAGACCAGTGACCCCCCTTGCCCGGGTCGCGAACCGATGCTCGCCGCCACGGGTTTCAGTTCTTTGTAAGAGGGGGATTCGGGGAGTGAAAAAGTGTTGTGCTCGGGGACGATCTGGGTCAGGGCTGTGAAGGCGCCGTCAGAATCAAACACCCCGGCAGCCCCTGTAGGCCCCGCACCAAAGAATTCTCCGCTTGGCATCAAGGCAAGCGCAGTCCCCTGAATTTGCACCGAACTTGCCGAAGCAATGTCAAACGACTCCACCTGACGGTTTTCACTCAGCAACAGTTCGGTGTGGTCCCCTACCGCGTCGGGGTGGGCCCATAAAGTGAACGGGACCCCGGGTAAAACGTGCTCCTCAACCGGGAAGGTAGCGAATCGCCGTCCCTCTTCCCAGTCCAGAAGCTCCGCGGTCTCTCCGCTCTGCTGGGACTGGGCGCCAGAGTCTCGAGGTGGGAAAGAAGGCGTACAACCGGCCAACGCCAGGCCCGCGGCGAGCGTGGCGGCGACCGCGAAAACCCTCTTAGCTAGCCCTGGCATGCCCCACGACCCGTTCAACGACCTGTTCGACCGTGAGGTCTGAAGAGTCGATCACGCTGACTCCTTCAGCAGGCTCCATGAACTGTGAAACTTCAGCGTCCTTGCTATCGCGGCTAGCAAGCATTCTGCGGGTGCGTTCGTAAAGCTCTGGGGTGACAGTCCCGTACAGTTCCAGGGCCCTGCGGCGGATGCGAGCGCTAGGGTCCGCCAAGAGCAATACCCGAACATCAGCGTCGGGGCAGACAACAGTGGTGATGTCGCGTCCCTCGGCCACCATTCCCTGGCCGCTCTCTTTTGCCGCCAGCATCTGACGCCGCTGCTCGCTCGCCATCCACGCTCTAACGGGCAGCAGGGAAGCAATCGTAGAAACATTTTGAGACACCAGTTCGCTCCGGATCTGTGCGGTGACATCTTCGGACCCAAGAAGGAACCGCGGCTTCGATGGCGAGCCCTCAAAGCGAAAATCCATGCCCTCCGCTACTCGTAGCACCGCCTCAACGTCGTCCAGAGGAACCCCTTCGGTCAGGCATGCGAGCGTGAGCGCCCGGTACATGGCGCCCGTGTCTAGGAAAGCGATCGAGAGTCTTTGCGCGACACGTTTGGATACTGTGGACTTTCCTGACCCGGCTGGGCCGTCAATGGCGACCAGTAGCCCATCATTGTTCTGCCCTTGATGCTCTTCGCTCATTTCCTGCCTCCGTCAGCGACCCGCCAACCCCGCATACCTAGCTCCCGCGCTGCGGACTCGGCGACCCCGGGAGCAACCTGGATGCGTGCCAGGCCAACGGGTTGTCCCGCCGAGTGATCCAAACTAAGGTCCTCGATGTTCACTCCCGCTTCACCAAGGTCCGAGAAGAGTCTACCGAGCTGCCCGGGCCTATCGGGAATCAGGACTTCAAGGGTTGCCCACCGCTTGGGTGACGCTCCGTGCTTCCCGGGGATTCTACTAACTCCCCTGTTGCCCCTCCCGATGATTTTGCTAATGGCTGCAGTCGCCCCGGGAGCCAGGGGCATCCCCGGGGTGGTTCCGGGATCCCCTAGCCTGTCCGTAAGGTCTTGCAGCGGCTCCAAGATGGTTTGCAGGACGCGTGCCACGGGCTTGGCGTTGCCCGCTACTATCCGGGTCCACAGATCGGGGTCTGACGCGGCGATCCGGGTGGTGTCCCGCAGGCCCTGACCGGCCAGCATCAACGCTTCGGGGCTGGCATCCACCAAAGACCCAGCAAGCAGGCTAGAGATCAACTGTGGCACGTGGCTTAT
This sequence comes from uncultured Actinomyces sp., assembly GCA_964345615.1. GTDB lineage: Bacteria > Actinomycetota > Actinomycetes > Actinomycetales > Actinomycetaceae > Scrofimicrobium. Next base: position 9,585 of record CAYFRQ010000019.1, on the reverse strand, counting down.
GGCCGCCACGGCCTGGTCGTGCTCCTCGGGCGACAAAGACAGGGTCACCGCACCCAGGTCATTTGCAAGGTTACGAACAACCAGCCTGGCCTCGGGCTCCGACCACTCTGTCGGGACAACCACCCAGGCCCTGCCATAAAACAGGTCGGCGTGGGCACTCGACGCCCCGGACCGGGCACGGCCCGCCATGGGGTGCGAACCGACAAAGCGTCCCAGCGACGCCCGGTCCGGCGCCAGATCTTGAACATCCTGGACCACCGCGTCCTTTACCGATGCAACATCCGTCACGACAGCATCCGGGAAAGTCTGGAGGGCCTCCGCAGCAAGGCCACCGGCGACGTCCGGAGGAGCCGCAACAATCACAAGCGCGGGACTCTCCGAACCCGGCAGAGTCCCCGCACCCATGTCCAGAGCTAAAGCTAAAGACGTGGGAGAGAGGTCCTGCAACCAGACCTCCACCCCGCGGCCACGAAGAGCCAGAGCAATGGAGGTGCCTATTAGTCCCGTCCCGATGATCAGGGCGGGACCGCGCGTCGCGGTGGGTTCACCACTCACACTAGAGACCAACCTGGTCGTA
>CAYFRQ010000019.1:0-8908 GCA_964345615.1 uncultured Actinomyces sp. | reverse complement strand
GCCCTTCTAGGTCCAAAAAGTCTAGGTCAGTTTCCGGGCCTGGCATAAACGGTGCAAGGGGAGGCAGGTCCGCAATGGTGTCAAAACCCATGCGTTCCAGGAACGTGGCAGTGGTTCCGAACAGGTGGGCACCAGTTTGGGTTTGCCCCGTTTCCTCCACCAAACCACGAAGCTGCAGTGTTCTTAGTGTTGCGTCGACGTTCACTCCGCGGATGCGCGCGATCTGGCCGCGGGTCACAGGTTGGCGGTAGGCCACAATAGCCAGGGTCTCCAGTGCGGCCTGGCTGAGGGAAGATGTCTCAGCCCCCGCGACGAAGTCGGCGACCCAGGGGGCGAAGTCGGGCCGGGAGTAAATGCGCCATTTGGCCTCGACACTCCGCAGTTCGAAACCCCTCCTGGCGCCCCCGAGCTCACCGTTGTAGTCGGCTTGAAGCTCCCTGAGTGCGGAGTGGACCTGCTCTGCTTTCATTCCCGTTGCCGCGGCAAGCGCCTGGGCCGACACGGGTTCCGGAGCGACCATGAGAATGGCTTCAAGAGCCGCCCTAAGATCCGCTGTGGACAAAGTAAGGTCCGAAGCGGGCTCAGCACTTGCGGAAGTCACGGTGCCTGCTCCCTTGGTCCCAGCCAGGTTACGGTCAGCTCTCCCATGGGGCGCTCCTGCGTGAAACTCACTTCAAGGCGGCGATAGAGTTCTAGAAGGCTCAAGAACCGGACGACAATGACGGCAGCGGAGTCTGTGTCCGCTATCAGCTCAGTAAAGGTTGCGCCCCCTTCTTTGGCCAAGACGCCCGAAAGGATGCGGAGCTCCTCAGCTAGGGAAACGGCTGGCCTCGCAACGTGGTCTGCCAGGTCTGGTCTGGGCGCCTTGGTGAGCTGCCTTGCGGCTGTCTTTGCAAGCTCCGTGGGTGTGGTTGTCCAGGAAAGGGGCGGGAGGACGCGTTTGAAGGCGTCTTCCAAAGGGACAAGTCGGGGTGCGCGGCCGGCGTGCACGTCCCAAGACTGACCAAGGGCGCTGGCCGCCAGCTTGAAACCGCGATACTGCAACAGACGCGCGAAAAGCAGGTCGCGTGCTTCAAGATCCTCGTCGCTCGGTTCGGCCCCGGGCAGCTGTGGAAGAAGTGCGGCTGCCTTCATGTCCAGCAGGGTTGCAGCGACGACCAGAAAGTCCGTTGCGCTGGACAGGTCGGGATCCCGCTTCATGTAGGCCAGGAACTCTTCCGTGACGTCCGCCAGCGCGACCTCGGTGACGTCCAGGTCTTTCCTGGCAATCAGACGCAGAAGCAGGTCAAAGGGACCCTGAAAGTTACCTAGGTCAACGTCGAAGTCGGCCAGCGTCTGGGGGCCGAAAGTTTCCTCAGGTGTGTCTAGAGTGGCGTCCGATGCACGGCCGGGTTTTGCGATCGTGACTCCGAGCACCCCTATGGAGCCTCTCCGCGCGCAATCATTTCGCGAGCCAGACGCCTGTACGCCTGTGCTCCCGGATGCTTCGGTGCGAAAGTCAGGATGGGTTCGGTTGCGACGGAGGCATCCGGGAACTTCACGGTTCGCCGGATCTCCGTGTCATAGACCAGGTCGCCAAACGCTTCTTGAAGTCGTTCCAGGACCTCTTTCGAGTGTAGGGTCCGCCCGTCAACCAGCGTTGGGACGATCCCATCCATCTTGAGTCGGGGGTTGATCCGGTCCCGGACCGTCTCGATTGTTTCAACAAGCAGAGCGACGCCGCGCAAAGCAAAGAACTCTGTGGCGACTGGAACCAGAACACCATGAGCTGCGGTGAGGGCGTTGACCGTCAGCAACCCCAGGGAAGGCTGGCAGTCGATGATGATCACGTCGTAGTCGTCTACCAGGGGCCGCAGGACGCGGGACAGTGCCGACTCGCGTGCGACCTCATTGACCAGCTGGACCTCAGCGGCTGAGAGGTCAATGTTGGCTGGAAGAACGTCCAGGTCAGGAACGTTCGTCTTGCAGACTGCGTCGCGCGGATCCAGCTTTGAGTTCAGCAAGATTTCATAGACCGTGGTCTCCATGTCAAGGGCGTTCACACCAAGACCTACGGAGGCAGCGCCTTGCGGGTCGAAATCGACGACCAGAACCTTGCGTCCGTATTCGGCAAGAGCAGCGCCCAGGTTGATGGCTGTCGTGGTTTTCCCGACCCCACCTTTCTGGTTGCAGACCGCGATGATGCGCGCGGGGCCGTGTCCCGCCAGTGGTTCGGGGACCGGGAAACCCCCGGGTTCCTCTACTCCCACAAGCTCAAGCTGGTAGTCGCTACTCACGCTTCTACCTTATCGGCTTGCGCTGTCCTTCGAAGTCCGACGAACCGAGAGTAGGCGGTTCGACAGTGAGTCACGTGGCACGGGGATGCGTCGAGCGATAAACCTCACCGAGCAGTCTTGGCGAGAGCTTGGTGTAGATCTGAGTTGTTGAAACGGATGCGTGCCCCAACAGTTCCTGGACCTCGCGAACGGACGCACCGCCTTCTAACAAGTGGGTTGCAAAAGAGTGTCTCAGGGTGTGAGGGGAAACTCGTCCTTCCATGCCCGCTCTGGTTGCCGCCCGGTTGATGCTCTCCCACGCAGATTGGCGTGACATGGGACGACCGCGCAGGTTCAGGAACAGGCTCGCGTTGCCCGGTCCTCTTGCAGCAAGGATTGGGCGCGCCCGCGTCAAGTAGGCGCCAAGAGCCCGAACGGCGTAACCACCGAGCGGTACAAGCCTCTCTTTCCCGCCCTTGCCGAGTAGCCGGACAACGGCCAAGTCCCCCTCGAAGTCCAGGTCGTCCACCCCTAAGGAAACGGCTTCGCTAACGCGCGCGCCCGACCCGTATAGAAACTCGAGTAGAGCAGAATCACGAAGGGAAGCCGGGTCCGATCCGGGGCCGACCGATTCTAGAAGGATCGTCACCTCGTCCACCGTCAGGGCCTTAGGCAGGCCCTCTCCGCTCTTTGGTCCGCTCACGCGGGCCGCTGGGTCCCCGCTCGTAACGCCTTCCTGCAGCGTCCACCGGTGGAAAGAACGCACTGCAGCAAGCGCGCGCCTTACCGAAGAAGGCGCAAGAGGCACCCTTTCTGGAGACCCCACAGAAAGTGATAGCAGGAACGCGTCGATCGCTGAACCATCAACCTTTTCCCAGTCCCCGCCAAACTCCGGGAGGGTCTCTTCCAAGAAACTCACGTACCTTGTCAGGTCGCGCCTGTAGTTGCTGATCGTGTGTGGCGAGGCGCCCCTCATGACACTCAGATCGGCCAGAAACTGGTCGATGGTGTCTTCCGCACTAACCATCTTCACCCCCTAATCTTCGCTCACGTCCTCGCCGGCGGCAGATCGGAAAAGAGAAACCCTGCATTGGCGCGATTGTTAGCGCTAAGTTTCACTGGATAAAAAAGGGCTTGGACTGCGTTTTTTCGCTAGACTGATGCCACCCGAAGGCTATTTGAGAAATGGTGGGCGACATGTCTTTTGAGTGGACAGATAACGATGATAGGGCGGTCAAGACCGCGAAGGTGCTTGCGGCCGACATGGTTGAGAACGCCGGGTCAGGGCACCCGGGAACACCCATCTCGCTTGCGGCAGCGGCCTACCTGATCTATCAGCGTTACCTGCGGTTTGACCCCGCCGATCCCTTCTGGCTGGGCCGGGACCGTTTTGTTCTTTCGGCGGGCCACGCTTCTGCCCTCCAGTACGTCCAGCTGTACATGGCGGGATCTGGACTTGAGTTGGATGACCTGAAAGCTTTCCGTACGTTCGGTTCAGCGACGCCGGGGCACCCCGAGTACGGTCACACGAAGGGCGTTGAAGTCACGACAGGCCCTCTGGGCTCCGGGTTCGCCGCAGCCGTGGGCATGGCAATGGCGGCGCGCTACGAGCACGGGATGCTGGACCCAAACACCGCCCTTGGCGAATCCCCGTTTGATCACGTCGTGTACACGATCGTTGGGGATGGCTGCCTGCAGGAAGGAGTGAGTTCTGAAGCAGCCTCGCTAGCTGGCACCCAGAACCTTGGCAACCTGATCGCCATTTACGACGACAACCGCATCAGCATCGAAGATGACACTTCGATCGCTTTCAACGAGGATGTCTTGGCTCGCTTCGAGGCCTACGGATGGCACACGCAGAAGGTCGACTGGAGGAAGGCCGACGGGACGTACAGCGAAGACGTTCCAGCTCTGGCAGCCGCCCTGGATGCAGCACTCGCTGAAAAGACGCGTCCATCTCTAATCGCCCTCTCAACGATCATTGGCTGGCCAACCCCGGGTAAGTCAGACACCGGAGGAATCCACGGCTCGAAGTTGGGCTCCCCCGCACTCGAGGGGCTGAAGAACGCCGTAGGTGCCAACCCGGAGCTCATGTTTGACGTTGACGAGGCCCTCATCGACTTCACTCGCGCTCAGGTCGCAGACCGCGTGGCCTTCGACATCGAAGCGTGGGATGAGGCTCTTCGCGTTTGGTCTGCTGAGAACCCTGAAAAGGTAACGCTGCTCAATAGGATCCGCTCCGGCGCTCTGCCGGAAGGTCTTGCCGCTGCTCTACCGCAGTTTGAGGCTGGGAAAGCCGTGTCAACCAGGGTTGCTTCAGGCAAGGTAATCAACGCGATCGCTGGCGTCATGCCTGAGTTCTGGGGTGGAAGCGCCGACCTGGCCGGATCCAACAACACGATCATTGAGGGCGCCCCATCGTTCTTCCCTGCCGAGAGGTCATCAAAAGCGTTCGTCGGCAACGAGTTCGGGCGCAACCTCCACTTCGGTGTCCGCGAGCACGCGATGGGCGCGATCATGAACGGGATCGCCGCTGACGGCCTGACCCGTGTCTACGGCGCCACGTTCTTCGTGTTTGCTGACTACATGCGTGGGTCGGTGCGTTTGGCCGCGCTCATGGACCTGCCCGTCACCTACGTGTGGACACACGATTCAATCGGGGTTGGTGAGGACGGTCCGACCCACCAGCCGGTGGAGCACCTCACGGCTTACAGGGCTATTCCGAACCTAGCCGTGGTGCGACCCGGCGATGGTGACGAAACGTCTTACGCCTGGCTTGGGATCCTAGAGAACCGCGCACCAGCGGCCTTGATCTTGTCCCGCCAGAACCTACCGAACCCTGGTCGTGGGGAAGGAACCGGGCTGGCCTCAGCGGAAGGAGTGCTACGCGGCGGCTACGTCTTGAAGGACAGTGAAGGAACTCCCGACGTGATCCTGATGGCCTCCGGCTCGGAGCTCTCTCTAGCATTGGAAGCTGCGGACACTTTGACGGCGTCCGGCGTAGCCGTTCGGGTTGTTTCGATGCCGTGCATGGAGTGGTTCGAAGCGCAGCCCAAGGAGTACAGGGATTCGGTTCTTCTGCCCGACGTGAAGAATCGCGTTTCGGTAGAAGCCGGGCTGGCAATGCCATGGCAGAAGTACCTGGGCGAAACGGGCACCGCAATCTCGATTGAAAGCTTCGGCGGGGTGGGTTCTGCAGAGGAGCTGTTCCAGCACTTCGGTGTCACGGCCGACGCCGTGGTTGCAGCGGCCCAAGCGGGACTCTAAACCAAAACCCCCTCCCTTCCCCATTCCGCTTTGGCTGCGGGTTGTAGCTCAGGAAAGGCCCTTTTTACCAGGACTTCCAGCTACAACCCGCAGCCAAAGCGGAACGTGGGGCTAGAGCTGGGAAAGGCTCTCCTGTACCAGCGCTTCTGCACCATCCGCCCGGAACCCTGCGACATGCGGGGTGATGACGCAGTTCGGTGCGTCCCACAGTGGCGAGTCTTCAGGGAGGGGTTCCTGCGGGGTGACGTCTAGCGCTGCTCCCCCAAGACTGCCGTCCTCAAGGGCTGCCACCAGTGCATCCGCGTCAACCGTGACTCCACGTCCGACGTTGCAAACAAGGGCGCGGGCAGGTAATAGCGCCAGCTTACGGGCGTCCAGGATGCCCTCTGTTTCGGTGGTAGCGGGAAGAACCATCACAAGGATGTCCGTTTCCGGGAGTAGGTCTTCGATGTCGTCACCCGCAATGACCTGGTATCCAGCCCTGGTGCCAGCGGTTTGCGCAACTCCCCTAACATTCGCTCCCAGCGCAGTCAGGATTGGCGCTAGGTGCTGACCTATCGACCCAAATCCCCAGATCAACACGTTCGCATCTATCAGGGTTGAGACACGGCCCGGCTCATGAAGTGGCTTCGGCCCACGTTTTTCAGACAGCCAGCGGTGCTCCTCCTGCGCTCCGAAGTACTCGGGGAGCTGCCGAACCAGTGACAGCAACAAAGCGAGCGTATGTTCGCTTACCGTCCGGTCATGAAGTCCCCGTCCCGGCACCAACCGTGCCCCCTCCGGTAAACCGGCAGCAAGGAACGCATCCACACCTGCGGAAAGAGATTGGACCAGCCTAAGGTTTGGCATTCTCTGCAGAGAGTCCAGCGAAACCGGGTGCCCCCAACCAATCACGACGTCGGCGTCTAGGTGCTCATCAGGGATTGGATCTGCTTCACGGAAGCGCACCAGCTCGGTGCCCGCGGGCCAGGAGAGGTCTAGGTCTGTTTTGTCTGTAAGGAGGATCTTCATACTCCGAAGCCTAGAAGGCTCCGGGTGACAATAAAAGCGGGGCTAGAAGCCGTAGCGGAGCATCAGGCCGTAGGCGATGATCGCTACGGTCCAGAACACTAAGACCCCCACAGTGATGCGGTTGAGGTTCTTTTCAGCGACACCGGAAGACCCAGCGGCTGACGAGATCCCGCCACCGAACATGTCGGAAAGACCACCGCCGCGTCCCTTGTGCATCAGCACGGTCAGGATCAGCAACAAGCTGGCGATGACGATGATTGTGATCATCGCGATTCGGATTCCTAGCACGGGTACCCCATCCTGTCTGCGAAAGCAGGTTCTAAAGTTCGTTGCCCGAAGACGGGCCAGTAATACCTTACAGGCCACCGGGCCCGGTCTGTTTAGGAAAACCGGGCCCGGGCTGTGAGATCTGCGGCGTGCCTAGTTGTCGAAGTCGCAGATCTTTGCGAACTCGTCGGCGTTCAGAGACGCTCCACCGACCAGTGCCCCGTCAACGTTGGGCTCCGCCATGATTTCTTTCACGTTCGAAGACTTGACGCTACCGCCGTACAGGATGCGGATCGCATCAGCGGTCTCCTTGTCGAACATGGTTTCCAGGAGTTCGCGGATTGCGGCCGAGACCTCCTCCGCGTCAGCTGGCGTTGCGACCTCACCTGTGCCGATGGCCCAGACGGGTTCGTAGGCGATTACGACCTTCTTGGCTTCGTCCTTCGTGTATCCGGCAAGGGCGCCTTTGAGCTGGCTGACAACGTGGTCAACGTGCTGACCGTTCTTGCGGACCTCTAGAACTTCACCACAGCAGATGATCGGGATCATGCCCTTCGCAAGGACGGCCTTACCCTTCTGCCCAACCAAGTCATCAGATTCGCCGTGGTACTCACGCCGCTCGGAGTGACCGACAACGACGTACTTGACGCCGAGCTTCGAGAGCATGGTCGCTGAGATCTCTCCCGTGTACGCACCGGACTCATAGACCGCAACATCCTGAGCGCCAAGGGCGATCTTGAGCTTGTCGCCTTCAATCACCGTCTGCACCGAGCGCAGGTCAGTGTAGGGCGGGATGACGACAACGTCGGTCTTCGAGTAGTCGAAGTCCAGGTCGTCGAGTTCGGTTGCAAGCTTGTTCACAAGGGAGACGGCCTGGACGTGGTCCATGTTCATCTTCCAGTTGCCAGCGATTAGGGGAATGCGTGCCATTTGTTAGTCCTCCAGAACTGCGATACCGGGAAGCGTCTTGCCCTCGAGGAGTTCCAGGGAAGCGCCGCCGCCTGTTGAAATGTGAGAGAAGGTGTCCTCGTCAAAACCCAAGACACGTACTGCAGCGGCAGAGTCACCGCCACCAACGACGCTGAACGCTTCACTCTCAGAAAGCGCGCCAGCGACCCCCTTGGTGCCGTCTGCAAACGCGGCGAACTCGAACACGCCCATGGGGCCGTTCCAGGCAACCGTCTTTGCATCCAGAATGTAGCGGGTGAACAGCTCAACCGTCTTCGGGCCGATGTCGAGGCCCATGTCATCGGCGGGGATATCAGCCACAGAAACGACGGTCGCCGGTGCGTTAGCCGAGAACTCGGGGGCAACCACCACGTCGACCGGCAAAACCAAGTCGACGTCGTTTTCCTTCGCCGTCTTCATGTAGCCGCGAACAACGTCCAACTGGTCTTCTTCCAGAAGGGACTTCCCGACCTCATACCCCTCGGCTTTCAAGAAGGTGAAGGCCATGCCGCCGCCGATCAAGATCGCGTCGGCCTTGGTCAGCAGGTTGGCGATGACGCCGAGCTTGTCAGAGACTTTTGAACCGCCCAAAACAACAACGTAGGGGCGCGCAGGGTCCGAAGTGACCTTTGAAAGGGACTCGATTTCTTTGAAGACCAACTCCCCCGCCGCACTCGGAAGCAACTCTGCAACGTCGTACGTGGAAGCCTGCTTGCGGTGAACGACGCCGAAACCGTCCGAAACGAAGGCGTCAGCAAGTGCCGCGTATTCGGCAGCAAGCTCGGCGCGCTCTGCGTCGTCCTTCGATGTTTCGCGGGGGTCAAAGCGCACGTTTTCAAGTAGCGCTACGGAGCCCGGCTCAAGTCCTTCGGCGACGGCCTTCGCGGAGTCTCCGGTGACGTCGTCGGCTAGCACAACGTCTTGGCCTAGTAGCTCAGAAAGGCGCGCTGCCACGGGTGCAAGCGAGTATTCGGGGTTGGCTTTCCCGCCCGGGCGTCCCAGGTGCGCGGCAACAAGCACGGCGGCGCCGGCATCGAGCAGTCGGCGAATGGTGGGCAGTGCGGCTTTGATGCGACCGTCGTCGGTGATCTCGCCGTCTTTGATTGGGACGTTGAAGTCGGAGCGGACCAGGACCCGCTTCCCTTTCAAGTCGCCAAGGG
>CAYFRQ010000018.1:0-25194 GCA_964345615.1 uncultured Actinomyces sp. | reverse complement strand
GTGTCCTGCCAGACAATCGCGTTGTAAACAGGTTCACCGGTGTTCTTGTCCCAAACAACGGCGGTCTCGCGTTGGTTGGTTATCCCAACGGCCGCGAGAGAATCCTTGTTGATGCCCGCTGCGACCAAGGCGTCTGCAACCACGAATCGGACGGACTCCCAGATCTCCAAGGGGTCGTGTTCAACCCACCCTGCCTGCGGAAAAATCTGTTCGAACTCCTGTTGCCCCACCCCGACGATCTCGCCCTTGTGGTTGAAAACGATTGCGCGGGAACTTGTGGTTCCCTGGTCTATTGCTAGAACGAACTTCTCTTCTGACATGTATCTCTACCTCTCACTTCATTGTGTTTTACGCGTTAAGACAATCGGTCGGGGACCGAAGTCCCCGACCGACCGAAACTATCCTGCAGCCAGAATCCCAAAGTCCAGGGTTCCAAGGCCGAAGGCGTAGATGACTACCACCGCAAGAACCGCGCCAATGATCGGTCCCACGATCGGGACCCAGGCGTAACCCCAGTTCGAGCTGCCCTTGCCCGGGATGGGCAGGATGGCGTGCGCGATGCGCGGCCCAAGGTCACGAGCCGGGTTGATGGCGTACCCGGTCGGGCCACCGAGGGAAGCGCCGATCCCAACAATTACCAGTGCTACCGCGAGGGGCCCGACCGCGGTCGGGGTTCCACCAGCGACAGCAACGAACGCAATCAGCACGAAGGTGCCGAGGACTTCTGTAACCACGTTCCAAAATGGTGAGGGGATCTCCGGGCCAGTTGCGAATACGCCCAGCTTGAGAGCCGGATCAGCGTCCTGATCGAACTGCTTCTTGTAGGCGAGCCATGCGAGGACTGCACCAACAAACGCACCAACCAGTTGCGCCACGATGTAGATCATGACGTTGCCCCAGGTGACGTCCGCTGCTGCTGCGCCTTCTAACCCGTTCAACGTCACTTCAGGGTCGTACATGTGCATGACGACCTTGGCGACGGTGACAGCCGGGTTCAGGTGGCCACCCGTCTTCCACGCTGCGTAGACACCCACAAAAACTGCGAGTCCCCACCCAAAGTTCACCATGAGCCAGCCGGTGCCACGGCCCTTGTTCTTTGGTAGCAAGTTGTTCGCTACCACGCCCGCGCCGAGGACGATCAGCAACGCTGTGCCGACGAACTCAGAAGCGAAAATGCTCCATGCATCCAATGTCTTGGTACTCCTTTCGCGCCTTAGCGCCTCCGCCAGCTCCGCGTGGTTGCGTAGCTGTGCTTCAGACCGTCAAAAACGGCCTGACTGGTTGAACCGATTCCCGAACGGCCTGGGCCTCGGATTCTGACTCGATCTTCTGAGCCGTCCAAACCGCGTCGCAGATCTCGCGATACAGGTTCTTCTCATGTTCCTTGGTCTTTTCATCCCAACCAAGGTATTCGGCCGCGAGATCAGCGACCTCATCTAGGGCGTCAAGCCCCGCATCCCGCTTCGTAAACGAGAGTCGGACCCTGCGCTCCAGGATGTCTTCAATGTGCAATGCGCCCTCGTGTGTAACACCGAAAACGACGTCAGCCCGCAGATACTCGGGGGCACCGTGCAGGCGCCGACCGAGGTCGGGGCGCTCTTTGATCATGTCAAAGATGATGGAGATGTCGCTACCGTAGCGGTCAAGCAAGTCCTCGACCTGGTCCACGGTCAGATCATGATCTTCTGCGATTGCTGCCTTCGAGTTTTCGAGTGCAAAGTAGCCGTCAGCGCCCTCAAGCGGCGTTCGGTCCGTGACCGAGGGGATTTCCTTCGACAGCTGTTTACCCAGGGCAAAATCAACCGCGTCCTCGGCCATCTGCCTGTAGGTGGTGAGTTTGCCCCCAGCGATCACCGTGACGCCGGGGATCACCTCTGTGACCGTGTGCTCGCGGGAAACCTTTGTCGATTGTCCAGTGGATTTGTCCGCAGGCTGGAGCAGTGGGCGCAGGCCAGCGAAAGTCCCGATCACGTCCTCACGAGTCAGCTTGTCCTTCAGGACCTCGTTCGCGTGCTCGATCAGGTAGTCAATGTCGGCTTCGTCGGCAACGGGCTCGCGGAGCTCCTGGTGGTATGGAGTATCGGTGGTACCGATCAGCCAGTAGTACTTCCACGGGATGATAAACAGGACAGACTTCTCAGTGCGCAGGAACAACCCGACCTCAGAGTTGATCGCATCCTTCGGAACAATGATGTGAATGCCCTTGGAGGTCAAGACCTTGAGGCCCTCATCACCCTCAGCGAGACCTTCTGTCTGCTCGGTCCACACGCCCGTTGCAACAATGATGCGCTTCGTACGCACCTTGAACTGGCGGTCGTGCTCCACGTCCAGAAGAACCGCGCCCTTCACTTTTCCGTACTCGTCGCGCTCAATGTCAACGACCTGGACTCGGCTGGCAGCAAGCGCCCCGTAGCGAACAGCAGTCCTAACTAACGTCACTACCAGGCGGGCATCGTCGACACGTCCGTCGTAGTAGACGATCGAGCCGGAAAGTGCGTCAGGGCTGAGTGCCGGGCACAGCTTCAGTGAGCCCTTCTTGGTGTAGTGCCGCTGAATCGGCACGGCTCCCCGATGTGCCCACTGGGCCATCGCGTCGTACATCCCAACGCCGACAGCCGAATAAGTCCGTTCGATGACGGGAGTCTTCAAAGGCCACAGTAGCGGCTGAGCCTTCACAAGGTGAGGTGCGTTTTGCTCCAAGAGGAGACCGCGTTCCCTGAGTGCTTCAGCTACAAGGGGGAAGTCCAACTGGTAGAGGTAGCGAAGGCCGCCGTGCACCAGCTTTGATGATCGGGACGAGGTCCCGGAAGACCAGTCCTGGGCCTCGACGATGCCCACCTTCAGCCCTCGGGTGGCGGCATCGAGGGCTATCCCGGCACCCGTCACGCCGCCTCCAACGACAAGAACATCGAGTTCTTCGCCGTCTTCCATTTTTCTGATTGCTTCTTTTCTGGTCTTTCTTGAAAGAACCGCGTCAGCCACAGCGTTTTCCTAACTTCGTAGGTAGGTCTCCACCAAATGTCACCGGTACCAGACCGTGTTAAGGCCACGTCCGGAGGTCTCTCTAGTATGGCGCAAAAAACAGCTATGCGGTAGCGGCCAGTGAGACCCGATCAGGAACAGTCTTAGGTTTGTGTTTACGCTAAAAAAGGACGACTAAACTTGGGACGAAGCCGCCGCTTTGAGAGGACGTTGAGATTGAGCCCCGAGCAACAGAGCCTCTTCCAACTGCCCGATGGTGTGCGCGTTCCGGGCGCTCAGGTGATCATTTTGACAGGGCCGTCGGGGTCGGGAAAAACTTCGCTTTCTTCGCAGCTCGGCATCCCCTCGCTGTCCCTAGATCACTTCTATCGTGACGGTGACGACCCGCAAGTTCCCCTAATTCGCCCAGGTATACACGACTGGGACGACCCTGCCTCATGGGACCAGGAGGCAGCACTCGCGTGCCTGATCGAGCTCTGCCTAACCGGTTCCAGCGAAATCCCCATCTACGACATCCCCACAAACAGGAAGACCGGGTCCCGGCCGTTCGCCCTTGGGGAAAACCGTCTTGTCATCGCCGAGGGGATCTTCGCCTCTCGTTTGGTTGCGCCCCTCTTGGAAGAGGGGCTACTAGCAGACGCGTTGTGCATCGCCCGCTCACCGATCCGGAATGCATGGTTCCGTCTTATGCGTGATCTGGCCGAAGGCCGTAAACCACTGCCAGTTTTGCTACACAGGGGCATTCGACTAGCACGAGAGGAACCAGGCAAGATCAAGCAGTGGAAATTGCACGGTTGCAGACCCGTCTCTTCTCTACAGGAAGCCAGCGCCAGCATAAACTTGCTTCGTCACCGACTTCGACTCCAGGGACTATCTAAAGGCGCTTGACTAAGGGAAACAAGATCGTTTCCCGAACTCCCTCACCCGTGAGCGCCATCAGCAAGCGGTCAAGACCCATGCCCATGCCACCCGCGGGAGGCATGCCGTAGTCGATGGCCTCCAGGAAGTCGTTGTCTAGCTCCATGGCTTCAGGGTCCCCCTTGGCAGCAGCAAGAGCCTGGTCTTGGAACCTCTCCCTTTGGACAACGGGGTCTGTGAGCTCGGAGTACGCAGTTGCTAACTCAAATCCTCGAACGTACAAGTCCCACTTTTCAACGACTCCTGGCAAAGAGCGGTGCGAGCGAGTGAGCGGCGAAGAATCCTGAGGGAAATGCTTCACGAAGGTCGGCGCATACAGGTGGTCACCAACCAACTTCTCAAAGAGAACTTCAGCAATCTTTCCCTTGCCGTAGTGGTCCGGAATCTCTTCGCCATGTTGCTCCGCCAGACGCACTAATTCTTCTCTGGAAGTTTCAGGAGAGATCTGGGTCCCCAGGGCAGCAGATGTCGCGGGATAGAGCTCGATTTCTGCCCAGGTCCCAGAGAGGTCGTACTCCGTCCCGTCACTGAGCGTCACCGTCTCAGAACCGAACGCGTCCCGAGCGGCCCGCTGAACCATCTGCCTGGTCAAGGTCGCCATGGTGTCGTAAGTCCCGTAGGCCTCATAGGCCTCTATCATTGTGAACTCGGGGCTGTGTGAGGAGTCAGAGCCCTCGTTCCGGAAGTTCCTGTTGATCTCAAACACTTTGTCAATGCCCCCGACAAGCGCGCGCTTCAAATACAACTCGGGCGCAATCCGCAGAAACAGCTCCGTGTCGAAAGCGTTCATGTGGGTCTTGAACGGACGTGCCGCAGCGCCCCCGGCAACCGTCTGAAGCATGGGTGTCTCGATTTCAATGAACCCATGGTCGTGCATGTATTCCCGGATCGAACGGACAACCGCGGCCCTAGCGCGAACCATTTCCCGCGCAGCGGGCCGCATGATCAGGTCTAGGTAGCGCCTGCGAACCCGCGTGTCCTCCGCAAGTTGGGCGCCCTCCCCATCCTGGGTCTCATAGACCTTCGGCAAAGGGCGAAGTGCTTTAGCTGCCAGAGCCCATGCTGGTGCCGTGTCCGAGGCGGACGCAAAAACAGAGAGTTCTCCGCGCCGGGACGAAATGACGCGCCCGTGAACGAAAAGGATGTCGCCCAGATCGACGTCCGCCTTGTAGGCGGCGAGCGACTCAGCTCCAACTTCTCCGGCTGAAAGCATCACTTGCAACTGGTTACCAGACCCGTCTTGAAGCGTCGCAAAGCATAGCTTCCCAGCGTTCCGTGCAAGAACAACGCGACCGGCTAGCCCGACGAACCGATCTGTTTCTTCGTCTGGCTCAAGGTCCGGATAAAGAGCCCTGATCTCTTCGATGCTCCCCGTGATGGGAAGCTCTGCGGGATACGGGTCAACGCCGCTCTCTAAAAGGCGCGCGCGCTTTTCTGTGCGTATCCGGATCTGCTCGGGCGTGGAAGTATTCTGGCTAGTCACGCGGCAATCCTAGCCGAGCCGAGGATCTACCTTGCTAGGTCGTCTCCGATGGTCCGGATCTGATTGTGCTTGTCCACGTGGACGACCTTCGGCTCCATGGTTCTGGCAAGTGGTTCAGGAACGTGAGCGTAGGCCATGATGATGACCAGATCATCTCGCCGCACCAGGTGCGCGGCGGCACCATTCATTTGGATCGTTCCAGACCCCGCAGGAGCCTCAATCACGTAGGTGGTAAGTCTGGCCCCGTTTGTCACGTCGACCACGTCAACCTGCTGTCCAGGAAGGATGTCAGCGGCCTCCAGTAGGCCTTTGTCAACGGTGACCGACCCGACGTACTGGAGGTCGGCACCAGTCACCGTAGCGCGGTGAATTTTCCCGCAGACCATGGTGCGGTATAAAGGGGCTTTACTAGTCATTTCTGATCTTCACCTTCACGTTGTCGATCAAGCGCGCGGACCCGACCCGCGCCGCTAAGACTAAGTATGCGTCACTACCCCCCGGGGCAGGAGTGGCCAAACTCTCAACTCCCAGATGCTGCCCGTCTGGGGTCCACATGGCAAAGACCTCGAAGCTTCCGGCATCAGCAAGCGCAACATACTCTGGGCTCACTCCGGGCGCCGCCTTCAAGACCTCCGCCGCCACGCGAACAACCTGGTCTACATCACGTCCCCGCAGGGCCTCCGTTTCACCCTGCGTCAACGCCTCGCGCAGAGCTGTGGCCTCGGCAAGCTGTCGTTCGCTGAGGTAAGAGTTCCGACTTGAGAGCGCAAGCCCCGAGTCACTGCGGACAATCGGAGCCTCGATCAGCGACACCTGCTGGTCCAGGTCCGAAACCATTTGCGTAATGTTCACGAACTGTTGCGCGTCCTTCTGTCCGAACACCGCGGTGGTGGGGCGGATCAGGTTGAACATCTTTCCAACGACCTGAAGGACCCCTGCGAAGTGGCCGGGACGCAAGTACCCTTCCAGGATCTCCCCGGCCGGGCCCGGCTGGACCTTGACGCGAGGCTCTACCGGGTAGACCTGGTCTTCTGCCGGCGCGTAAAGAACATCGACTCCCGCAGCCTGGAGCACCTGTTTGTCCGCTTCCAAAGTACGAGGATAGGTATCCAGGTCCTCGCCCTCACCGAACTGCTGGGGGTTCACAAAGATCGTTGCCACCACACAGTCGTGGCCTGGGCGCACCTGGTCGACCAGGGATAGGTGTCCATCGTGGAGTGCCCCCATGGTCATCACCAGGCCAATCCTGGAAGCCCCCTCCAATGCATTCAGCAGCTGTTCTCGAGTAGAGACAACTCGCATCTTCTTCTCTCCTATCACGGCTTGAACCTCGAGTCATCGGGCTCCCTGGACCGCTCGGGGCTACCCGTCGGTGCCTTCTGTGCACGGGCGAACCAGCGCTCCGGTGGCTCACCTACACGTGATTCTTCTGCTTTTACAGTCAGGATGTCGCGCGCGTCCGCAACCTCCTGACAGTCAAGGTGATCGATTTCCACAGTGAAAGGCCCCGGCACGGTCCCCGCCTGAAGGCCCGCTAGTTTCAAAGCGCGGTCTAGCGGCCCCTGGCGAACAACCAGGGACTGGATCCGTGAATAGGGGACGGCTGACATGGTGCGCGTCAGGAACCCGCCGCGGACAACCATCGCGGTCCGGGTGAGCGCTAAAGCTAAGCGTCGGAAAGTGAAAAGATCAAACAACCATGCTCTAGTCGGGACAGACGTGAAACCCGGTGTTCTCCCCGAGTCCTTCATAGCGCTCTCGAAAAACCCCTGGACATCATCAACACCCAGGTCGGGCACGACTAGCCATAGGGCTAGCATGGCCTGTCTTCTTGACCCTACGGGAAGGAGCACCCCGAAGCTAGCGTTCTTGTCATCTGCAGCAACGTGGTGCGTTGCCTGGGAAAAGCTGACGCGATACCAGTCCGGCAAGCGCCAAAGCAGGGGCTGACTGACCTGGACCGCGTGGACGCGCCTTGGGGGGATCGTTTCGCTACGCGTCTCCAGCAGACCCCTGTGAATGCGGATGCCGTCAGGAGAGACAGCCGCTTTGAAGTCGAACTCCGAGGCGAAGTGCGACCAGCCTGGAAGGATCCCGACCAGGAACAGAGGCACAAGGACGGCGCCTATTCCGAGGAGAACCTCAAGACCTCCAAGAACCCCAACCCAGGCCGCAAAAGCGATCCCAGCGCCCAGGGCAATCATCAAGACAAGCGCCCACACCGTGGTGCTGGACAGAAACACGGAGCCGACCAGCCTCCCTGAAGGCACGGTGTAAAGGATGTTTTCGGGAGCCTCCAGGGGGGCGCTCGACATTGGTTCTTCAGCCTCCTCCTCAAGCAAATCCTGGTTGGCATCCCGGAAAACACCCGCGGCTCGTGCCATGATCTCCGCACGAAGGGCAGATAATTCGCCCGACTTCAGGTACCCGATGCGCAGGCTTCCCCCGGATCCCGCAGAGTCGACTGAAAGTTGTCCTAGCCCGAACAACCTGCCCAACAATGGATGAACTAGGTCTACGGACTGAATGCGCTCCAACCTGACGTGCTTTTGGTTTCTAAACAACACACCAACGCGGAGCCAGACCGCTTGATCTGTGATGGCGAAGCTGGTTGCCCGCCAGGCGAGGAATGAGTAGCCGCCAATCAGAGCTGCGATCACTATGATTCCGCCGCTGACAAGAAGGAGGGCTCTGGTCAAGGACCCCGAGGGACTTGAGAACAGCCTGTGCAGGTGCTCTAGGTTTTGCAGGACTAGCACTGCAACCAATACCACGATTAGCTGCCAACTACTCAAAATAGGGGTTACCCAGTGGACCCTGCGCCACGCCGATGGTTCCACACCGCTTTCGACTGCTCGGACCTTTTCACCGGGCAGTCCAGTGAACTCAGCACCCGTCATGCTAGAGGCCAGACAGGTTAGATGAGCCTTGACGCATCAAGAGTTCGCGTAGGTCCGAGGCCTCCCCGGCCGGCAGGCCGGGTATTCGTGCATCGGTTGCGGCTGACGCGGTTCGCAGAGCGCACGTCGCGATACCGAAGTACCGCGCAAGTGGGCCCTCTTGCACATCTACGAACTGGATGCGGCCGAAGGGGACCACGTCCAGCCTGCGCCACATGATTCCTCTGCGAACCAGCAGGTCCGTATCCGTCGCCTGATACCCAAGCGCGCGGACCTGCCTCGGCAAAAGCCAAAGCAGCCAAAGGAAGATGGCCATTAGAAGACCCGCCGGCAGAAATAGCCAAGTGTTGACAAAGAGTCCCAGCAGAGCGAGTACCAGAGCGGGCAACAGAACCCAAAACGAAAGGGAAATCAGCCTCACCTTTGTGAGGGAGGCGGAAACGGGGCGAAACGTCACTCCATCAGGCGACAGCGGGTCCATCAAAGTTTCTCCTCACTTTGCCGCGAACAGGGGGCCGACCCCACCTAATGCTTGCACACCCTTGCCCCATCCCCTAGGGCCCCGGGGACGATTTGGGACGATAATCGGGTGATGGAGAGAAGCACCGAACCTAAATGGCACCTGTTAGTCGTCGATGACGAGCCGAACATTCGGGACCTGCTGGCGTCTTCACTTCGCTTTGCTGGGTTCTCTGTCGAGAGCACCTCCGACGGGAAAAGTGCCCTACAGCTAATCCAGGAAAGGACTCCTGACCTGGTGGTCTTGGATGTCATGCTCCCGGACATCAGCGGTTTCGAAGTGACCAGGCGCATGCGATCCCTAGGGATGGACACTCCGGTCCTGTTCCTGTCAGCGCGTGATGAGTCCGCCGACAAGGTCGAGGGGCTGACGGTGGGCGGCGATGACTACGTAACCAAGCCATTCGGGCTGGAAGAGGTTGTAGCCCGCATCCGGGCCATCCTTAGAAGAGTGGCGGGATCCGAAGACGAACCCGGCCTAATCCGGGTTGCAGACTTAGAAATCAACGAAAACGCGCACGAGGTTCACCGCGGTGGGGTTCCCATTGACCTATCTCCAACTGAGTTCGCACTGCTGCGTTACCTGGCACTGAACTACGGCAGGGTGGTCTCGAAAGCCCAGATTTTAGACTACGTGTGGCACTACGACCGGGGAGGTGACGGCTCCATCGTAGAGTCCTACATCTCCTACCTTCGGAAGAAGCTGGCGGTCGAGCCCGACCTCCCCGAACTGATCCACACTCGCAGGGGTGTCGGCTACATGCTGCGTGAGCCCAGCTGATGCGCAGACTAGCCGCGCGGATTAGGGAGGGTGCAGCCTCCGTTCCACTCTCGCGCCGGATGACACGGCTGCTAGTCGCGGTCCTAACGGTAGCTCTTGCGCTTGCAGGGACGCTACTGATCGGGGTTCTGAAACGGTACCTGGTGGGGCAGATCGACCAGCGACTGCGGGTCAGTGCGGAGCAACTCTCGACTCACGTCAGCGGAGACCACCTTCCAAACCACAGCGATCCTGTCCCCTCCGAGTATTACCTGCAGGTGACGTCTGCAAACGGCAACGTCGCCGAGTTCATAACCCCTGCAACCGAGGACAGGGCTGGTCACCCCGACCTACTTCTGTCCTCTGCCCGACTGACGGAGATCCTAGAAGGCGAAACGCCCAGACCGTACACGGTCCGATCCTCCGTCCCCGGCGCGGCATGGCGGGCTCTTAGTGTTCCGGCTGCGGGAACGGAAGGCACAGCCGCCCCGAAGGTCGTGACTGTTGCCCTGCCGCTTATAGGCACAACAGAGGTCTTGGGTGCGACCGCTCTTTCCTTCTTTATTGCCGCGGCCGCGCTTGTCGCCGTGGCCTCGCTGATAGGAAACTACCTGGTCAAGCAGTCACTGAAACCACTTCGAACCATCGAGACAGTGGCCGGTTCGATCGCAGCTGGCGATCTCAGCAAACGCATCCCAAGTGCCCCTTTGACCACAGAGGTCGGTTCCCTTTCCTCTTCTCTGAACACAATGCTTGTCCAGATCGAGCGCTCTTTCGCAGCGACCGAAGAATCGGAGGCAAAAACCAGGCGGTTCGTAGCGGACGCTTCTCATGAACTACGCACTCCCCTCGCCGCAATCCAAGGTTACGGGGAGCTCTACAGGATCGGAGCGGTGGAACCGGATTCAGTTCCGGACGTCATGGGGCGGATAGAGGCCGAAAGCCGGCGAATGGGAACACTGGTTGAGGACCTACTAACCCTGGCCCGCCTGGACGACAAGCCCACTCTGAGCTTCCAGACGGTTGACCTGGTGCAAGTGGCACTTCGGACCAGGTCTGACATGTGCGCGATCGACCCCACTCGCGAAATCACCGTCAAAGGCGTCCACGCACAAAAAGCCCCGGCCCACCTCAACGTCGAGGCCGACCAAGATCGGATCACACAGGTGTTCGTGAACTTGGCGGGGAACACTATCCGCTACACGCCAATCGGCTCCCCCGTTGAGATCCTGATAGGAAGCACGACAACACAGGCCCTAATCGAGTTCCGCGACCACGGCCCAGGGATCCCTGAGGAAGACCGCTCTCGAGTGTTTGAGCGCTTCTATCGCATCGGTGAGTCTAGGTCGCGTGAGCTGGGGGGCTCAGGACTTGGGCTTGCCATAGTTCGCTCCATTGTCGAAAGTCACGGGGGCACAGTTTCGCTCTGGGAAACAACTCCGAAGGGCCTCACGGTGCGCATCACGTTGCCACTGCAGCCCAAACCCCGCAGTGAGCCCCAAAGCGGCGACCCTTTCTGAACGCCGGACTACGATGGTGCCGTGCACACAAACCTAGACGATGAGTTCCGAACCGGGCCCAAATGAGAGACACAACGGGTTCTCCCCAGTGGCTTGTTTCTGCGCTGGATGATTCGCTGGTGGCCCTTGGGGCAACCGCTGATGAGGCGACTCGACGAAAAGAAGTTGAGCAGGTGTTGGACTCCTGGAACATGCGGGGCCGCACTTACCACAACGCTCGTTACCTGGGCCGTGTGCTCGAGTACCTGGGCACTCTCGAGGAGGCCGCAGTCGATCCCGACTCACTCAGGGTTGCGTACGCGTACAGGGGAGCCCTAGAGGAAGTTGGCTGGGAAGACTCAGGGCTCGGCCGAATCCCTGCTTCCATTCCCGCTACCGGATCGTTGCAGAGCCTACGCGACCTGGGCGTACCTTCCGAAAAAGTCGACCGGGTCGCAAACCTAATCGAACAGCTAAGCACCCACATCCCTGATGAGGACGACCTGGATGCACGCCTGATGATCGATGCCGACATGGCTGTGCTCGCCGCAGCTCCCCAGCACTACAGAGCCTTCTTGAACGGGCTACGGCACGAAAGCCCGCACATGGATTCTGTCGTGTTCCTTCAGCATCGCAGACGGGCAATCAGGCGGGTTCTCGCTAGAAGGCACATCTTCTTCTCGCCCGTCGGACGCAAGTGGGATGAGGCTGCACGCGAGAATCTCGAAGCTGAGCTAGAAAACATCGAATCTCAGTTGCTGGCTGCCGGTGAGGACCTTGAAGACCACACTAAAGAGGCCGACGTGAAGGAGCAGCGCGTCATCCGACGCTCGGTCCGGGTGCCCGTTGTCCCGACAAGGGGAACCACGGAAATGGTGCCTCTCAGCAATCCCTCAGAACCAGAGGCGCCCGCGGAGCAGCCCGAAACTACCCCTCCGCCCGCCTCGGACAGCGCCACTACCTCGACGCTTGAGATCATCCCGGAATTCTGGGAAAAGCCACGCCAAAGGGGACGCTAGGTAGCCCCTTCACTCCTCACAGGCTGCGGACGAAGGATTTTGTTCACAGGCTACAGTGCTGACTGCCCTGTTCTTTTCCGTTCTGCGCGACGCTGGCTAAGCGAGTTCCAACGGAAAGGGGACAGAGTGTCCGTTTATCAAGTCGATTCAGATCAGCTGGCCGGCGCATCGGCTGGCGTTGCCGCTTCAGCTGAGGCCATACGTAGTTCCGTTACGGGAATGATGGCAGAACTGCATGCCCTGGAAGGTTCTTGGGTGGGTGGTGCCTCGGCCTCATTCCAGGCGTTGATCTCTAGATGGCACGCAACACAGGCCCAAGTCGAAGACTCCCTAGACGCGATTTCCGCAGCGTTGTCGCAAGCCTCCCAGGCCTATCTGGAAGCTGAAAGTGGGGTTGCGTCTATGTTCGCCGGCTAACGCCCCCCTTCCGCTTTGGCCGCGGGTTGTAGCCCGATAAGGGCTTCAAAAACCCGGTTTTGAGGCTACAACCCGCGGCCAAAGCGGAAGGGGACGCTGCCAAAGCGGAGGTGGGGCGCAGAGCCGTTAAAAACCTTGCCGGGGCGCCCCCGAATGGGAGCACCCCGGCAAAATCAGTGCTACCGGCTTAGTACATGCCTGCCATTTCGTCGGCGCCAGCCGCCGGAGCTACGGGCTCAGGCTTGTCGGCGATTACCGCCTCGGTGGTCAGGAACATCGAAGCGATGGAGGCTGCGTTCTGCAGGGCGGAACGCGTAACCTTCACAGGATCTGCAATGCCCTGTTCGAGCATTGGACCGTACTCCCCGGTGGTCACGTTCAGACCTTCACCATCAGGCAGAGCCAGGACGCGTTCAACGACGACGCCCCCTTCGAGCCCTGCGTTCCGAGCAATCTGGCGCAGCGGTTCCGTGACTGCCTTGCGAACAATCGAAGCTCCCGTCGCCTCATCGCCAACCAGTTCAACTTCAGGTAGGGCGCGGTCTGCTGCTTCAATTAGAGCGACGCCACCGCCGGGAACGATTCCCTCTTCGGCCGCTGCGCGCGCGTTACGAATCGCGTCTTCGATGCGGTGCTTGCGTTCTTTCAGCTCAACCTCTGTTGCGGCACCGGACTTGATGATCGCAACACCGCCGGACAGCTTCGCGAGGCGCTCGTTCAGCTTCTCCTTGTCGTAGTCAGAATCAGAGTTCTCGATTTCAGCGCGGATCTGCTTCACCCTGGCCTCCAAGGCTTCGGCGTCACCTGCCCCGTCAACGATCGTGGTCTCATCCTTTGTGACAACGACCTTGCGCGCAGTTCCAAGTGAATCCAAGTCGGCGGTCTCGAGGGAAAGCCCAACGGTTTCGGAAATGACCTGGCCGCCCGTCAGGATCGCGATGTCCTGCAAGATCGCCTTGCGGCGGTCACCAAACCCAGGGGCCTTGACCGCAACGGACTTAAAGATTCCGCGGATCTTGTTTACGACAAGCGTCGCCAGAGCTTCGCCCTCAACGTCCTCGGCAATGATCAGTAGTGGCTTCGAAGTCTGCATGACCTTCTCAAGCAAAGGCAGCAGATCCTTGATGGAAGAGATCTTGCCTTCAACAAGAAGGACGTAAGCGTCTTCGAGCACCGCCTCTTGGCGTTCCGGGTCGGTCACGAAGTAGGCGGACAGGTAGCCCTTGTCAAACCGCATACCTTCGGTGGTTTCAAGCGTGGTGTCAAAAGAGTTGGTTTCCTCGACCGTTACAACGCCTTCCGGGCCCACCTTTTCGAACGCTTCCGCGATCAACTTGCCAATCGCAGGGTCGTTGGCAGAAATAGATGCGGTTGCCGCGATCTGGTCCGTGGTCTCAATAGGCGTGGAAGACTTGTGGAGTTCTGCCACGATGGCGTCCACGGCGGCTTCGATACCGCGCTTGATTGCCAAAGGATTCGCGCCAGCCGCTACGTTCCGCAGGCCCTCATTCACCAAGCCTTGGGCCAGAACCGTTGCCGTGGTAGTTCCGTCACCGGCCACGTCGTCGGTCTTCTTCGCAACTTCCTTAACAAGTTCAGCGCCAATGCGCTCGTAAGGGTCCTCTAGCTCGACCTCTTTGGCTACGGACACCCCATCCTTAGTGATGGTGGGGGCGCCCCATTTCTTGTCGATCACGACGTTGCGGCCGCGCGGACCCAGTGTGACCTTCACGGTATCTGCCAGCTGGTTGAGCCCGGCTTCCATGTTGCGGCGAGCTTCCTCGTCGTAAGCAATCATCTTTGCCATATCTGTTCCTTCTGCTGCTAGTCACTGCGCGCACGGGTTTGCCACCGGCGCGCACGGTTTCTGTCACTCGAGAGGTCCGAGTGCTAACAGCTATTCTGGCACTCGAGAGGTCCGAGTGCAAGAAGTGGCACTACTACTGAGTGCGCAACAGAACTGCAATCGCCGAGCTACCTACAGCGTCCGCGTTCTCCACCAGGTTCGCGATGCCCAGCAGTTCCCCCACCTTGGCAGCAGTCGCGTAGTAATCCTGCGACTGGTAGTAAACGGTGTTTTCCGGGGTAGCCGAACTGTCGGCGTTCCCTGCCCACGCGTTCACAAATCCAGCTTGAATCAGGATGTCGGTGTTCGTGCCAGCCAAACCCGCGATACCTGACGCGTTCAAAACCACTATCGCCGCGTCGTAGTAGACCTCCGCTGCCGGAGCCTCTTCAACAACTTCTTCTGTTGAAGAGTCGGAATCTTCCGGCAGTCCGGTCGGGCCTTCTTCCGGAAGGGGAGCTATGGCCTCGGCTTCACTTTGCGGAACTTCTTCGCTCTGCGAAACCTCTTCGTCAACTACGACGATCTGTTCCTTTTCCCCGCCCCGAATGAGCGCGGTGGCTCCCCAGGCAAGCAGTGGAACGATCAGTAGAACAAGAAGGAAAGGCAGAACTGTCTTCCAGGGTGACTTGGGCTTCCGGTGGACACCCTGGGGGCCATCGGATGACGCGTCGTCAAACTCATCGTGCGGATACTCAGTGCTCACGGCGCTAGCCTACCCGCTGACGACCCAAGGCCAAGGAGCACACCCGGCTTAGTAAGCTTTCACCCATGACCAACCCTCTTCCTCCACTCCACGACATCATGGATCCGGGCTGGGCGGCAGCCTTAGCCCCGGTCGAGCCCCAGGTGCGGGAGCTGGGAAACATGCTCCGAGCAGAAACACGGGCCGGGCGGGCGTACCTGCCACAGGCGAACTCGATCATGCGTGCTTTTACGTACCCCTTCGAAGATGTCAAGGTTCTGATAGTTGGCCAGGACCCCTACCCCACCCCGGGTCACTCGACGGGTCTCGCCTTCTCCGTCTCACCCGAAACTCCGCTGCCCGCCTCACTACGCAACATTTATCGGGAGCTCGAAAGTGATTTAGGAGTCCCTGCCCCACCAAACGGGGATCTCAGTGGTTGGGCCAGGCAGGGCGTCTGCCTACTGAACCGAGTCCTTACCGTGACTCCAAGAGCCCCCAAGTCGCATCGGGGTCGCGGATGGGAGCGAGTGACCGACCAGGCAGTCAGAGCGCTGACGGAACGTGATCGTCCCCTGGTTGCAGTGCTGTGGGGACGTGACGCGCAGGAGTTAAGGACGCTTCTGTCGAAGGTCCCCCTGGTCGAGTCAGCGCATCCATCCCCGCTGTCAGCCCACCGTGGTTTCTTCGGTTCCAACCCGTTTTCGCAGGTCAACCGACTGCTGGTTGATCAGGGCGCGACCCCGGTTGACTGGAGCGCCTAAACTTCGGGGGACCTGGGCGTCCAATCTTCATCGTCAGCCACTCCCAGCAGACCGTCAATCTCCGTCTCATCCTGATCCAGCTCATCCACCAGGTCCGCATAACCCGCCAACACCTCATCGTTCGGGCCCGAAAGAAGTACGGCTTCGTCCCTCTTTGTTGGCAAGACATCCTGCACGTAGGAAGCCAAGACCTCGTCAATGGGGACGTCTCTGTGTTGCTGTTGGGCCAGGTACCAGCGGTGTTCCATCACCTCGTGGAACAGCTGGGCGGGCTCGAGCTTGGCGGACAACTCTGCTGGAACGCCGGTAACAATCGGGTCGAATACGTCGTTCATCCAAAGGTGAGCGACCTGTTCTAGACGCAGGTGGGATAGCCCCCGCACGGCCCGGTAAGTCTCCAAATCTTGAAGCATCCGGCGGGCTTGCTTCTCTTCGGCGTCGATCCCCGTGAGACGCATAATCTGACGGTGGAAGTGTCCCGCGTCAACAACCTTCGGTTGGATGGTCATTCGGTGCCCGTCCGGCTCCGTCGCCATTGTGAGCTCGCCGACGCTGAACCCAAGGTCAGCAAGGCGATCTATCCGTTCCTGGACCTTCCAACGTTCATCAGCCGCGATTAGCTCCTTACCGGTGAGGGCATCCCACAGCTCGTTGTACCTGCGGACAAGCCGGTCCCCGATCTCGATGGCGTCTTCTTCCTCCGCCAGAAAACCTCCAGCTTGAAGATCAAAGAGTTCCCCGATGATGTTTGTCCGTGCCAGGTCGACGTCGTATTCGCGCTGTCCTTTAGTCAGCTGCGTCTGCAGATCACCAGTCTCAGCGTCAACCAGGTACGCAGAAAAAGACCCGGCGTCCCTGCGGAAGAGTGTGTTTGAGAGGGAAACGTCACCCCAGTAGAAACCGAGCAGGTGCAGTCTTACAAGCAGGACCGCAAGCGCATCAAGGAGGCGGTTCACGGTGTCGGGTGCGACGTGCCTGCTGAACAGGGCTCGATACGGAAGAGAAAACTCTAGGTGCTCTGTTATCAGGACGGCGTTTAGTTCTTCACCGTTCTTATCCTTACGCCCAGTCACCACTGCGGTCGGGTGCACTGAAGGAGCGTCTTTTCGCGCCAGGTCGCGCAGCAGCTCGTACTCCCGGTAGGCAACGGGCTCACCAATCTCTTTGACGGCGATGACACGCCCCTCTAGGTTCACGAAACGCACTACGTGCCGGGAGATCCCCCTGGGTAGCGCTGCCAGGATGTCTTCCGGCCACTCAGTGAGAGGAAGTTCCCAGGGAAGGTCCAGTAGCGCCGGGTCAACCTTAGCGGCCGTTATCTGCAACGACTGAGGCATAAAGACCTCCATTCACGAAAGTTGGGTGGCACCCTGCGGCGCCACCCAACTAATTCACGGCTTGTGCGTGAGGTTCTCAGGTTTAGATCGGCAGACGGTGGCCGGTCGCTTCTGAGAAGATGTGCTGCTGACCCGGGATGACCTCAACATTCAGGATGCTGCCACCCTCGGGAGCACTGTTCGGGGGAACGCGAACAACTACGCGTGTGCCGCCGACGTCGATCGCACCGGTGTCGTCACCTGTGCCAACGATGTGGCCGTAAACGAAGGAGTCCGACCCCAGTTCTTCGACCAGGTCAACCATGATCGGGATGACGTCCTTGGTGCCCGGTTCAGCAATCTTTAGGCCTTCGGGACGGAACCCAATGACGATCTTTCCTTCGTCTTCCGGGATCATTGCGTCCAGGGTTGCCTTTGAAAGAGGAACGCGCGCGCCCGAAAGCACGCCAACGTTGCCTTCAACACGGAAGGTCGCCAGGTTCATGGCGGGTGAGCCAATGAACCCTGCAACGAACTTGTTTGCGGGCTTTTCGTACATGTCGCGCGGGCTGCCAACTTGCTGCAGGATACCGTCCTTCATGACCGCGATCCGGTCGCCCATGGTGAGAGCTTCGGTCTGGTCGTGGGTGACGTACACGGTCGTTACACCAAGGTTGCGCTGCAGCGATGCGATCTGCGTACGCGTTTGCACACGGAGCTTCGCATCAAGGTTCGAAAGGGGCTCGTCCATAAGGAACACCTGCGGCTTACGCACGATTGCGCGCCCCATGGCGACACGCTGACGCTGACCACCGGAAAGAGCCTTCGGCTTGCGATCCAGGTAGGGCTCCAGGTCAAGGATCTTCGCGGCTTCATCCACGCGCTCCTTGATTTCGGCCTTGGGACGGCCAGCGATCTTCAGAGCAAAGCCCATGTTGTCGCGAACTGTCATGTGCGGGTAAAGGGCGTAGTTCTGGAAAACCATTGCGATGTCGCGGTTCTTCGGCTGGATGTTGGTGACGTCGCGGTCACCGATCAGGATGCGACCAGAGTTCACGTCTTCAAGACCCGCGAGCATGCGCAGCGAGGTGGACTTGCCACAGCCAGACGGACCAACCAAAACCAAGAACTCGCCGTCAGCAATCTCGAGGTTGAGCTTGTCGACTGCGGGATGGTCAGAACCAGGATAGATCCGGGTTGCGTTGTCGAAAGTTACACTTGCCATTATTTCCTCCACCGGCAGGTACGTGCCGGACGTTCCGTTGTAGAGACCTCTTAAACTGCGCTGTTTCAGGCCCACAACACTGCTCCGGGCCCAACAGAAAGCCTAACACGGCACTGCCGGGCCGACCATAGACTGAGACAGTGACTTTTCCACAGCACGGAGCTGCCGAACCACCTGGGCCTGAGCCTTTAGACCCCGACCGGACCGTGGTGCTCGGCTCACCCCATACGGAGGCACCCGGGACTTCTATACCTTCGGTTCCTGGCTACGAAGTCATTGCCCCCCTTGGCAGTGGCGGGAGTGGGACGGTTTGGCGCGTGCGCGACGGTGCGGGTCAGGAAGCCGCGCTGAAACTGTTACACCCTTCTGAATCCCAAACCGACGCGGCTCGCGAAAGACTGCTCCGCCAGGCGCGACTGGTGAACAAGGTCAGGGGAAGCGCCGACAGGGACAAGGGGGACGGCGTAGCTCGTGTTCTGGACGTGGAGGCAGATGCACTCTCTCCGTTCGTTGTCACTGAACTCGTTTCCGGACCAACCCTGGAACAGTTGGCTGGGAACGGGAAGGGGCTGCCGCTGCGGCAGGTCGTCGCCCTCGGCTGGGAACTCGGCGAAATCTTGGAGCGAGTGCACGACGCCGAGTTCGCGCACCGAGACCTGAAGCCCAGCAACGTCATCCTCTCTGAGTCCGGGCCGGTCCTGATCGATTTCGGCCTGGCCCAAGGAGACTCGGACACAAGGCTCACTTCAACAGGCCTGTTGGCAGGGACGCCGGGCTACGTAGCCCCCGAACTCCTGCGCATGGTCTCTCCTTCCGCGGAGGATTGGAAGGACGGAGATTGGTTTGCGTTCAACGCTCTGCTTTGCTTTGCTGCAACGGGTCGCCCACCTTTCGGCCACGGACAAAGCGAAGCTACGCTTCACCGCGTGTTCACAGGCGAGGTTGACACGGCTGGCCTTGACCCTGTGGCGGCGCAGGCTTTTCGGGTAGCACTCTCCCCCGACCCGTCCGACAGGCTGCCTGCCGGGGAACTCTTGGACATCCTTTCCCAGCAGGCAAACGCAGCACAGGGGCTTGTCGGTCCGACCCGAGTGTTTGAGGTTCAAGAAAGCCCATCCACGGCGAGCACAGACGCCTGGACAACGGACAGTGACGGCCTGGACTGGCTAAACGGGGCTTCCTACAAGCATTCGCAACCAAGGCGTTCCTGGGGGCTGGCCATGCTTCTGCTTGCAGTCCTCGCAGCGGTCCCGGAACAGCTGGGGCTGCAGTGGCTACTCCTGGGCCCCGCTTTCCTGCTCTTCGCGCAGGTAGCGGGTCGTATGGAAGCAGGGCTCGTCAAACGCAGGCACGCTTGGGGTGGGACGCGTAACTCTGACGTGGCGGTCACGTGGGCAACCAGTCCGTGGTCTCTCCTAGTTGCGGCCGTGGCGTTCATCCCCGGTTCGCTGGCGGCGCTTGCAACTTTCATCGGGGTTGGATCCCTCGGAGAGTACGTTGCCTCCTCGATCAGCGGTAGACCTGCCAGCATCACCGCCTTCTGGACCTGGCTCGTGGCTCCGAACCAAAGCACGCTTACCTCACCCCTAGTTCTGGTGCTCGCTGCCTGGCTCGGCCTTGTCGCATGTTGGTCCCTACCCACAAGTCACTGGGCTCGAACAGGGACCTACCGGCTCACCCAAATAGCGTTCCCTAGCGTCTGGTCGCGTTCTGCGTTCGCAGCACTTCTACTACTTGCC
Source organism: uncultured Actinomyces sp. (assembly GCA_964345615.1). Classification (GTDB taxonomy): domain Bacteria; phylum Actinomycetota; class Actinomycetes; order Actinomycetales; family Actinomycetaceae; genus Scrofimicrobium. The sequence continues at coordinate 5,122 of CAYFRQ010000018.1, read as the reverse complement.
TTGGCCGGGATGATCTTTATGACAGGTAGCCTTGCGTAATGACCCTTGTCGCAATCAGTGAGGGAATCCTCAACTCCAGCCCCAGGCTTGCTAAGCTCCCATCAGTTCTGAGCGGTCGAGACGCGAGGTAAAAATGGGGAAGAAAAAGCAGTCCGCTGCCGAGCGGGACGTTCGTTTGAAGGCAGCAGCCATGCGCGAAGCCCAAGCTAAAGCTGAACGACGCACGCGAAACATCATTATCGCGGTTGTCTCCGTTCTTATCCTGGCAATCGTTGCGGCAATCATCTACATCATTGCCAGCAGGCCCGGCGGTGCAGAATCGGCGGATGGCGTTCCGGCTGAGTTTGACGCTGGCCAGGGAATCTCGATCAGTGAGAACGGGATTGGTGCTTCTCCAGGTGGTGGGGAAAACGACCTGGACTTCTACTTCGACTACACCTGCGGTGGCTGCCTCATGACTGACAGTGCGGTGGGCCCCTACCTGTTCGAGGCCGCGCAGGCGGGCGACTTCACTTTCGTCATGCACCCGGTTCTGACCTCGGCTGGCGCATACAACACCGCAGCCACCGCCGCAGCTTTGGCCTTGGCGGCAGAGGACCCCGCCCACTTCCAAGCCGTGCACGAAGCCATGATCGCTTTTTCTTTAGAGGCAATGGTCTCTGGAGAAACTGACGTTTTGACGGATCTTGAAGCTTCGAAGGACGCCGTTGCTGGCATCGCCGCGGAGCAGGGAGTGGACGAAGCTTTGATCGCATCCTTCGATACGGATGCAGCCCAGTCTTACCTGCAGGCTTCCTCCACTGAGTGGACAACCAGAGAAATCGCGGGACGCGAGAACATTGCGTCCCCTGAATTCCTATTCCGAGACACGAAGATTGCTGCCTCAGGCGATGACGGGGCCCAGATGTTTGACTCGCTTGTGGCCGCGATGAATCAGATCCGCGGAGAGTAGAAGCACCGCCCAGGTGAGGGAGGATCACGTAGGTCACTTTGACTAGACCCCAACATCTTCGCAATGATTGGGGCACGCCACCTTAGCTCAGTTGGTAGAGCAACTGTCTTGTAAACAGTAGGTCATCGGTTCGAGTCCGATAGGTGGCTCCATGCACGCAGGTCAAGCTAGGTTACGAACACAGGTTTAGCTGTCATTCTATTGTTTCCCCACGGTTTCCCCACGCTCTGCGCCAGCCAGCAGAACTCGGTCGGGCCCTTCTTGATGAGTCCGCAGTCAAGCCCTAATTGATCCACAGTCAGGCAGCTAGCGGGCTCCACCCGTAGAATGTCCCTATGGCTTGGTTACTAATTGCGCTTTTGATCCTGTGGGTGTTGCTTGCGATCCTGGGTTTCGTCATCAAGGGAATGATGTGGCTTGCATGGGTCGCGATCATTTTGGTCGCAATCACCATCGTGGTGATGTTTGTGGCCAACGTCTTCAGCAACGACTAGGCCTGCGGGGGCTCCCAACCCTTATCGACCGGTTCGTCGTCCAGGAAAATATCGGGGTTCTCAGCAAGTAGTGCGCTTGCCACCCGGTTGACGGCCGGGGCCGTTGTAATGAATAGCTCGGCATCCCCTAGACTCGCGACCTGCAGATCACCACTCTTTTCAAGGACAGCACGAAGCTTGTCGTAGTTCGCCGAGACATCGGGGATAGGCGCAGAATGCATGTTCTGCGGAGCCTGAACTAGGGTCCCGCCCGGGGTTCGCACCGCGAGCCTGGTCGGTTTTTCGGCCAGCCGGTTCTGGATTCCGTTCCACTCCTCTACCCCGTGCACAAAAGTGTTGCGTGACATCGGGACCCCAAGGAACAGGATGTAGGCCCCTCGGTCAAGCAGTCGCCCGTACACTCCACCTCGCGGGCACGGGCTCCGGGTTGTCTCTTCGCCGGCCACAAACTCCCGAGCCTCGGCCCCAAGAGCAGCCACAGAATGCGTGGGGTGCCAGGAACGCACCGTTTCCGGCCTTCGCCAAAAGAGGTCTGTGAGAATTCCAACGCACGACGCTGATACTTCCGGGTCGAAAACGTCTCCGTCCTGATTGATCGTTTCCCACGTGTGAGATGGCAGGACTAGCAGCCCGGGCTCAAAGTACTCACTAAGCGCGTCAAGGACGGTGTCTGCTCCCCCATCGACTTCCCCGACCGACTTCATAGAGGAGTGAATCAGGACGGTCGCGTCCCGCGGGATTCCACTTTTGGTCAGGTCGGCAAGCAGAGACTGTTTCGTGTGCATACGTTTCATCCTCCCAGTCGCCCTCTTAAGGGGCAACGTCACCAGACCAGTACTGTCGCCCCCGGACCACCCGCTTCCAGGAGCACCGTTTCAGCTCCCATGTCAGGTTCCAAACCGAAAACGGTGGTTGCGCCCGCTAAGCCCGGGAAACTGAGCGCGTCCAACTTGATCGGGTCGTGAGAAGCCCGAGCCACGTGTACCAAGGCTGTCTGCTCAGGACTTTCACGTAGAAAGACGACCGCGTCATCCTCTGCTGCCAGCCATCGCAAACCTCCCTGTTGGAGCGCCGGGTAGTCCAACCTGAGCTGGATGAGTTCCTGATACAGACGGAAAATATCGTTGTTCCACTTAGTTTGGGGTCCGCTCACCGGCCCGCCGGAGCCCAGAGCGTCAAGCTGCGCATCCTCAACGTCAGACCATGGCATAGGTCTGCGCCCGTCTTCGCCACTTGTGCCCTCCATGCCGACCTCGCCCCCATATTCCACCATGGGGACTCCAGGCATTGTCATCAGGAGTGCTACGGCGGCCTCCAACTTCCCAAGATTTCCGCCCAGTAGCGTCAGGATCCGTGGAGTGTCATGCGATTCCAAGATATTCAATGAGGCAACCCGATTCACCCAGGGAACACGCGAAGAAAAATCACGGACGGTGTCGACCATCAGCCCACCGGTGACCAGTGGTGCGGCTTCCACCCACCGCACCTTCACGTCAGGGTCCCGGAGCCAGCCCCACACCGGGAACGTAAACCCCTGATAGTTCATTACCCCGTGCCAACCATCGCCTTGCAGGTCTGAGCTGTAGTCGAAGAAATGCTCCGCGACAACGTAAGCATCACCTCGTTCGCTGGTGGCTCCGGAACGGACGGCCCGTGCAACCTCGTGGGTGAAATCATCTTGGCCACTGCGCCCGGTCATGTTGGCGACGTCAATGCGCCAGCCTGATAAGCCGCGGGCAAGCCATTTTCTGAGGGGGCCATCTGGCTCTTCGAAGAGCTGCCTGCGCACGTCCTGGCTGGAGTAGTTCAGCTTCGGGAGGCTTGCGTGCCCAAGCCACCCGATGTAGGAGCCGTCATCACTCCAGTAGTAGTAGTCACGCTCTTTCGCCCCCGAGTTTTGCGCCGCTAAGAACCACTCGTGGTAGCTACCGGTGTGGTTTGTCGTCAGGTCGCCAATCACGCGCACACCGTTGTTCTGGGCGGCCTCGGTGAGCCGACTCAGGGCCTCTTCTCCCCCTAGGTAAGGGTCGATGATGTCGAAGCTAGTGGCGTTGTACCTATGGCTTGAGCGGGCAGGGAAAATCGGTGTCAGGTAAAGAACGTTTGCGCCCAGGTTCGTAACGTGGTCCATCCGTTCGACAATCCCGTCTAAGTCGCCACCGTAAAACTGGCGTCCTGCGACGGCTTGCTCATCGATCACGGGGCTGTCCCACGACTCAGCGATCGCCCACTCGGGTGGGGGAAAACTGTACCTTCCGGTTGATGCGAAGCGGTCCGGGAATATCTGGTAGACCACTGCCTTCGAGAGCCAAGCAGGAGGGTTGGGGTGGGTTGTGATCCGGAAATCTGAGCCGTCTGGGACGTTCCTATCCCATAGACCGTCTGCATTCAGGTACTGAACACGTTCTCCGTTCAGATTCAGTCTGAAACGGTAGGCCAAGACCGGGTTATCTAGGGTGAGGTCTGCAGTCCACCAGGTACCTGCGGGCGTCGCTGTGCTGGCCATGGGACGCATTTCCATCTCGCCATCGCGGACGGTCCGCACTTCCGCCCCCTGAACCCCGGACCCTGTGGGAGCCCAGAGACGCACTTTCACCTGGCCGCCCAGCCTAGGGTCCTGCGGGTTCACGTACATCGCAGACCCGTCGTGGTGAGGGCGGCTAGCTAGCGGGACTCGGGAGTATCTCATGTCTCAACCCAAGCACACTCGAAGGCCAGAATCTTTAGAGAAGCCCTGGTGAAGCTCTGTTGCCCTTTTGCTGGCCCGGGGTAAGCCAGCAGCGAATGAGAACCGCTCATCTCACTTTTCTGGGAGACTGTTAGGTGTTTCGCGTCTCGGGTGGAAACCTAGTCTTAACTGCCCAAGGCAATTTTCGTTTCTACAAGGAGCATCTGTTCATGTCCAGAGATTTCACCTCTGAGTTGGGCGCCTTCGTGCGGGCCGCCTCAGGCAAAGCCGCCCAGAACTCCACGACGCTCGAGTTCTGGCAGGGCCTTTCCAGCCTGGTGGTCGACAAGATCGCTGATGACTGGGACGCAACTGTCACCACCTACCAGCAAGGGCGCCAGGCACACTACTTCTCTGCCGAGTTCCTTGAAGGACGCGCACTACTCAATAACCTGGTCAACCTTGGTCTTCTAGAAGAAGCTAAGGAAGCTGTTGCACACTACGGCCAGGACCTCACCGAAGTCCTGGAAGCCGAAAAAGATGCGGCCCTCGGAAACGGCGGGCTGGGACGGCTTGCTGCCTGCTTCCTGGATTCAAGCGCCACCATGGACCTTCCGGTAACCGGCTACGGAATCCTGTACCGCTACGGACTGTTCCGTCAGACGATCGACAACGGATTCCAGAACGAACACCCCGACGCTTGGATGGAAGAGGGCTACCCCTTCGTCATCCGCCGCGAAGAACAGACAAAGATTGTGCACTTCGCTGACATGGACGTCCGCGCAGTCCCCTACGACATGCCCATTATTGGGTACGACACCAGCAACGTGAACACTCTGCGCCTCTGGAAGTCCGAACCCATGGAGGACTTCGACTACGACGCTTTCAACTCACAGCGCTTCACTGACGCGATCGTTGAGCGGGAACGGGTTGCTGACCTCTGCCGAGTTCTCTACCCGAACGACACGACGTACGAGGGCAAGGTGCTACGCGTCCGCCAGCAATACT
>CAYFRQ010000017.1:0-25251 GCA_964345615.1 uncultured Actinomyces sp. | reverse complement strand
TTGGTGAAGCGTACAACGCGTTCCCAGAAGGTTTTTCGCCGCACAAAAAACTGCGCCAGCTTTCGGAAAAGCGCCTGGCAATGTCAAAGGGTGAAATTCCGATCGACTGGGGTTTTGCCGAACTGCTTGCGTGGGGAACCATGCTCATGGATGGGACACCCGTGCGCGTCACGGGCCAGGACGCGCGGCGCGCGACATTCGTCCAGCGGCACGCGGTGCTCCACGACCAGAAGGATGGTCGCGAGTTCACCCCACTGGACTTCTTGACCGAGGATCAAGCCCGCTTCCAGATTTACGACTCCCCACTTTCCGAGTACGCGCCCCTCGCATTTGAGTACGGGTACTCGGTTGAACGTCCCGACATGTTCGTTGCTTGGGAAGCACAATTCGGCGACTTCGCGAACGGTGCACAGACCGTGGTGGATGAGTTCATTTCCTCGGCCCAGGTGAAGTGGGGGCAGCGGTCTTCCCTCACCATGATGTTGCCGCACGGGTACGAGGGCCAGGGTCCGGACCACTCTTCGGCCCGAATGGAGAGGTACCTGCAGCTGGCTGCACAGGACACGCTTTGGGTCGCGCAGCCTTCAACGCCTGCCAACCATTTCCACCTGCTACGCAAGCAGGCCTACCGCAGGCCCAGAACCCCGATGATTGAGATGACCCCGAAGCAGCTGCTTCGTCTTTCCGCGGCGACATCACCGCTTGAAGACTTCACGAGTGGTGATTTCCAGCCAGTGATTGGTGAGAACAACCCGCAGGTTCTGGGCGACGCTGAATCGGTCACCACCGTTTTGATCTGCAGCGGGCGCATCTACTACGACCTGGTGAAGGAGCGGAAGAAGCTGGGACGAAATGACGTTGCGATCGTCAGGCAGGAACTCTTGTTCCCGCTCCCGGTTGAAGAGCTAGCCGCGGCGCTGCAGCCATTTGCGGGTGCGCAGGTCCGGTGGGTTCAAGACGAACCAGAGAATCAGGGGGCGTGGCCGTTCCTGGCGCTAAATCAGTTCCCCCTGCTTGGCATGATCCCGGTGACCGCTGCGATGCGGGAAGCCGATCGGATTCCTGGGGGTGCCACAGTCGAAGTGGTTTCACGGGCTGCCGCAGCATCACCGTCGACTGGGATCACCTGGCGACACGAAGAGGAGCGGGCCTCAATCCTGGAGCGGGCTTTCGCTTAGAGCACCTGACCCGGTTCGGCTGGTGGCAGGAAATGGACCTGCTACCGAGCCGAACGGGTGGTTAAAAGGGAAGTCAGCTGTTGGGGCGCTTCCCGTGGTTTGCTGCCTTTTTCCGGCGAGCCTTCCTTTTACGTCCTCTTGTGCTCATTCTTGCCTCCGTATTGCCCGCTATTCGCGGGAGGTTCGCTTGTACCCCCGTGAAAAATACCAGGGGGAACCCTGCTTAGTCGAACCGCTGACCTCGCTCTTCGTTTTCCGTAGGGGAAATCTCAGACAAACGCGCGATTATTCTCACCTGAGTGACGATCCGTGCCCTAAGCCGGGGCGGGGCGGCCGGCAGTCTGCACTGGCCAAGCAATGCGCGTACGTAGGCTCCATCAACCGTGTTCGGGTTGCAGACCGGACAGTTACAGACTCCTTCCGGTCCCACTTCGAACTCAAAGTGCTCCATGTTCGCTAACCGACTTCCCAACCGCGCTCAAGCGCCTGACCACGCAGAGACTTCCGCAAAGCTTCCCTGCCCCTGTGAATTCGACTTGTCACCGTCCCCAGTGGAACCTCAAGGATCTCCGCAATCTCCCTGTAGCTAAACCCCATCACGTCAGAAAGATAGACCGCGTTCCTCTGCCCCTCTGGGAGCTGCTCCAGCATCTCCAGGACCTCCCCCTGCTCTAAGCCGACAATGGCTTCGCTTTCTGCAGACGGAGAAACCGGTGCGGCCCGCCGAGGCTGCTCTGAGGCCAAGACTTGCAAGTCTTGGTCCGTCAGCTGCCAGTCTGCAGGAAGTGGCTGCCCGATCCGGCCTGGGTCCCGCCTTCCCGAGCGGTATTCAGAGATGAAAGTGTTCGTCAAGATCCGGTAGAGCCAGGCACGAATGTTCGTTCCTTCTTCAAACCGGTCAAAGCTAGAAAAGGCCCGCAGGTAGACGTCTTGAACCAGGTCTTCCGCGTCTTGCTGGTTCCGAGTGAGCCCTAAGGCTGCCGCGTACATTCGGTCCAAGTACGGCAACGCCTCGGACTCAAACCGGGACTCGAGTTCCGCGCTCGACTCCTTTGGGGCTCCCCTACTCTGTTTCATCTATTCCAGGCTACCCCGTTTGGAATCCGAGGGTCCTGCCGCTGCGTCTCGCTTCATCGGGCGCGATCCCTAGCAAAGATCTTCCAAAAAGCTGACAATAAAGCCGTGGACAGTTATTGGGAAGCCCCTCTGGCAAACGGCCCATTGCGAGCAACCGTGGTCTTGCCCGGCTCAAAATCTCAGACCAGCAGAGCCCTGGTCCTCGGAACAATCGCAGAAAGACCCACGGCCATCAAGGGTGCGTTGGCGTCGCGCGATTCGTACTTGGCAGCAAATGCGATGGCGCACTTTGGAGCTCAGTTCAGTTTCGAGGAGGACCAGAACAAAGTCCTGGTGAGCCCGCCGAAACAGCTTCGCGGGTGGGGCACTATCGACTGTGGCTTGGCCGGCACCGTGATGCGGTTCGCACCAGCCCTCGCTGCCTTCGCTGACGGGACGACTCGTTTCGTTGGAGACGCGGCCGCTGAAAAACGCCCCCTCGCTCCTCTTACCGATGCTCTGAAGAGTCTGGGAGCGAAAGTCCGGTTCAAGGGCGCAAAGGGGCATCTGCCCCTAAAGGTTCGCGGCATATACACGAAGTCGAAGTACACAGAACAAAGTAATCCTGGGAGTGAGCATTTGAAGGATGTCCTGGTCGACACGACCAGCTCTTCCCAGTACCTTTCAGCGCTTTTGCTTGCGTCCCCTCTTTTTGGGCGTCCCGCGCTGCTTAGGGCCGAGGGCAGGCTGCCGTCATGGCCGTACGTCGCGATGTCTCTGGAAATGCTGAGTGAACAAGGCGTGAAGGTCGTCTCTGAGTCTTCATCGAGCTGGCTGACTTCCCCGACCCGGCCGAAGGGGGTACCGATCAACATAGAGCCCGACCTGTCTAACGCGGGCCCGTTCCTTGCCGCTGCGCTACTAGCAGGGGGCAGTGTGACCATCGCTGACTGGCCGCGGCGAACGGATCAGGTCGGCAAGTACTGGCTAGAGCTACTACCCCGTTTCGGCGCCACCTTGGCTTTCTCTTCTGCAGGCCTTACCGTGTCCGCTCCCGAGGGGCTCACTTGGCCCGGCATGGAGCTGGATCTTGCCCCATGCGGGGAACTGGCGCCGACGGTGGCGGCTCTTTGCATGTTCGCATCCTCGCCCTCGACCATCCTGGGGATCGGACACCTACGTGGACACGAAACTGATCGCCTTGAAGCACTGGCAAAGGAGATCCGAAAGCTTGGCGGAAAAGCCAGGGTTTTGCGTGACGGACTGTGGATCTCCCCCGGCAAGTACCACTCTGCGGATCTGGCCAGCTACGACGACCATCGCATGGCGACGTTCGGTGCGATCGTGGGACTGCGAGTCCCCGGGTGCCGCGTCGACAACATTGGGACCACTGCGAAGACCCTGCCCCATTTCCCTGCGCGCTGGAACGCCATGCTTCAAAGCGATCCTTCGCCTGAACCTCTTTGGTTAGGCCAGATCCTTAAAGACCCATCCCTCCTTACGACCAAGAAATAGCGAAGGAACCCGTTGAGTAGGTACGACACTGGTACAGATGACGAACGCGTCCGCGTTAGGGCCCGCAAGGGTTCAAGACCGCGAACCAAGCGTCGCCCAGACTACTCTGGTGCACAACTGGGGCGTGTCGTTGGGATCGACCGTGGGCGATACGCCGTCACATTGGAAGATACCGACGAACCTAAGGTTCTCACGGCTGTGAAAGCCCGCGAGATCCCGAAGAGCGCGGTGGTGATTGGGGATACCGTCCGACTAACGTCTGACCTGACCGGGCGTCCGGGTTCCCTGGCGCGTATCGCCGCAGTCGAGCCACGGGTGAACGCGCTTCGCCGTAGCCTTGAGGAAGCAGCCGAGGGGCGGGGTGAGAAGACGATCGTAGCCAACGCGGACCTGATGATCATCGTGGTTGCGGCGGCGGACCCGCCACCCCGCGTTGGCATGGTCGACCGGTGCCTGGTTGCAGCGAAGGAAGCAGGGATTCCCGCTGTCTTGTGCGTAACCAAGACCGACCTGGCAGACCCGGCACTCTTTTTGGAAAGTTTCGCGGGGTTCGACCTCGACGTCGTACTCACGTCTTCAGCCGCTGGTGTAGCGACAGGGCTGGCCCAGCTGGAATCCCTAGTGGATGGAAAGTTCTCAGTTCTGGTTGGGCACTCCGGAGTTGGGAAATCGACCCTCATCAACGCGCTTGTCTCCGGCGCAGGGCGCGCGGTTGGGGAGGTCAACGAACGCACCGGCAAGGGCAGACATACGTCCACCTCAGCAGTTGCACTTCCACTCCCGGGTGGCGGGTGGATAGTTGACACGCCTGGGGTGCGCTCTTTCGGTCTTCAGCACGCGGAAGCAGAGCACGCCCTACAGGCAATCCCAGGAGTTTTCGCGGCCTCGGAACTATGCCTTCCCAACTGTTCTCACAAGTCCGGTGAGTCCGACTGCGCCCTGGACACGTGGGCCGCAGAGGACCCGGCATCCGGCCCTGCCAGCCGCACCGACCGGGTGGGGCGAGCCCGGGTGCTTCTGGAAGCTATTTCTACCTGACCGGGTGGGCTTACTTCGCAAGAATTTTCAACACGGCGTCCTTCAGCAGCCCGTTTGTCGCTAGTCCCCCGGGGCCCCAAGGTCCGGCCTTCCCTGACAGGTTGGTGAAGGTTCCCCCTGCCTCCGTCACAATCGGCGCCAGTGCCGCCATATCGTGAAGCGCAAGTTCGGGTTCCACCCCGATGTCAACTGCCCCTTCGGCGACCAGCATGTAGTTCCAGAAGTCACCGAAGCCTCGGGTGCGCCAGCACTGCGTCATCAGTGTTTTCATCTGTGAGTTCAGCCCGGCCTGCTCCCACCCGGACAGTGATGAGTAGGACAGGAACGCATCGGAGAGGTCGGCGACCTTGGACACCCGGATCCGCTCTGGTTCCCCTCCTGCAAACCGGCGGTACGCACCCATCCCTTTTGCCCCCCACCAGCGCCTCGAGAGCGCGGGGGCGGACACCACCCCGACCACGGGTTCACCCCGGTCGATCAGCCCGATCAGGGTCGCCCAGACCGGGACCTGGCGGACATAGTTGTGGGTGCCGTCGATTGGATCGATGACCCATTGGCGAGGGCTTTCCGCATGCTCCAAACCGTGCTCCTCGCCAAGGATGCCGTCGCCATCACGCGCGGACCGCAAAAGTCCTCGCAGCGCCAGCTCGGTTCCCTTATCCGCATCGGACACCAGTGTCATGTCGGGCTTTGTGGCAACCTCCAGGTCGCTCGAGGAAAAGCGCGACATGGTCACGGCATCGGCAAGGTCGGCCAGCTGCAGGGCTAGTTCAAGGTCATCGGCAGTTGCGAATTTACGCTCGGAAGTCTCCATCACCCCAGGTTACGGGACCTCTTTGCATGGAAGGTAGAGCCTCCGTTGCTACGATCAGATCATGGATGCACGGTTCCTAATGATGACCACGCGAGACATCGAAGAAGTCGCAAGTTCTGAACGCGAAGCGCTACTACGTTTCACGGACTTACGCCCAGACCAGCTGGTCAACGTGCGTCTGGAACGCGAATCTTTTCCTCGGATCAACTTCGCACATTGGGACGGGGCTATCCTGTGCGGCTCGGCCTACGACGTCTCCATGCCAGAAGACCAGAAGTCTGCGCGTCAGAAGGAAGTAGAACGTGGCCTCACGAAACTCATTAAGGACGCGCTAGACACCGGTTTTCCCGTCTTTGGAATTTGCTACGGACTCGGAATCGCCGCGAGGTACCTGGGTGGGCACGTGGGCCCCGAGATTTCCGAAGACATCTCTGCCCCGGTTTTGAGCGTGACCGCTGAGGGTCGCGCGGACCCGATCCTTGAGGGCGTACCCGAACGCTTTCGCGCCTACGTCGGGCACCACGAGTCCGTGGTAGTCGCACCGGACGCGATGGTCCCATTAGTGACGGGAGAAATCGCGCCGTTGCAGATGGCCAGGGTGGGTCCGAACATGTACCTGACACAGTTCCACCCCGAACTGGACTATCAGGGCATCAGCCTGAGGATCGACCTGTTTGCGGATTACGGCTACTACCCGCCAGAGGAGCGCGCCCAGGTTGAGGCCCGTGTTGCAGACGTTGACGTGTCCGCATCCCACAAGATCATTGGGAACTTCGTCCACCGCTTCTCAGCCAAGCGCTCGGCCGCATAGATTAGGCCACTTTCGAGAGTTGACTGGACCCGCGTGTCCGCCCGTAACGGCAGCAACAATCAGCTATCGCGGCCAGAGTCAACGCTTCGCAAGTTGCGTCCGTTCGGACACGTCAAACCACTCGAGCGGCTCGTCAAATAGCTCCTCAAGTAGAGCCTCCACACCCTGCTGGTCGGGGGCTGCGAGCACCTCGCGCACCAGGTGCTGTCCCCTGTTGCCGTCCACCATTAATGACTCGACTTCGTCCCAGTTTAGGAAGTGGGTCTGATCGGGGGAGACGTCGCCGACCGCGACTACGCGACCGGGCTTTTCGTCGGCTGATCGCAGCAACTCCAAAGAGGCGAAGGAGGCGTCGTGCAAGGCGTCTTCGAAAGCCTGATCGGGGTTTTCTGTGTTGTCCACCTGTGCCACAAGGCCGGCCCGAACAGGTGGTGTTTCCCGGGCCAGTTCCGCTGATGTCAGAGGTAAGTAAAGGCGCATGCAACCAGTCTGCCAGGTGGGACTCGTTCCAGACAGATGTTCACAGTCAGGGTCGGAAGGGTTTCTTCAGAAGCTATCTTGGTAGCGTTATTTTACTGTGAGCCTCCCACCAAAGTGTGAGCACACCCCCCCAACAGGAAGGAACTGACCGTGAGCAAACACGGAGAAGACCAGCCCACAGTCCTCTGCCCACGCACCCGCGTTCAGGAGCGCCCTCAGCTTTGGCTTGCGTTTCTAGCTTTCGCTTTGTTGACAACGTCTCTGGCGATTCACCTCCTTTTGCCACTAGCCACAAACACTGGACTCGCATCGCCCCTGGGACTTGCGCTGTTATTGGTCGCCGCGCTGGAAGCTACTTTGCTTTGGTACTCCACCTGGATGCTGCTTGCGTGGCTCTCTACATTCACCCGTCAAACCTCAAAGATCGGCTCCGCCCTCCGTACACTTATTGACTTGGCGGCCCCAGAAGGTGCACGCAAACTTGCGGCTCGGGCACTAGTTTCAACTTCCCTCGCAGGAACCGCAGCGGTTGGGCTGACAGGGGTTGCGGTCGCCGAGCCCGCTGACCCCCTCCTGTTCCCCTCAAACGAAAAAGAGATCGCCCAAGAAGACGCGGACACAGAAGAAATCTGGTGGCCTGACGATTCCCCCCTGGTCCCCGCCGTTCCAGAAGCTGATCTCCCCGAACCCCCACAGGCCCCGTCGGACAGGGCAGACAACGTGGTTCCCACGCCTATCCCGGAAGTGCCGGAACCGCCAGCCAAAGCGCCAACCGTGCGCACAACGCCCACCAAAACCCAGGCTCCAGCGAAGGCTCCGGCTAGAGCACAGGCCAAGACACCTGCTAGGGCCGCGGCGCCTGTGGAACGCTCCGACAGCGCAGTGAGCGCTTCAAGCGTTCGGGAACTGACTCCGCTCACGGCGTCACAGCAAGCTAGGCAGCGACTCCGTGGCTCAGAGAGCACGCCGAAAAGCGAGGACGGAGCAGAAGTCGCGGCCCTGCAAGGGCTAACCCACACTGTTCTGCCTGGTGACTGCCTGTGGAACATCGCTGGAGAAATGCTGGGGCGGGGTGCAAGCAGCCAAGAGATCGCTGACCTCTGGCCAGTGATCTACTCCCTCAATAAGGACGTCATTGGGAAGGACCCGAACCTGATCGAACCCGGCCAAGTCCTGCTACTACCTGACATGAGTGAGTCTGAAGGCTTGTCATTGGAAGACGGGCGCGCGGCGTGAGTGTCACGACAGCCCCTCGTCAGGCACCGGTTCGAGCCTATCCAGCGCTGTACCCGCCGCGTTTCCCCGGGAACCGGGTTGGGAAACCAACCCGACCCACAGGCCTTGACGGCGTAGGGGTTTCTCCCGAACAGTGGGCGCGGGTGCTCGCAGCCGCAGTGATTGACGCGGTTGAAGGCAGGCGAGACATTCGGACGCTTGTTCGCTGGATGAACCGAGACCTCTTTGCAAGCCTGCAAAAAGTCTGTCAGGTGCGCGCCCCTGGACCCAAGAGCCCGAAGCCTGCCAAGGCTCACTCGGTGCGTGTCTGGTCTCCGCAGCCTGAGTCCGCGGAAGTCGCCGTGACACTTTGGGACCGCGACCGACTCCGCGCGGTGGCCATGCGGTTGCAGCTCAGGCGGGGCCGCTGGATTATGACAGCGCTTGAGTTCGCTTAGGTTCCCGCTGCGCAGACTTGAGTCCCAGAGGCCCTCTCTATGTCGGTTCGGCTGCGAGTTGTCGCCGCGTTTCCCCCAATAACACCGTTTTCTGGGCGACAACTCGCAGCCGAACCGGATACCTAGCTGGGACCAACGCCAGTCCGGTTGTGGGACAGTCGGCCAGGTCTACCGACCCTTCCGACCGCGCTTCCTAGCCTGCGCACGCCTTTGCGCACGGTTCGGACCCCCGGCAGGTTTCGCGCCAGTGGTCTGTTTGCCACCGCTTCCATCGCCAGACTGATAGGTCACCTTGGCGGGTGCCGCCTGTCTGCCAACGTCACCCATCACGTTGCCTGTGCCGTGGAACGCCGCGCTCTTCTTCGCGGGTGCCTTCGCCGGGGCACGTTTCGCCTTGGAACGCTTCGTAGGAGTCTTCGCCTGTGCCGCGCCCTTTGTTGGCGTAGCGCCCTTCTTGGCGCCAGCTCCCAGGGAGATCCCTGCTGCCTGGGCTCCTGCCGCCGACAGGTCAACGCCACTGGCGAGCATTTCTTCGCGTTGTTCTGCCATCTTCTGGAACTGGCTGGAGTAGCTGAACAGCTGTTGCACGGTTTCCTCGCGCACCCGTTCCATCATGGCTTGGAACATCTTCGCGCCCTCGTCTTTGTACTCGACAAGCGGGTCACGCTGGCCCATGGCGCGAAGTCCAATCCCCTCCTTGAGGTAGTCCATTTCATAGAGGTGCTCACGCCAGAGTTTGTCGACCGTGGACAAGAGCACGCGGCGCTCCAACTCTGCCTTCGGGTCGTCCCCCAGTTGTTCCCGAGCGACCGGGTTTTCGTTTAGCGCTTCGATCGCCGAATCGTACGCGGCCCGAACGTCACCGGTCAGTTCAAATTTGAAGTCTTCGGCGCTTACGGCCTCCAGGCCCCCGTGTTCTTCTAGGACATCTTCAACGGTGAGCGAAACGGGGTAGTAGCCCTTCAGCTCAACCCACATCTCTTCAAGGTTCCAGTCAGCAGGGCTCTCCGCTGCGGTGAACTGGTCAACTATCCCAGAGATCAGGGATTCTTGGAACAGCGCAATCTGCTCCGTCAAGTCCTCACCCTGTAGCACGCGGGAGCGTTCTTCGTAGATCAGGCTACGCTGGGCGCTCATTACGTCGTCGTACTTCAGGACATTCTTCCGGATCTCAAAGTTGCGTGCCTCAACCTGGCTTTGTGCCGACTGGATCGACCGCGAGACCATCTTGGATTCGAGCGGCATGTCTTCGGGATAGGCGCCTGACATCATGACCCGTTGCGCCATCCCTGAGTTGAACAGCCGCATCAGGTCGTCTTCCATGGACAGGTAGAACCGGGATTCGCCGGGGTCTCCTTGACGTCCGGAACGACCCCTCAGCTGGTTGTCGATACGCCTGGATTCATGTCGTTCCGACCCCAGAACGTAGAGGCCTCCAAGCTCCGCGACCTCGTCATGTTCTTCGGCGACAGCGCGTCGTGCGTCCTCAAGGGCATCCGCCCAGGCCTCCCGATATTCATCCGGGTTTTCCTCGGGATCCAGACCGCGGCTTTCTAGGTTGGCTTGCGCGATGAACTCTGCGTTCCCGCCAAGCATGATGTCGGTACCACGGCCCGCCATGTTCGTAGCCACGGTAACCGCGCCTTTTCGGCCAGCCATCGCGACAACCTGGGCTTCCCGTTCGTGTTCCTTAGCGTTCAGGACCTGACGAGGAACTCGTTTTTCTGCAAGCAGCCCGGCGATCAACTCTGAGTTTTCAACCGAGGTTGTGCCGACCAGAACCGGTTGCCCCTTCTTGTGACGCTCAGCTATGTCTTCGATGATCGCGTTGAGTTTCCCCTGCATGGTGGGGTAAACCAGGTCTGGCTGGTCGATGCGGATCATGTCCCTGTGCGTCGGGATGGGGATCACGCCGATCCCGTAGGTGGACGCGAACTCGGCGGCCTCGGTTTCAGCTGTACCGGTCATGCCGGCACGGGAACCCTCCGGGTAGAGGCGGAAGTAGTTTTGCAGGGTGACCGTCGCTAGGGTCTGGTTCTCCGCTTTGATCTCCACGCCCTCTTTGGCTTCGATTGCCTGGTGCATGCCTTCGTTGTACCTGCGCCCCGGCAGGACACGCCCAGTGTGCTCGTCAACAATAAGGACCTGGCCGTCCGTGACGATGTAGTCCTTGTCCCGGTGGTACAGCTCTTTTGCACGGATCGCGTTGTTGAGGAAGCCGATCAGGGGCGTGTTTGCGGCCTCATAGAGGTTGTCCACCCCCAGCTGGTCCTCTACCTTTTCAATACCGTCTTCCAAGATGCCCGCGGTCCGTTTTTTCTCATCAACTTCGTAGTCGACTTCGCGTTCCATGGTTGCCGCGATCCTGGCGAACTCCGTGTACCAGCGGTTCAGGTCGCCTGAAGCTGGGCCGGAGATGATGAGCGGGGTTCTGGCCTCGTCAATAAGGATGGAGTCGACCTCGTCAACGATCACGTAGTTGTGTCCCCGTTGGACCATGTCTTCGGGACGCTGAGCCATGTTGTCGCGAAGGTAGTCGAACCCGAACTCGTTGTTCGTTCCGTAGGTTATGTCGGCCGCGTAAACTTTGCGGCGCTCCGCCGGGGTCTGCCCTTGAAGGACGCAACCGACGGTGAGCCCCAGGAACCTGTAGACACGACCCATCATTTCGGATTGGTACTCGGCAAGGTAATCGTTGACGGTAACGACGTGAACGCCTTTACCTTCTAGCGCGCGAAGGTACGAGGGCATGGTAGCGACCAGAGTCTTACCTTCACCGGTCTTCATCTCAGCGATGTCGCCCTGGTGCAGGGCGGCCCCACCCATGACCTGCACGTGGAAAGGGCGCAAGTGGAGGACACGCCAAGCGGCCTCACGAACCGTTGCGAAGGCTTCAACCATTATGTCGTCGAGCGTCTCCCCGTCGGCGAGCCTTTGCTTGAACTCGGCCGTCTTCGCTTGGAGCTCCTCATCCGTGAGCTGTTTGAAGTCTTCTTCCAAGGCATCAACTTGGTCCGCGAAACGATCTAGCTTTCGAAGCTGACGTCCTTCGCCGGAACGAAGAATCTTGTCAATCAATCCCACTGGGGCTCCTAATCTTGGGGGTACGGCCTGGCTTCGCCGCGGCCCACTCGGCCCTAGTCTACGAAATCCGTGGCCTGGCAGTAACCTGCGTAGACCCCGCGTAGCGGTGACCTGGTTCACGGCAGAAGAAGAGCCCCCGAGCATCATGCTCAGGGGCTCCTCTTAAGAGCGTCTTAGGTGTCTTCCCAAGTCGCCCTGTTAGACGACCTCACCAGTTTCATCCACGCGAGTGTGAAGTCGCAGAACACCGTAGGACCAGCCTTTGCGGTGGTAAACAACGCAGGGCTGCATGGTGTCGGAGTCGATGAATAGGAAGAACGGGTGGCCAACAAGTTCCATCTGGTGCAGGGCCTCATCGACAGTCATGGGCGTCGCCTCATGGACTTTCTGCCGCACCACGACGGGTGAGTCCCCAAGCTGTTCTTCCCGGACCTCCCCGACCTTCAGGTCCTGAGCACTCCGCAGGTGCCAGTCTTCCGCGTCCGGAAGGTCTTCTTCTAGACCTTCCTCAATGACCTGCGGTGCTGGCTCCCCCGGCACAGGAGCGACGCCACGTCCCTTGCGACGGTCTTTCATCCGGTCGCGGAGCCTGCGAAGCCGCTCGAACAGCTTTGCGCTTGCAAGATCCACTGCGGAATAACGGTCGGAAGACTCGGCTTCAGCCCGGATAACAGGGCCCTTACCGTAGACGGTGAGCTCGATCCTTTCGCTTCGGTCCGCCATCCGCGGATTGCTTTCGTGCGTGAGTTCCACATCTACGCGCTGGGCCCTGGGATAGAAGAGCGTGACCTTCTCAAGCTTGTCTTCAACCGCTTGACGGAAGTTGGGGTGAATTTCGGCGTTGCGTCCTGTGACAACAATGTCCATTGGATCCTCCAGGAAACCTTAGGATTTGAGTAAAACGGGTTCGAAAGCGAGTGGCTTTCGCTTCGGTCGCCTCCTTTGAGCTGTTACTGCGGGGCAATCCCGTGCGGGCAAAATGGTCCCGTCAGTGATCTTTCAATCTTACAAGAGCTCGCAGCTTTCTCCGCTTTGACCGGCCAAAGTTCCGCTGACCGGCATATGTTGCTCATCTGCAAACGCCGCCTCTCTCTTCTCGCTTTGGCCGCGGGTTGTCCTTCCGTTCGGCCGCGAGTTGTCCTCCCGTCCGGCCGCGGGTTGTGCCCCGGCAAGTAGGCCTTTGGGTTGATTTCGCGGCAACAACCCGCGGCCGAAGCATCACGTCGAAAGGTGAAGACTAACGCATCGAAACCGCGAGCGCCGCGACCGCGATCACGGCGGGCTCCAGAAGGCGCAGCATTTCCCGGACCGTTGCGCCCGACGCGACAACGTCGTCGATGATGACCATCGGTACTGGCGCCGGAGAAGTAAGCACTTGCCGCATGGAACCGACACGACTTCTGCCGCGGGCACGGCTTGAAAGCCCAGCGCGACTCCCAGAGAACAGAGATTTTGCTCGAAGAAGTTCCACCGCCGGCACAACCTGCACCTGAGCCCTCAGCTCGTCTTCCATCTGTTCCGCAACCGCAGCCGCGATCAACGGGACAATCTCAGCCTTAGCTTTTACCCTGGCTCTAGAGGAAGGCGCGGGCACCACCCAAACGTGCCTTGCATCCCGGAGCCCGGGCTCTTTAGCTAGCGCCAGCCCCAACGACCGGCCCGCCTGCGTCAAGAAGGGCGTCAAATCCCGCACCCGGTCGTGTTTAGCCGCGAGGACGATGCCTCGCAACGCGCCCTGATAGCCACCCAAGGTCAGAAGTGGCCAGCTGGGCACACCAAGTTTGTCTTCAAGAATCAGGTCTTGGACGGGTCCTTCAGCAAGCTTTGCGCAACTGTCACAAAGCTCCGTGTCCCATCTTTTGCACCCACTGCACTGCACCGGCCAGACCAGGGACTCTACCTGCTTCCAGCTGGTTCTCCAGAATCCCTTGGCAACGCCCATGCCCCTCCCCTTCCAAAGCTGCTTCCTGCAGACTGCAAGTGAAAGCCGGGTAGCGCGGGAAGTGACGGAGCGCTTGTGGACTATCGCCAGACAGGAAAACTGTTCAGTCAGCCCGGCCGCGGGTTGTGGCCGTAAAACCAGCCCAAAAGCCCCCTTGCCAGGGGACAACCCGCGGCCAAACCGAGATAGCGTGCGCCGCGCAAACAGGGAACAACCCGCGGCCAAAGCGGAGATAGAACTCGCGCAGATACGGGACAACCCGCGGCCGGACCGGGACAGCGGCCGCAGCCAGGGGGGGTTAGCCCGCGGTTGCCACGAAAGCCAACGCGTCCCCGACCTCACGCCACCCCGCACCGACACGGTGGAACAGCATCTGATCCTCCCTTTGAGCTAACACCCCGACCGCCGCCGACCCCCCGCTAACGCGAACCGTGTCCGGGGGCGCACTGTAGGATGCCTGGAAAGAACCAAGAGGAGTCAAAGCGACCTCACGCGCATCTTCCGGCCCAACCAACGCGACCAGCGAAGTCGGTGACGACCAATCGACGCTAACGGTCGCCTCAGCAAGCCGCTCTTCCGGGGCCAAAGCCCGAATCACAGGTGCCCCGGTCTCACCGTCGTAGACAATCGTGCCTACCCAGACCCCGTCCCCCACCAGCAACGCAATCCGGGCCCCGTCAGGAGAAACACTCACTTCCGAAACCTTGTCCTCACCAGGTCCAGCGGCAACCCGAACGGCTTCACCCTCCCCTCCCGCGAAGAAGTAGATAAAGCCATCCGCGCCGAGCGCCCACACATTCCCCAGCGGGTCGACGCTAGGTCTGCCAGCCCACTCACCCTGGTGCACAAAGTGTGTGTCGGACCCACCAAAGACGTGGAGCTCGCTTCGCCCCTCACCCGCCAACCAGGCGTAAGGGCTCGAAACGTAGGGTCCCAGTGCCGGGGACTGCGGATCCTCGCCGACTTCCCCCACCCCGGACACCGGGCTCGCGGACTGTAAAGACCCGCTCACCAGTGCCCCATCCGCAAACGCGACCACTCGGTCAAGAACAAGCTCAGGCGAAGAAGGAATCGCCTCCGGGTCCAGTTCCACCCCGTTCACTGAGACAACCACTACCTGCACGTCCGAGGTCTGCCGCAACGTCTGCGTCATTTGCCACTCGAGCAGTGAACGCACTTCCGGGTCTGTCGGCAACTGCCCCTCAAGCTCCACGTACGCAACCCGGTCCCGAACTTCGACGCCCCCCGTTGGCAGGCTGAGCCCGTCCGCGACGTTCGGCGCAACTGCCCCCTCCAGATTCGGTGAGGGACCTGCCAGCAACCCCTGTGTGAGGTGAGAGGAAACGCGTAGCCTGGGCACCCACCTGGGGTCGGCGACCAGCGTTTGTTCGCTGAGCGAAGGAAAGTAGAGGTCGTAACGCACGAACCCTGTGGTGAAAGAAGACTGAGACAGAACAAGACCGTCCTGCAGGGCCGCTATCCGCCACTCCCCCGAGTCATTCTTTGCCAGCCTAAAAACCAGTGGGGTGTCCTGAGTCTTCGAGTATTCGTTCAGTACCCCGGCAGAATCAACAGTTGCCATGGTCGGCACTTCAAGGAGCACGTCGGACGTCCCGAACTCGCTATCTCCAAGAGCGGGTGAGGGCATCTGGTCCGTCGGGAACACCGTGACCTGAGCGGTTGGCTGCCAGACGTCCGCCACACTTGGAAGCAGGTACAGCCGAGCCGTCGCATAGTCGTCGAACGCACCCGCGGCGCAGGCCCGCAGGAAGTCTTCTACCAACTGTTCCTCGCTGGTCCCTGCCCGAGGCCCGGTCCCAAGCTGCCCGATTGGTTCCCTGTCAGGAACATCGATAGCAAACTGGTGAGGGGGGCCAGACGTCGGCACGCTCGCACAGCCAGCTAAAAGAAGGACCGCCGAAAGGGCCACCAAGAAGCGTAATCTCACTTGTCCTCCCACACCTTCAGTGGGAACTCAGTAACCGCAGTGAGGGCAACTCGTGGGAGCGTCACAACGAAAGAGCTGCCCTCTCCAAGCTCACCCGCAACCGCGATCACCCCGTTGTGAAGCTCAATGTCCTCTTTCGCGATTGCAAGCCCCAGTCCCGTGCCACCCGTCGTTCGAGCTCTGGCGGGGTCAGCACGGTAAAAACGGTCAAACACGCGTCGACTAGTTTCGAAGTCCATCCCAACCCCATGGTCGCGCACCCCGATCGCAACAGAGGACCCCCCCGACACCACGCGCACCTCAACCGGCTTACCTTCCGCGTGCTCGTAGGCGTTCACAAGCAGGTTCCGGACAACGCGTTCCAGCCGTTTCGGGTCAACGGGGATTGAGCACTTTTCGGGGCGGGGACCAACCTGAACTTCGACCCCCAGCTGATCCGCAAGCCCCCCTGTAGCCTTGACGGTCTTCGTCACCAGCGTGTAAATGTCGGTCGATTCCCCGTCCAGTTTCGCGCTGCGCGCGTCATAGCGGGAAATCTCCAACAGGTCCGCCAGCATTTCTTCGAATCTTTCCGCCTCGGAGTGCAAGAGCTCCGCGGACCTGCGCCCCGCGCTGGAAAGGTCCTCCCTCTCCTTGTAGATCATTTCTTCCGCCATGCGGATGGTCGTCATCGGCGTTCGCAGTTCGTGGGACACGTCTGAAACAAACCCCTGTTGCATCCGAGACAGAGAGTCGTACTCTGTCAGCTGGTCAGAAAGAGAAGCAGCCATTTCGTTGAAGGCCCGCCCCAGCTGCGCCATTTCGTCGCGGCCCTGATCATCAATACGCGAATCCAGGTCTCCCTCCGCAATCTTTGTTGCTGCCTGCGAAGCGGTTCGGACTGGACGGAGCATCCGGTGAATCATGAACGAGGCAACGATGCTCATGATGGTCAGAATGGGGATCGCGCCCCACAGCAAGACGTGGCTCAGCAGGGTCAGGGCGGACTGTTCCGCTTCGAGCGAGTACAGGATGAACATTTGGTAGGTGCCCGCAAGCGGCAGGTCTACCAGGGCCCCGACCAGGATTCCCGGTTCCTCTTTCTCATCCATCGTGAACCCGACTGACTGCCAGTACCCGTCCTCGTGCGTCAGCAGTCCGCGGATTTCATCACTGATCACGTCTGTTGTGACGGCCCCCAGGAACTCGTTGATTCGAAATGTTGAGGAGGACGAGGGGGAACTCAGCAGGGCCACCTCAATCGCCCCGGCGCCCGCAGCGGACTCCAAGATGGAGTTCAGGACCGTCTCTGTCGCCTCCTGAACCTGGTCTGGGGTAGAAACCACAGCCTGATCCAGTGATGTTTGGGCCTGGGAAAAACGTACGGAAGCGTCTTCAAGGACCGCTTCCACCCGCGCTTCAAACAGTTCGCTGCGCAGTTGCGTTGCGACCCAGAAGGAAAAGAGTCCCAAAACCAGTAGCAGGACAGCAGAGAAGGTAAACGCGATGCGGGTCGACAGCGAGTTTGCAAGCCAACGTTTGGTTTTGGTGCCCTGACGGGCGCCCGGCTTAGGGCTGGGGTCGCGGGGCGTGGCCGATGTCAAGACCCGGTTCCAGCCCGGTAGCCAACACCTCTAACCGTGATGACAAGCGACGGGTTTTCGGGGTCCTGCTCGATCTTGGAGCGAAGGCGTTGAACGTGAACGTTGACCAGGCGAGTGTCGGCAGCGTGCCGATATCCCCAAACCTGTTCCAGGAGCTCTTCACGGCTGAACACTCTCCAGGGAGCTCGTGCAAGGGCCACCAGCAGGTCAAACTCGAGCGGGGTTAGTGCGACCGGCTCATCCCCCCTGGTCACTTCGTGGCCAGACACGTCAATCTTTAGATCGCCAAGCTCGAGCTGCTCATCACTGGGTTCGGTCTCGGCACGCAGGCGTGCCCGGACCCTGGCAACCAGCTCCTTCGGCTTGAACGGCTTTGGCACGTAGTCGTCAGCCCCCGCTTCAAGGCCCCGCACCACGTCTTCCGTGTCGGAGCGCGCGGTTAGCATCACAATCGGTACGTTAGAAACCCTTCGGATCGCTTCGCAGATTTCGAAGCCATTCTTTCCCGGCAACATGACGTCCAGAAGAACCAGGTTTGGCTCGAAACTTTGGAACGTTCGGAATGCTTCATTTCCGTTGTAACAGTCAAGGACGTCGTAGCCTTCAGAGCGCAGGACTATGCCGATCATTTCGGCTAAGGCTGCGTCGTCGTCGACCACCAAGATACGCGCGGACATGTTCCGATGTTGCCACGTTCGGCGCGACCTGTCACGCCGACCCCTTTAGTAGCAGGTGCAAAACCGGCAGAATAGGACCGTGACTAACAACCAGAGGTTCACTCCCGATAACAGCAACGGTCTTTGGCCGGAGGCAGGGGTTCCGTCATGGGGCGCTGCAGGCCAGCCGGGCCCCTGGCCGCCCGCTTCGGCGACTCGCGGCCCAATCATCCCCTTCCGACCGCTTTCTATTGGGGACTTATTTAGCGGAACGTTCGCCGCCATCCGGTGGAACCCAAAGGTGATCTTCAGCTTCTCACTGGCAACCATGGCGATAGTGGGGCTGGTGACAGGGGTTTTCAACGCTGTCGTCGCGCTCAACTATCCCGAGGTTCAGGTCCTCTACTCCCCCTACGGAATCGACCTGAGCGAGGTGGTCGACCCAAGCTTCACTGGCTTCAGTGCCGCGGCGATGATCCAAAGCGCCCTGGGACTGTTGCAGGCGGGCGCAACCGTGTTGATTTCCGGCATGCTGGTCCTTAGCGTCACCGGTGCCGTAGTCGGGACTAAGAAGGACCTGGCTCAGACTTGGCAGGAACTTGCACCCAGGTTTTGGCCCCTGGTGGGCACAACCATCCTCTACGGCCTGATCACGGGTGGTATTGCCCTGGCGGGGACAGCACTGGTTGCGGCATTGCTGCTGCTCTTTGCGGGTGCGGGAGTTCTGTTCGGAGCCCTACTGGGGGTCCTCCTTGGCGTGGGGGTGGCGGTGGTTGCGCTCTGGGTGTCAGTGCGATTGTTCATGGCCCCAATGATCACCGTTGTGGAAGGGGTAAGCCCAACCCGGGCACTTACCCGATCCTGGCAGGTAACCAGTGATGCCTTCTGGCGTTGCTTCGGCAGGCTGTTGCTGCTGGGGTTGGTGGTGGGAGCCGCGACAGCAATACTGAGTGGAGCGATCTCCGCCCTTATCTTTGTGGTGTTTGGTTTTGCACCGCCCTGGGTTTCAGCCCTAATCGGGACCCTGGCCTTCGCGGCCCTTTCCGGGCTCACGCAACCGGTGTCGGCGTCGTTCACGGCCCTGATGTATGTCGATGAGCGCATCAGGAAGGAAGGGCTAGCTAGCTCTCTTGAAGCGGCCCTCGCTGCGAATCAAGGCGGCTCTGCGGGTCAGCAGGCTTGGGGGCCGGGGCCTCACCTGGGATAACAGAGAAGCGCCCGTTCCTGAAGGGAGCGTACTGCTCTTCCCCAGAGCTTCCAGAAGAGGGCTCTTTGTGGTTCTCCCAACCGTCTGAAGGAACGGGGCGGCGGGCATCATCGTGGCTCTGCGAAGCTTCCCGAACGATATCCACTAAGGCCAGTAGATCGTCGGCTGAAGGTGGCGCCGGTTCAAACGTGGACTGGAGGCGAATGACCTGCCAACCCCTTGGCACGGTCAGCTTCTCCGCATGGTATTCGCACAGGTCCAGGGAGTACGGGTCGTGAACCGTAGCGGCAGGTCCAAGAACCACGGTTGAGTTCCCATAGTCATAGGTCAGGGTCGCAACTGTTGGGCGCCCGCACCCCGCCTTAGAACAAGCTCTCACCGCTCCCCCTTCCGCCAACTGCCCATGCTACCGTCTCCACCCCGCCAAACTTGCCGCGGCGCTCAGGGCGGGCGCTCCGGCCTACGATAAGACCATGGAAACGACTGGTAAGCGTCCCTTCCAGGTGCATGACCGCGTCAGGGAAGCAGCTCAGCGAACACAACTGGCCGCCCCGCTCCCCCCAGAAACCCGTTTTAAAGACCGGCACGGACGAGGGATGCGTGGCCCCCTTCTTCACCCCGTTCTTCCCGGGTGGGTGACCCGCCAGGAAAAGTTCGCTGCCCGGGTAAAACAGGTGGTAGACGGGCTTCGGGACAGTTGCCCGGACGTCCTCCAGATCGAGTACGGCGTGGAAGATGTCCCTCCGTCAGCTCCTGCCGAGTGGGAACCCGCAGACGTCAGCCTTTCACGGGCCTTCCCCCGGGACCGAAAAAGGGGACTGGCCCCCCGAGTGGTCCTGTACCGCCTGCCAATCGAACGCAGCACACGCAACCTCGAAACCCAGGCGTTGGTCGTTGCTCTTCTTGTTGAGCGGACCGCAGAAATACTTGGCGTGAACCCAGAGAGTCTTTTGCCAGAAGGATGAGTGCCCGGCTAGCGGAGCCCCGGGCGCGGAAAAACCCCCACGTTTTGGCGGATGGCTCCCGACGTGTCTTCACGCAAGCTGGTGACGGAAGTCAGTTTCCCGACCTCTGAGGTCGCGGCCCCCACAAATGCCGCATGCACGGGCCCATCCGCCTTGACTTCAAGTGGCTGACTCCCATCCTTTGCACCCAGTGGGATGCTTACTCCGAATCCCGGATCCACGACAACTGTTTGCGCGGCCGGGTCGGACCCGACTTCGACAGACACGGGTTCATCGCCGGGGTTCACAACCATCAAAGAGGATTCGAAGTCGGTGAAACCTAGTGCTTCCACGGCTTTGCGAACCTGATCTTGGCTTGCCAAAACAGTTTCGCGGATGGCCGGTGCCGCCCCAACCAGCGAACGTGTCGAGACAGAAAGATCCGGGTCCTCCATAAAAGGTTCGCCGGTGGAGGTTTGGATCAGAGCTGCGGCGATGGGTTCTTCGGAGTCAATGCGTAGTGCCAACCCGTCGGTGCTTACACCTGCCAGGTCAAAGTCGAAGACACCGTGGGCTTCAATCAGGGTCTCGTCTGTTCCCCCCAGGTCACTTTCGCCCCCCGTCCCCAAAACTGACACCCGAATCGTTGCGGGGGAAGCCCCCATGTTCACGACGCGGAGCGTTTCGACTGCCTCAGGGTCCAGCCCGACCAGGGTGACTGCGCTGTCTGTCTGCTGGCCTTCGATGCGGCTCAGGCCCAGTGGGACCTCTCCGTCAAGACCGGAAGACTGTAACCAGGCGGCAACCCCCGCCCCGTCCGCGGTAACGTGCACGGCCAGACGGTCCTCGTCAGGTGCCCAAACGCCCGGCAGAACGGAAAGCGTGGTCAGTGGAGGGATGGTCATGGTCGTGGGCTGATCAAGAACTTGGCCGATGGGGGACAAAAACTGAACCTGCGCAACAACAGCTTTGGACCCGGGGTTAGAGAGCATCAGCACGGAGTCTTCACCCGTGACCGTGGAGCCCGCAGGAAGGACCGTTTCCATGCTTGGGAGGATGCAGGAACTAAGGAGCAGGGAGGCCAGGTCCCCCTTCGTATCTCCGGCTACCGCAACTGCCTCGAAGGATTCCGCTTCAAGAACTTCGGAGCTGACTTCTAGGCTTTGCCCACCACCCTCAAGGTCGGTAAGGCTTCCGCCTTCGCCAATCCACAATTCGTTCGAATCTTTAACCTGCTCGGTAACGGTGGGGTCAATGACGCCAGGTGGGCAAGCAAGAGTCAGGGTTGCGCGGTCCACGCTGACCTCGACTTCCGCGCCACTTTGCGGCCCCGCCTCCACTGCCAAGCCCGTCACGAAGTTTTGGAAGAGGGCGAGCCCGGCCAGCCCTCCTAAGACAAGTAGTGAGCCGGTTAGGCCAATGGCTGCGTGCGAGCTGAAACCACGACGCTCACTCATCACGCGTCACCTCCAGAGACTGAGGGCAGGTCTGGCTCCAATGCTTCCTGCTCACCCACTGACTCGCTGTTTGCGAGTACAGGTTCTTCTCCCTCAGGGTCCGCGACGCGAAGGCGAGCGGGGCGGGAGCGCCACGGGATTGCTGAAACCCCCAAGATGACCAGCAAGGCCGCGGAAGCTCCCACCCACCAGGACACATAGGCTTCCTGGTAACGAACCTGAAGACGCCCCTCCCCCGCTGGGATCGCAAACTCAGTCGCCCAGTCTTCCCCGCCTACTTGGGTTAGTTTCTCCCCGTTAAACCAGGCAGTCCACGCAGCGTCCTTTGTCTCTGCGAGCCGCAGTGTCCCCTGCTCCTTCACGGCTATGTCCGTGTCTACCTGAACCACTTCAGAGTCCACTTCACTGATCGCCTCTCCGGAGGTGACCGTGACACGTGAGGGTCGGGCACCGTCTGGCCGCACCCGCCACATGGACCCTGACTCAATGGACCCGATGCGTTCTAGTCCTTCGCTCGCGTCCAACACGTTCGCGATTTTGCCCTGGTCTTCGCTACCTGAAGCAAGCAGGACAATGTCTACCGCATGCTGCGCCACTAGCTCCGCGCCGTCGCTCCTGATCCCTGAGGCGAGCACCGTGGCTGCTAGCGCAAGCTCAGAGTCAGCGTCTAGTAGAGCCTCCGTGTTCTGCCCATCAAGCAGGGGTTCTTGCATTAGCAGGTCGGCAAGTTGGACTCCACTTCCTCGAAGCAACGAGGCATTCAGTGTCCCACTGGACTTCGACAGGGACAGGACGCGGGCCTGTCTGGGGCTTTCTTGGGCTTCTGCGGCGATCAGCGGGAAACCCTGGTCTCCCACCGGCGCGAGCGCAAAGCTAGAGGGCTCGCCAGTTGAGTTCGCTTGCAGGGGCCCAAGCCCTAGGACGACACCCATTGTCACCAGTGAGGCAAGCGAAATCGCCGTGCCTACAGCTGCGCGGTAGGTCGCTACCGCCCCGGTCTTGTGTCGAAGCTCAGCGGCTTTAGAAGCTATTTCTGGCTGACCGGACAAGCTGGGTAGCACGACCAGGAACAGCAGTAGTGCAACGCCCATCAGTAGCGGGGAGACCTGAGTGCCACTAGAAAGTAACGTAACCGAGGTGGCCCCAGCCAGTGCCAGCAGGGCCACGAACAAAAGCGCTCCAGCCCAGGTTAGGCGTGCCCGGTCTGCATCCCGGCCACGGAACAGAAGGAACAGGAAGCGTGCGACCGTCAGAACCAGAACAGTTCCGCCTGCCGCAAGGCTGATTACTGCCAGCCAAGTCGGCTTCGCGTCCGCCACAAACGCGGTGGGATCCACGGGGCTCCCGGCCAAGAAAGCCCACCAAGCAGGCAGGTCCGTGCCCACCTGCATCCCACCGGCAAGCCACACCCAGAACTGGGCGGGCGAAGACCAGGAGACCCTGGCTACCAGTTCTGGAAGCACCCAGACCAGGGCCGGCAAGAACGCGACCGCTAGACCAACTTTGGGCCCCCACCTGGCCGAGCTCGTTTGCGGTGCGGACTTGTCGAGAGGCTCTTTCCGGGCGCGCAAAACAACGACAATCGCAAAAAGTAGTGCAACCCCCAAGAGCACCGGGGCTGCGGGAGCCACGAAAAGTAGCGCTATCCCCGCTAGTGCGAACCAGGACAGGTAGTCCGGCCTGGGCCAGGCGATGACATCAGAAACACTCCGTAGCCTCAACGCGCGGACACGACCGCGGCCGCGCCAGATCCCAATCAGGACCCAGGGCAGAGCGACGTACGCCAGAGTCTGCGCCAGGTCCCCGCGGATCAGGACCGTGAGCAAGGGTAAGCCCCCAAGCCAGGCCAGGGAGAGTGCGACCCGAAGCGGGATTGAGCGGGTGAAGGTGGCTGCAAGGGCCCACCCGGAGGCTGCTGCAAGTGGCAACGCCAAGTACATGACCCACTGCCCCACCGCCCCCGGACTGATCCCCAACAGGGCGAATGGGGCCGAGAGTAGCGTCAGAGGCAACAGTTTCGAACTTGCCGGTCCAGCCGCGCCATCACCGGTCACCTGCCATCCACTCAGTGCCTGAGAAGCAAGAGAACCCCACCGGGTCGGGAGGTCTCCCCACAGGGCCCCAACCGGCCCACCGGTGAACGCGCGCCACGTGAAAGCAGCGAGCAGACCCGAACCGACCAGGACCGTGACCAGGGCAGCAGCTGACCTAATGCGGTAGGTGCGCCTGGCCGCGAGCGCCTGGGCATCTAGGACTGGGCCGCCCAGCTTCTTCTGGGTGGCAACTTTGCGGCGCATACGCCTGGCACGCATGATGTCGCCCGGACCCGCGTGCATTTGTCTCAGGGTTGAGCGGGGGACGGTTGAAACGGAAGCAAGCCGCTTGCGCGCCCGAAGGATCGCCCCACTTTTTCCCACCAGCTTGAAGTAGGCACCAGCTTCTGCAAGGGCTAGGCGGGGTTCCTTGGTCACAAGACGCCCCAGCACGCGCCCCAGGGTCAAAATGGGCAACCAGAGCAAAAGCAGCGGTAGCAGCCAGACCGATTCGGAGACGACCCAGTTGTAGAGTTGCGCAGCGCGGCGGTCCTCGAAACTGTTCGAGGCGTCAGCACCGATGTTGTGGGAGGCCTGGCGGTGAAGCGCCTTCGCCTGCGGCGCGACCACGACCCGGTTTCCTGCGCGACGGAGTCGCTGACCGTATTCCAACCCATCGCCGAAGGGCCCCAACGCGGGGTCAAGGCCCCCAACGCGCTCCCATGCTGATTTGCGAGTCAACATTCCGGCGGTACCGACCGCCAGCACGTCGGACCTTGAGTCATATTGGCCCTGGTCGATTTCGTCAATTTCAATGTCTTCAACGCGCCTGGCGGAACCGGTCGCCTTGATCCCCAGCTCCAAAAGCCGGTCGGGCCGCTGGTAACTGACCTGCTTTGGGCCGATCGCTGCGATAGAGCCAGAGGTCCGTCCCAGGATGAGCATCGTGGCTAGGGCGCCCGGCATCATCACCATGTCGTCGTGGACCAGCCATAGCCAACTGGCACGCGCCGCCCCTGGTATTTGCTGCACCGCCAAGGATTCGAGTGCCTGCTCCACTGCCTGCCCAAAGTTTGTTGCGTCTGGCACGTGAACTTGGACCACAAGGGTTTCGGTCGCGTCTAACTCGAGCGGCTCGGGAGGGGTGTCACCTACGTGAGCAACAACGGCTATGCCCGGAGGTGGCTGCTGAAGCAGGATTGATTGAAGCGCAGCTAAGCCGTCAGTCGTTGGTAGCGCCGGGTTTGCTTGGTCTGGGCGGGTGACAAGGACTGCCAGGACGTCTGTACCGTCAACTGGTAGGGCCCCACCTGCCGGCACAGCTTCTTCAGTCATTGGGGCCTGATCACTTACCGCTTAGGAGGCGCTTCTGCGTAGCTTGCGCCGTTCTCTTTCAGAAAGACCTCCCCAGATCCCGAAACGCTCGTCAGTAGCAAGCGCGTACTCGAGGCACTGTGCCTTAACTTCGCACCCTGCGCAAATGCTCTTGGCCTCGCGTGTTGACCCTCCCTTTTCAGGGAAGAAAGCTTCGGGATCCGTTTGTGCACAGAGCGCATCATGTTGCCAGGCAAGTGGGCCGTCTAACACCACGGCCAAGGAGTCGATATCAGCGGTGGGCCGGATCTCACCATCACCGAAGATATTCCACATACGGGCTCCAAACCTAGTCTGCAAAAGGGAGCGACCGCATCGCCGCTTCCTTGACTAAGGCTAATTACACCGTTGTTATTCACCTCTTGTCAAGTGAAAGCCGCACTTCGAGCCCCCAAATTGTGGAGTTCCCTAGCGTGTTGCCGCAAGATTCCGGACTTTAGGCCTTAAAGTAACCCGCG
>CAYFRQ010000016.1:0-28095 GCA_964345615.1 uncultured Actinomyces sp. | reverse complement strand
CAACCCGCGGCCGAACGGTGAGGGGACCTAGGCCCAGCGAGCCTCTTCGACTTCGGAGAGCACGCGCTTCGCGGTGCACGCATCAAGGTTCGCGCCGCTCGACACAACACCGGGCCGCAGCCCGTCAGGCAGATCAGTGCCCATGGGAAGGTTCAGGACCTGGCCCCCCGCAACCCGGACCATATGGATCCCCGCAGCGACATCCCAAGGCTTGAAGCCGACACCCATCGAAACCCCAATCCAGCCTGCAGCAACGTGAGCCAAGTCCAGGGCTCCAGCGCCCGGGCGGCGCACCGTCGCGTAGTTGGTCATCAGCGCCCGGTCGTGCTCAAGTGCCATCTGAGGCCGGTTGTTCAACGCCCAGAGCCCCGGGTAGTAGGTCGCGAGGAGCGCCGTGTCTTCGCTGCTTGGCCCATCCGCACGCATTTCGGTCTCAGTCCCATCCGGGCTGACGTGCCAGGCGCGGGTACGGTCCGCTAAGAATGACTCTCCAACCACCGGGACGGTAATGGCGCCCGCAACGACTTCTCCATCCAGCTCAGCAGCGATGGAAGTACAGAAGTAGATCAGGCCCGAAGCGAAGTTAGCAGTGCCGTCGATCGGGTCGATGATCCACCGGACACGTTTCCCTAAGCTTGTCGCCTCACCTTTGAAGGGGGAGTCCGAATCGGGTTCAAGCCCACCCTCGCCCATTTCCTCGCCCAAGAAACGGGAACCCGGGACAGCGTTCGAAAGGAAACGCCTGAGTGACTCCTCTGTGGCCTTGTCGTGGACTGTTACCGGGTCGTGGATGCTGGCCTTGGTGTCGATGGTCGGCGCTGACCTTGCGACGCTCTTTAGGTAGGGGGCAACACCCAGGGCGGCCCGGTGGGCGATCTGTAGAAGCTGGTTATCCAGCGGAAGCCCAGAGAGATCAGCCACTGGGGTTCCAGAGGATGCCGGTTCGGGGTCGACGTCTTCGTTTACGGGTTCAACCTGATCAAAGTCCATACGTCCAGTGTGGCCGAGTGTCACGCCATATGGGTCAGGAGCGGCCAGCCTCACCGGGCTCCGTGATCGATTCCACGAGCCAGGGTCACGTTTCGGCGCGGACCAGGCTGGCACAGGCGCGCAATGTCGCTAGACTTGGCGCTTGTACTCGCAGGTTCGGATCCCTCTCAATCCTTAGCTGCGGTCCACGAAGGGCTAGGACTTATCGTGACCCACCGATCGGGCCCAGCCCTCAACCGTTAGATTTGGAGAAACCACAAAAGTGGCAGTTCGTATTCGTTTGAAGCGGATGGGTTCCATCCACAACCCGTACTACCGTGTCGTAGTTGTTGACTCACGTAAGAAGCGCGACGGTCGCGTGATCGAGGAAATCGGCACGTACGACCCCACACCCAACCCGTCTCTGATTGACATCGATTCTGAGCGCGCCGTCTACTGGCTCAGTGTCGGGGCACAGCCTTCTGACCAGGCTCGCCGCCTGCTCAGCTTGAACGGTGACCTGGCTCGCGCAAAGGGCAAGGAAAACGTTGTTTCGCGCATCAAGGTCGCGGAAGACAACAAGGCTGCAGAGACCGCCGCGGCAGTGAAGGCCGCTGAAGATCGGGCTCAGAAGACCAAGGCTGAAGCCGCTGCTGACAAGGCTAAGGAAGAGGCCGCGAAAGCTGCGGTTGCCGAAGCTGAGCAAGCGGACAAGAAGGTCGAAGATGCCGATGCTGAGCTCGCTAAAGAGGTTCAGGAAGCAGCCGACAAGTGAGCATGCTTGCTGACGCCCTGGAGCACCTGACTCGCGGCATTGTTGACAACCCTGACGATGTCCGTGTCACTTCACGGGCCACCCGTCGCGGTGAAATGCTTGAGGTTCGCGTTAACCAGGACGACCTGGGCAGGGTCATCGGCCGTGGCGGCCGTACGGCTCGGGCGCTGCGCGCAGTCATCTCTGCGCTCCACGGCCCCGGCTACGTCCGCGTTGACGTCATTGAGTAGATGACTCCGCAGCTGCTGCTGGCCGGGATCGTTGGCGCGGCCCGGGGCCTGAAAGGCGAGGTTTTCGTTTCTTCCAGGACTGACCGCGCCAAGCAGGTTTTCGCTCCCGGACAGCAGCTCACGCTAGAAAAACCCTTTGAGGGCGCGCCAAAAGGCGTGTCTCCAGAGGGCTTTTTATCTTCTCTGGGAGGGACCTTGACGGTCGCGCAGTGCCGACCTCAGGGCGCGCGACTCCTCTGCCGTTTCAAGGGCGTCGAGAATAGGGATCAGGCCGAAGCCCTGCGTGGCTACCACCTGCTAACCGAAGAAGTGAGTGAGCAGGACGCCTGGTACCCGCACCAGCTTGCCGGACTGAAGGCCTACAGCCCCGGCGGCGAACTCCTGGGAACCGTGACGGGTCTGCACGAAGGCGCGGCGCACGACCAACTTCTGGTTGAAGTAGGTGGCAAAGAAGTGATGGTTCCGTTCGTACGTCAGATCGTCCCCGTGGTTTCCCTGGCCGACCAGAGGGTCGTCATTGACGCTCCCGCAGGGCTGTTCGACCTTGAGTAAGACCCCGTAATGCGATTCGATCTTGTCACCATCTTTCCCGAGTACTTCGACGTCCTTAACCTTTCTTTGGTTGGGAAGGCTCAAGATTCCGGGAAGCTGACGATCGGGGTTCACGACTTGCGGCAGTGGGCCGAGGGCCGCCACTTGAGTGTGGACGACACGCCAACTGGCGGCGGGCCCGGGATGGTGATGCGGCCCGATGTTTGGGGGCGCGCAATCGACTCTGTCCTTGAGCAGGGTCCCACCGAGACAGTCCTGGCGATCCCGACGCCAGCCGGAAAACCCCTCGACCAGCGGATGCTTGCGGAACTATCTAGGGTCCCCCGCGTCGTGGTCCTTTGTGGAAGGTACGAGGGCATCGACTCTCGGGTCGCCCGCCACTACCTGGAGCGTCCAGGCGTGAAGGTGGTCGAGTTTTCCCTTGGCGACTACGTCCTGAACGGGGGAGAGGTTGCGGCACTAGCGTTAGTTGAGGGGGTGGGGCGACTCATCGAAGGCGTTGTCGGCAACCCCGACTCGGTGGTCCAGGAATCCCACTCGGACTCGGGACTGCTCGAGGGCCCGGTTTACACTTCGCCTCGTACCTGGCAGGGCCTGGCCGTCCCCGACGTTCTTCTTTCTGGCGACCACGCAAAAATCGAGCGGTGGAGGCGGGATCAATCACTGCGGAGGACCGCGAACGTCCGGCCCGACATGATCTCGGATTTGCTCGCAAGTGGGAGGCGGCTCGACAGTCGCGACAGGGAAGTCCTGGCCGGAGAGGGTGTGCTGGTAGCGACGCCGCCTGTTAGCGTTGACTTCCGCTTGGTTGCCCCGAACAAAAAGGATCTTAGCGCCGTCTCAGACCTGGCAACCCGCACCTTTCCGTTAGCCTGCCCCGTGGGCACGCCCCAACGGGAGATTGACGCGTTCACTGGTGAAAACCTGACTCAAGAAGCACTCCTGACTGAGATGGTCGAGCACGGCGCTCGGATCGGTGTCGCGGAGGTGGAAGGAGAACCGGTCGCCTACACCCTGGTGCTCCCTGCCCATCCCGAGGGGGCACTTGGAGAGGGACGCGTGCTGAAGAACTGCGCCTACGTTTCCAAGTGCTACGCCGATGCCGCTTGGCAGGGCTCGGGTGTTGCCGGAGCGCTACTCGAGTGGGCCCTGGCGGATGCGGTCCGGGCGTGGGGGTCGGCCTGGAGTGCGCTGGGCACCAACCGTGGCAACAAGAGAGCCGCACGGTTTTACCGCCGCCACGGCTACCAAAAGGACGGCACCCGAATCTTCGAGGTCGGTGGCAGAGAACACGCGGACGACGTGTTCGTGCGGGATCTCACCCGCTTTCCGCCCAATTAGGCCTTTTCGCTTGCCCGCACCAAGGGGTGTCTGTGGCAAGCTTGATCACCGGGTCCTTGGGCCACTCCTGCCGCAGGGGGACGCCGTAGCAAGGGCCCGGCCAGAAAACCGGGGCACGACCCTGTGATCTGTCGAGCCGACCTGCGGCGGTGGCGACAAGGAGAAACAATGCAGAAGCTTGATGCCGTTGATGCAGCTTCCCTAAGGGACAACATCCCTAACTTCCGTCCGGGTGACACCGTCAGGGTGCACGTCCTGGTTAAGGAAGGCAACCGCTCACGTGTCCAAATGTTCCAGGGCGTGGTCATTGCACGCAAGGGTTCGGGTCTCAAGGAGACTTTCACCGTCCGTAAGCTTTCCTTTGGCGTTGGCGTGGAACGGACATTCCCCGTGCACTCGCCCACCATTGAACAGATCGAGGTCGTGCAACGCGGTGATGTTCGCAGGGCCAAGCTCTACTACCTGCGGGATCGTCAGGGTAAGGCTGCGAAGGTTCGCGAAAAGCAGGTCGGGACCCTCGACTAGTAACGCGGCCGACTGGGCTCCTGGCATGGCCAGTAGACTGGCAACATGGTGAACTCGGGGGATGGAGAAGGCGGTCTAGCATCTCCTTCCGAGTTTCAGAAAACGTTTCCGTCCCGCCTGGACTCGACTGAAGTAGCACTTCACTCGCGGGTCTTGAGGTGGGTTCTCGAGATCTTGATCGTGCTGGTGGGGGCGACGGTCGTTGCCCTACTTTTGCGGATGTTTGTTGTGCAGGTCTATCAGATCCCCTCGTCCTCGATGGAAGACACGTTGCAGGTGGGTTCCCGAATCGCGGTGGGTCGCCTACCGGGGATCGGTACCGATGTTCAGCGCGGTGACGTAGTCGTGTTCGAGGATTCCCTGGGCTGGCTCGGAGAGGTCGACGAGGAGTCGCAAACCTTCTTTCGGCCCGTAGCGGAGTTCCTAGGACTGCTCCCGAAAAACGGGGAACAGGTTGTGGTGAAAAGGGTGATCGGTGTCGGGGGAGACACTGTCGCCTGTTGTGATCCTGAAGGCCGGCTGACTGTCAACGGTGAGCCTATCGACGAGCCTTACGTGAAGGGACTTCCCGGGGCAACTGGCGAGTTTTCAGTCCAGATTCCAGAGGACTCCCTGTGGGTGATGGGGGACAACCGGTCCAACTCTGCCGACTCTCTCTATCACTACAGTCACGGGACTCCCGCCTTCGTCCCAACCTCGGCGGTCATCGGGCGTGCGTGGGCTGAGATCTGGCCGATAAGCAGCTGGTCGACGCTCGGGGAACGTGACCTTTTTGCTGAAGTTCCGGAGCCGTGACGCCTCACGCCCCAACCCGCAGGTGTGAACTCGCGCTACTGAAGGTCGCCCGGGTGGTAATCGGGATCGATGAAGTTGGGCGCGGCGCACTGGCTGGGCCCGTGGCCGTCGGAGCCGCAGCCGTCGATCGGGA
Organism: uncultured Actinomyces sp.; assembly: GCA_964345615.1. Classification (GTDB taxonomy): domain Bacteria; phylum Actinomycetota; class Actinomycetes; order Actinomycetales; family Actinomycetaceae; genus Scrofimicrobium. The sequence goes on along the minus strand of CAYFRQ010000016.1, from coordinate 22,775 downwards.
CACTGGGCGAGCTCCCGCAGGGCTTGCTGATTCCAAATTGCTTAGTGCCGGGCGACGGCTTGCACTTGTGGAGCCGATAAGAGCTTGGGTGAGTGCTTACAGCGTCGGTTGGGCCAGTCCCGAAGAGGTTTCGCAGCTAGGTTTGACGCCCGCGTTGCGTCTTGCCGGGTGGCGTGCCCTGTCTGTGATGCGTCCCCGGCAGGCGCTTGGGGATGGGGTCCATGTGTTACTCGATGGGAGCCACGACTGGCTTAGCCAAACCGACTTGTTTTCCGGCGGCATGGAGGATTTCGGGTTGCCGGCGGACGCGTCGTTTTCAGTTTCGACGCGGGTGAAAGCTGACCGTGACTGCTCGGTGGTAGCGGCCGCGTCCGTCTTAGCCAAGGTTGCAAGGGATCGCTACATGATGGAGATCGCGGATCCCGGGTACGATTGGGCCGGGAATAAGGGGTACGCGTCCGCGGCTCACGTCCGGGCTCTGAAAGCTCTTGGACCCAGCCAGAAACACAGGCTCGGATGGAACCTACCGGGCGCGGATAAGGCTCCAGCCAGCAGCAAGGACAAAAGGTGAGCGCCGAAGAACTTGAAGCTTATGAAACCGCTTCCGAACTGGAACTGTTTCGGGAGTATCGGGACGTGGTGCCCCTCTTCAACTACGTTGTTGAAACCGAACGCAGGTTTTACCTTTGCAACGGCGTTGAGTTGCAGGCGCGGCCGGTTGGTGGGGACATCTTTTTTGACATCACTTTGACTGATGCTTGGGTTTGGGACATCTACCGTCCGTCACGTTTCGTGAAGTCTGTTCGCATTGTGACCTTTAAGGACGTGAACGTGGAAGAGCTTTCTAAGCCGGACCTGGAGATTCCTACTCCGTAGCGGGGGTTGAAGCGCATTTTCGCTGGTTTCCCACAGCTGGAGGTTCCAGCAGTTGCTAACAGCCGGGGAGGCTCTCCCAGAGGGCGGACGCGGAACGGACGCAACCTTGAGGGGTGAACAGTCCTAAAGTTGCCCCGCCTCGGGGGCTGACCCGAAGTGAAAATGCGCGCCTGCTTGGGCCAAAAGGTGAGCGGGCCGCCGCGGTGTTTTTGGTTGCGAACGGCTGCCGGGTCTTGGACCGAAACTGGCGTTACGGGAGGGTCGGGGAGCTAGATCTGGTCGTCGATGACGGAGGCGTGATCGTCTTCGTGGAGGTGAAGACCAGGTCGGGCACGGGACCGGACACTGCCCTCGCAGCAGTTGACCAGAGAAAACTGGACACGCTACTCCGCCTAGGAAACGCTTGGCTAGCTGAACACCGTGCCTGGCGTCCCTGTCGCTTCGACTTGGTTGGTGTCCAGCTTAGAGCTGGACGCGAACCGCTTTTCGCGTGGTTTCAGGACGTGGCGCAATGACCACAACCCTTGCCCGTACGAACGGCATTGCGCTGGTGGGCCTGGCAGGAATACCGGTTGAAGTCCAGACGCACATTGGTCCAGGGATCGTTGGCACCACGCTGGTGGGCTTGCCCGATGCGTCTCTTCGTGAAGCGAAGGAAAGGGTGCGTGCCGCGCTCTTCAGCTGCGGAGTTCCGGCTGTCAATCGCAGGGTAACGGTCAACCTGACTCCAGCGGACCTGCCGAAGACCGGTTCGGGTTTTGACTTAGCAATCGCGGTTTCCATGCTGATCGCCCGGGGATTGCTGCCAGAGGGTGTCGGGGCCGGAGCAGTCTTTGTTGCGGAACTGGGTTTGGACGGCGAAGTGCTCCCTGTCCCAGGTGTCCTCCCCGCGGCTGTTGCGGCAGGCCAGAGTGGATTGCGGCGAATCGTTGTGGCGGCTGCAAACGCGGGTGAAGCAAGGCTTCCAAACTGCGTGGAGGTCGTGCCTTGCCGGCACCTAACCGACCTTCTGTACGCCTTTTCTCAGGAGGGCGGCCTCGGTGTGCAGGACGCCTGGGGGCAGGTGACAGAGCTTGCAGAGCTGGCCTGGGAGGAAGGCGACAGCGCGGATTCCTCTGTCGCCCAGCCGATTCAGGCTGATGACGGCGTTGATCTTGAAGAGATCAAGGGACAGGAACACGCTGTTCGTGCTCTTACGGTCGCCGCCGTTGGGGGCCACCATTTGCTTCTTCATGGGCCCCCTGGGGGAGGCAAGAGCATGCTTGCTCGCGCGCTTCCAGGGCTTCTTCCGGACCTGGGGACCAAAGATGCGCAGGTGGCGACTGCGCTACGTTCCCTGGTAGATGGTGGTGAGCGACTTACGAGTCTTCAGAGCAGGCCGCCACTCGAGATGCCGCACCATTCTGCCACCCTGGTGTCTTTGATCGGCGGTGGGAACCCTATCCGTCCCGGAGTCGTTTCTTTGGCACACGCCGGAGTTTTGCTGCTGGATGAGGCCCCCGAGTTCGACCAACGCACGCTGGACGCATTGCGTCAGCCGATCGAGCGGGGGAGCGTCACCGTTCACCGGGCCCGCTCACAGGTCAACTTCCCAGCCAGGTTCCAACTGGTCTTAACCGCCAACCCCTGTCCCTGTGGGTACGGCAGCGGGGTCGGCGCAGAGAACTGTCGCTGCTCACCGCACCGGAAAGCCCAGTATCGCGCGAGACTCTCGGGGCCTCTGCTGGATCGCGTTGACCTTCAGGTGCACGTCGACCGTCCGGAGCACTTCACGTTCTATGGGGACGGTGGGGCGCGATCGGCTCCCGTAGGTGAACGTGTCGCGGAAGCCCGAGCACGGAGCGCTCACCGCTGGAAAGGGACGCCCTGGAAGACCAACGGGCAGGTTCCCGGCCGTTTCCTGCGGGAGAACGCAGCCTTTTCACGTTCCTACAGTCGCGGCCTTGAACGATTTGTCGAGCGGGGGATCATCTCGCTGCGCGGTGCCGACAGGATCCTGCGCATGGCCTGGTCTTGCGCCGACCTCGAGGGACGAAACGAACCCAACACAGATGACTACACGCTCGCAATGGAACTGCGGGGCGTAACGGAAGGAGTCCCATCGTGGATATGACAGAAACTCGTCTGAACAAACTGAGCTCACGCCATGCCCTGGCCGCCTGGAGTGGGATCGCTGAACCAGGAGACACAAGGATCGGAGCGCTAGTGGAGCGAAAAGGGCCGGTGGGTGCTCTTTCTTGGGCTGCCAGCGCCTTCGTGGAGCCTAACGTGGAGGAGACCGCGGGTCCCCCTTGGCGTCTTGTTCACGAGCGCATTCGCCTGAGGCTTGAAAACCTCGACTTGGAGCGCGAGCTGAAAGCCCTGTCATCGCTTGGAGGCGTGCTGATCACAAAGGGAGATGCCGACTGGCCTGCCGCGCTCGACGCCCTGGGGTCCGCAGCCCCGTTTGCCCTGTGGGTGCTTGGCAGACTCCCAAGCCCCGAGCAGGACTGCGTGTCACTGGTCGGGGCACGGGCTTCTACTGCCTACGGGAACGCGGTCACCACCAACATGGCTTTTGAGCTTGCCAGAGTTGGCGTGTGCGTGGTCTCCGGAGGTGCGTACGGCATTGACTCTGCGGCTCACCGCGGCGCTCTGAAAGGGCGTCCGGCGGGGCCGATCACCGACCAGGCTTCGACGCTTGCGGTCCTCTGTGGTGGGCTCGGGAACCTCTACCCCGCCGGCAACACGTCCCTGTTCAACCAGATCGTGTCTAGCGGGGGAGGGTTGGTGGCGGAAATGCCGCCGTCGTACCGACCTGCCAGGTGGCGGTTCCTGGAACGCAACCGGGTGATCGCAGCGCTTTCGGTGGTCACGGTGGTTGCTGAGGCGGGCTTGCGTTCTGGTGCGGTAGCAAGCGCCAATCGTGCTGTCGAGCTGGGCAGGGAAGTGGGTGCTATCCCGGGACCTGTCACCTCTGCAACTTCCGCAGGGGCCAACCAGCTTCTTAAGGATGGAGCGCACGTGGTCACGGAGGCTTCGGACATCGTGGCGCTGCTGGGATCGGATGCGAGTCAGGATAGCAGTCCACTTTTCGACCTCCCGCAACAGGTCAGCACGTGGCAGTCGAAAACTCCCAGCAGGCTGGACACGGTCGATCCGCTTGAGAGGCGTGCGTGGGACGCGTTGCCCCGCCGCGGGCGGGCCACTGTGGAACAGGCTGCGTCAGAGAGCGGGCTGAGCGTGAGCGAGGTTCGGATGGGCTTGCTGGGGCTCCAGGTCCAGGGACTTGCATCCAAGTCCGACACCGGGCACTGGGCCCGCGTCGCGTAGGACGAAGCGAGGGTCGGCGGTGCTGTCCTCGACCGGAGTCTTAGGATCGGACCATGGAACGGACCGTGGCACAGATCCTTGAGGGATGGGGGCAGCAGCTGACGCTCCGCCAGGGACACTCCTTACAGACGCGGCGCGGATACGAGTCAGATATCCGTCTGCTGCTAGAGCACTTGGGAATAGGTGAGCACGACCTCGACAGTGTGGCGTCTAGCGAGCTGGCGCCGTTGCTGTCTCACCGTTCTTTGCGTGGTTGGCTTGCCGTCAGGGTTCAGCAGGGACGCTCGCGGGCGACGGTTGCCAGGAACGCCGCGTCAGTGCGGAGCTTCTGCAGCTACCTGGTGGAGCAAGGCGTCATCTCGGATGACCCGACTTCCGCGCTAAGGGTCTCAAAAGGTCCGTCCGCACTCCCCACTGTTCTGCAATTGGAAGCGGTCGAGGCTTTGCTGGAGACGGCTAAGCGCGAGGCGGGAGGCGGCGAGCCCGTAGCGGTCCGCGACTGGGCCGTTTTTGAGTTGCTGTACTCTGCTGCGCTTCGCGTTTCGGAGCTGACTGGTCTGGACCTTTTGTCGGTGGATCTTGGCGCCATGAGGTTACGGGTCCTTGGCAAGGGCAGTAAGGAGAGGATCGTTCCGTTTGGGGTGCCTGCGGCGAAGGCGCTTGAGGCTTGGCTGGCGGTCAGACCTGCTTTGGCAACTAAGGGGGGCAGTGCCCTTTTCCTAGGGAAGATGGGTGGGCGGCTGAACCCAAGAACTGTTCGGGACAGCCTGGAACGCGCGTCGGCTCGCGCAGGCGTGCGTTCCCTATCACCGCACGCCCTGCGGCACTCTTCGGCCACCCACTTGCTTGAGGCTGGCGCAGACCTTCGGTTTGTCCAGGAATACTTGGGACACTCATCCCTTCAGACCACGCAGCGCTACACCCATGTTGATGCCCAGCGTCTGACCCAGACTTACCTGCGTGCTCACCCCCGCGCCTAGTTCAGGCATCTCTGCGTGCTCATCCCCGTGCTTGACCTAGACCTTTCCTGCGTGCTCATCCCGTGCTTGACCTAGACTTTCCCTGCGTCTCTCCGTAAGAGCAACGGTGGACTGCTTGGTGTGCCTGTGCAGCAAGCTAGTTCCAGGGCTTAAGCACCGAGGGGCCGGCGATCATTCTGAGTGGGTCAATGTATTCGTTCGGACCGTATCGAGCGCCCCAGTGCAGACCTAAATGAACTGTGTCGGCGGCAGGGTCAGCGACGTGCCCAATTAGAGTGCCGGCTTCCACACCAGTACCAACCTCGATCACTGCTTCGGCTGGGTCATAGGTCGAGCGCAACCCCCCAGAGTGCATCACCGAGATCACGGGGCGACCTGCGACCATGCCGGCAAAGATCACTTTTCCAGGGGCAGGCGAGTAGATCGGATCTCCCGGCGCCATCTCAAGGTCGACGCCGCGATGCCCGGCAAACCACGGTTTCGCAGGCAGGTCAAAGGGAGCCAGCACACGCGTCGGGGCCCCGGAAGGCCACGACCACCGCTGGTCTTTGGTTGGAATGCTGGCTGTCCGGTCCGGGGTTCTCGGGTCTTGCCGAGCGCCCGTGGTTCGCACTTGGAAAGTCGGCGGCGCGCTGTGAGCAGCGTCCGTGCTGTGACGGTTGAGCGTGCCATGGCTCGTAAAGAGAGTGGCTGCTGCCGGGGCAGTGGGAGTTGTTGAGGCAATGCGCGCTGCTGGGAGAACAGGTGTTGCTGGGTGAGCAGGTGTTGCCGAGCCAGCAAGTGTTGCTAAGAGAACCGCAGCAGCTGCAATCGCGGAGCGGAGGCCAGTGGGGGTCATAGTTCCAGAGTCCCCTTGCGCCTCCCTTTTCGTGCTCATTGCGCCGGGAGTTGTGGAATCGCTCCATCGTGGTGCTTTGTTGACTGGAGAGGCGTGTGGGTATTGGAGTCAGGGGAGAGCCGTCAAACCTGTCATGCCTCACAGTTTCCACGGCACTTCCAGTGCGCGGGCGGGCTAAACTATTCCTCAGCATTCGCTCGGCACCTGCGGGGCGAGTGACTTCGCGTGTCACTACCAGACCCAGGTCTGGGGCGGGGGCGCTGGTCCTGGGGAAGCATTCCCTGGGAGCCCTCCAGCCGTGGCACCAGGATTTGGGCTCAGCTCGAGCTCAGATAGACAACCGAAATCCGGCCCACCGGACTGGCATGCCAGGCCCTGGGCCCCTAGCTGCTTAGCAGTGAAAGGACGATCATGGCAGTTGTAACCATGCGTCAGCTCCTTGAGAGCGGTGTCCACTTCGGGCACCAGACCCGTCGTTGGAACCCAAAGATGGAGCCTTACATCCTGACGGAACGTAACGGCATCTACATCATCGACCTCCAGCAAACCCTGGCCGACATCGACAACGCGTTCGAATTCGTGAAGCAGACCGTTGCCCGTGGCGGCACGATCCTGTTTGTCGGAACGAAGAAGCAGGCGCAGGACGCCGTGGCTGAACAGGCGCAACGCGTCGGCATGCCGTACGTGAACCAGCGTTGGCTGGGCGGCATGCTCACTAACTTCTCCACCGTCTCCAAGCGCCTTCAAAGGCTCAAGGAACTTGAGCAGCTTGACTTCGAGGACTCGGTTGCAACCGGCCTTACGAAGAAAGAACTGCTCATCAAGCGCCGTGAGAAGGACAAGCTGACCCGCACCCTGGGCGGCATCCGCGATATGACCAAAACCCCGTCAGCTGTCTGGATCGTTGATACGACCAAGGAACACCTTGCTGTTTCCGAAGCGCGCAAGCTGAACATCCCGGTCATCGCGACACTTGACACCAACTCGGACCCCGAAGAAGTCGACTACGGCATCCCCTCGAACGACGATGCAATCCGCGCTGTCGGACTGCTAACCCGCGTCATTGCCGATGCTGTTGCCGAAGGCCTCCTGGCCCGTAACGCACCCAGCAAGGAAACTGGCGAAGCTGAAGTCGAGCCGCTAGCCGAATGGGAACGCGAACTCCTTGAAGCTTCTGCCGCCGAAGAGGCAGTTGCTTCAAACACCCCCGAGGCCGACGCCAAAGAGGCCGCCGAGACCGTTGAGGTTGTAGAGACCGCTGTCGCGGAAGAAGCCGCGGAAGCTCCCGCGCAGGGAGCCCCGGCTGAGAAGGCCGAAGAGCCGAAGAAGACTGAAACGGCCCCGGCCGTCCCTTCCGTCGACGTTAAAGAGCAGCAGAAGGTCGAAGCTGAAGCTGAAGCCAAGACAGAAGCCCAAGCGGACGCGAAGTAGGCCCAAGGACTGAAAGGAGCCACACAAATGGCTAAGTACACACTGGCTGACGTGAAAGAACTTCGCGAGCAGACCGGCGCCGGCATGATGGATGTCAAGAACGCGCTGGTTGAAGCTGACGGCGACAAAGCCGCTGCGCTGAAGATCATTCGGCTGAAAGGCCTGAAGTCGCTTTCCAAGCGAGAGGGACGCGATGCGTCCGCAGGACTGGTCGTCGCAGCCGTCTCTGACGACGGCAAAGTCGGCACCATGGTCGAAGTCAACTCAGAAACCGACTTCGTTGCGAAGAACGACAAGTTCATCGCTTTCGCAGACCAGGTGCTGGCAGCAGCCGTAGCTGCTGAGGCAGCGGATCTTGAGTCCCTGCTTGCGGCTCCCACCGAAGGTGGAACCGTGCAAGATCTGGTGAACGAGATGGGTGCAACGGTAGGTGAGAAGACCGAGATTGGCCGCATCGCCCGTGTCACCGGTGATCACGTCGACCTTTACCTGCACCAGACCAACCCCGACCTGCCCCCGCAGGTTGGCGTGATGGTTGTAACGAACGAGGCCGGAGCCGACCTGGCTCACGATGTTGCTATGCACATCGCGGCTTTCCGTCCCCGCTGGGTCTCACGCCACGTGATCCCCGAGGACGTTTTGGAAACCGAACGGGAAACCCTCACCGAGATAACCCTCAAAGAAGGTAAGCCTGAGAAGATCGTTCCCAAGATTGTTGAAGGACGCTTGAACGCCTTCTACAAAGACAACACCCTGGTGGACCAGGACTTTGCTCGCGACCCGTCCATGACGGTCGGTAAAGTTCTTGGATCCGTTGGCGGTGAAGTCACGGAGTTCGTGCGCTTCCAGGTTGCTGGTTAGGGACCTGTAGCAAACATAAGGAGGAGGCCCCAACCGGGGCCTCTTCTGCTACCTGCTGGGGCGTTCCGGGTCCGCGGGTGACGTGTGGGGATTGCGGTGCGCCCGCGGCACGTGTTCCCAGGTGGGGCGGTGTCCCCTACACTTCAGGGTGAAAGCGTTAGAAAGGTCCCCAGTGGAAGAAACCGATGCGCCAAGTGCGCGAAGAGTCTTGCTAAAGCTGTCAGGCGAGGTTTTTGGGGGCGGTGAAATCGGACTAGACCCCGCAGTCCTTGAGGGAGTCGCAGCCCAGATCGCTGAGGCCGTCAGGAACGGCGTCGAAGTCGCAGTCGTTGTGGGTGGTGGAAACTTCTACCGGGGTGCTGAGCTCGCTGAGAACGGGCTCGACCGTGCCAGGGCCGACTACATGGGAATGCTGGGCACGGTCGTCAATGCACTGGCACTTCAGGACTTTCTGGAGCGGGCGGGCATTGAGACCCGCGTCCAAACCGCGATCACCATGACCCAGGTTGCCGAACCATACATCCCCCTGCGAGCCATCAGTCACATGGAGAATGGTCGAGTAGTTATTTTCGGTGCGGGGTCAGGGATGCCCTTCTTCTCTACCGACACGGTTGCCGCGCAAAGAGCCCTTGAAACACACTGCGATGAGCTCCTGATTGCGAAGAACGGGGTAGACGGCGTCTACACCGCAGACCCGAAGAAAGACCCCGAAGCCAAACTTCTCCCCGCGGTCACCTATTCGGACGCGCTCACCGATCAGCTGAAGGTCGTTGACGCGGCCGCCTTTGCCCTGGGGCAAGAAAACGACCTCACGATGCGGGTGTTTGGGATGAACGAGCCCGGCAATGTTACAAGGGCCCTGATCGGTGAGACAATCGGGACGCTGGTAACGACTAAGGGAAGCAACGACACGGAACAGGAAACAAAATGATCGACGACGTACTACTGGAAGCCGAAGACTCAATGGAGAAGTCGGTTGCGGCCACCCAGGACGACTTCCAGAACATTCGCACTGGGCGCGCCAATCCTGGAATGTTCACCCAGCTTTTGGTTGAGTACTACGGTGCTCCCACACCGCTACAACAGTTGGCATCAATCAACATCCCGGAAGCTCGCACGGTTCTAATCACGCCGTTCGACCGGAACGCCACAAACGAGATCATTCAAGCTATCCGCGATTCGGATCTGGGCGTGAACCCGAACGATGACGGCAAGGTCATTCGCGTCGTCCTTCCGGCACTGACTGAAGACCGTCGCCGCGACTACGTGAAGCAGGCTAAGGCCAGGGCTGAAGACGGGCGCATCGCGATCCGAAACGCGAGGCGTAAGGCGAAGGACCAGATTGAAACCGCGAAACGGGACGGCGATATTGGCGAGGATGAGGCCGACCGCGCAGAAAAAGCATTGGAACTGGTGACCAAAGAACACGTGGATCTGGTGGATAGCGCGCTAGCCGCAAAAGAAGAAGAGCTGCTAGAGGTCTAGCGACGCGTGACCAGCCGCAACCACTCCGTGTGGAGCCAGATTGTCCGGCCCTTACCGACGGAGGAAAAGCCTCCGCTTGCCGCAACCGGTAGGGCCGGACGAAATCTGCCCGCCGCGGTTACATCGGCACTGGTCCTGATCGGAATCGCGGGCTCCACGCTTTTCTTTGCGCGCCCGGCTTTTCTGGTCCTGGTTGGACTGCTGGTGTGGGTTGCGATCTGGGAGGTTGCAGGAGCATTCGCTAGGCGGGACCGCAGTGTTGCGGTCGTCCCCCTTTACGTGGGGGGAGCCGGCATCTTTGTCGCGGGCGCCCTGGGTTCGCTGACGTGGATTCTGATCGGCCTGTACCTGAGCGCGGTAGCAACGATCGCTTGGCGCATGGCCCAAACCGCCCCCAGAACTCGTCCAGTCGACGACGTGTTGGCCAGCATCTTCACGCTGGTCTACATTCCCTTCTTTGCCTCGTTCGTTGCACTCATTTCTTTCCACAGCGAAAGCCCGTGGCCCATCGTTTTCTTTGTCCTGGCGATAGTCGCGAACGACACCGGGGGCTGGCTTGCGGGCATCACGTTCGGCAAGCACCCGATGGCGCCAAAGCTCTCTCCGAAAAAATCTTGGGAGGGCTTCGCAGGCAGCGTCCTCCTGTGCGGCGCAGTCGGCTACGTCGGCACCCTGGTGATGGGAATCGACTGGTGGTGGGCGCTGGTTGTGGCTGCCGTCGGGTCTGTGATTGGCACCCTGGGCGACCTGGTTGAGTCCCTGATCAAGCGCGATGCTGGGTTGAAGGACATGTCGGCGATTGTTCCCGGTCACGGCGGTCTCATGGACCGCTTGGACTCGCTCCTTTTCACTGCGCCCGCCTTTTTCATCATGTACTCGATCGCGTTTGGGTGGTGAGCCATGAAAACGCACGCGGGTAGAGAGGTACGCCCCACAGACGAACTCCCTGTTGGGGCAAAAACCCCGGATGCCAAACCGGTGTTGCAGTTCACGGTCCCCAGAAGAGGAAAACCCCCCGCGCACCTTGCCGACGTTCCAGCCACCGACAGGCGTGAGTGGGCCAAAAGTCTAGGCTTGCCCGCGTTCCGGGCGGACCAGATCTCGCGCCAATACTTTGCGAGAAACATCGGGGACCCTCTGCAAATGACGGACCTACCCCCGAAGGACAGGGACGGCGCGGCAGCAGTCATGGTCCCCCCTTTGGTCACGGAGATTTCCAGGCAGAGCGCGGATGAGGGCACGACGCTAAAGAGCCTTTGGCGTCTCCATGACGGCGTGAACGTCGAGTCCGTCCTGATGCGCTACCCGGGCCGGACAACCCTTTGCATCTCCTCGCAGGCAGGTTGCGGGATGGCCTGCCCCTTCTGCGCGACGGGGCAGATGGGGCTCACCAGGAACCTTTCCGCGGCCGAAATCGTCGAACAGGTCCGTCACGCCAGGCAGACATGCGAAAACGGTGAGTTGACAGGCGGCCCCACCCACCTGTCAAACGTGGTGTTCATGGGCATGGGGGAACCACTTGCCAACTGGAAAGCGCTAACCCAGACACTGCACCGCCTGCTTGACCCAGCACCGGAAGGGTTTGGGATGAGCGCGCGCGGCGTCACGGTCTCAACGGTGGGACTGGTACCCGGCATAGACAAGCTTGCTGACAGCGGTTTCCCAGTCACTCTTGCGATCTCGCTACACGCCCCGGACGATGACCTACGGGATGAGCTAATCCCAGTGAACTCACGTTGGAAAGTCGGGGAACTGCTGGACGCTGCCCGCAGGTACTTCGTCAAGACCGGGCGCAGAGTCTCCATTGAATACGCGTTGATCAAAGACATGAACGATCAGCCTTGGCGGGCTCAGCTGCTTGCGGACGAACTGAATGCCCGCGGCAAGGGGTGGGCGCACGTGAACCCCATCCCTCTGAACCCAACGCCCGGGACCATCTGGACTGCTTCAACGCCGGAGGCCCAGGAAGAGTTCGTCCGAACTCTTCGTGCAGCGGGGATCAGGACCACCATCCGTGACACTCGCGGGGCCGAGATCGATGGTGCATGCGGCCAACTTGCGACAAAATGGGCGAAAGCGCAAGAATCGAAGCAGGGCGAGCATTCCGCTTCGCCGCCCGGGGCAAAGGAGAAAGACGAATGACCGAACTGTTCCCAAGCGCGGGCCGCCTGTCGCGCGGTTACGAAGAGGAGCCCGTGGTCCGGTTCTTCCAGGAAGCGCGTCGGGCGTACGAGGGCGGGGCTTCAGCAGAAGACATCTCTTTTGACGAGATCCGCAAGGCCGCCTTCCCACTGGTTAGGGGCGGTTTCGCGACACAGAACGTCGACGCGGCGCTCAGTCGCCTAGAGTCTGCGTTCATTCAGAGGGACCGGGCGGACTACATTGCAAAACACGGAGAGTCAGCGTGGTTTTCAAAAATCGCGGACGAGGCCACCGTGCTCTACCCCAGGCTCCTACGCCCCGCCGGTGACCGTTTCGATCACCCTGAAGACCGCGGGATCGGGTACGACTGCGATGAGGTAGACGCACTGCTTGACCGGCTTGCTGCTTTCTTTGACGACCAGGGAAGCCTCAGCGAATCCGACCTGCGTTTCGCCCTCTTCGACACGGCCCGCGGTGAAAACGCCTACGTTGAAGCCCAGGTTGACGCCTACCTAGGTAAGGCCATGTACGTGCTTTTGGCGGTTTCATGACGGACGCCATCGGCGTCACGATTTTAGGGTCCACCGGCTCAATCGGGTCGCAGGCCCTGAATGTTATTGCTTCCCACCAGGAGCGTTTCCGCGTCTTGGGACTCGCTGCAGGCGGGTCGAACGTGGAACTGCTGGCAAACCAAGTCCTCCAGTTTCGCCCAGAGGTTGTTGCCGTAGCATCAGAGCCCCAACTGGACGACCTCACATTGCTCGCGAGCGCTACGGAGACGGCCTGCGCAGAGCTACTTGTTGGACCGGAGGCGCCACCCACCCTTGCAGGCCTCTTCCCGGATGCGACCGTCCTCAACGGGATCACCGGCGGCGTCGGTCTACGCGCCACGCTCACCGCGTTGGAGTCGGGCGCAACAGTGGCGCTCGCCAACAAAGAATCCCTTGTAGTCGGTGGTGACCTGGTGCGGCGCGCCATGCAGAGGCCCGCCCAGATAGTCCCCGTTGACTCGGAGCACTCCGCTATAGCTCAGGCGCTCATGTCGGGAACCCACAACCGTGGCCTGACTGCCAAGAATCTGGACGGGGACTCCGACCTGCTTTCCCTGGTTCTCACGGCTTCCGGTGGCCCTTTCCGCGGGAAGACGCGTTCGGAGCTCCAGGGGGTTACTGCTAAGGCTGCGTTGGCGCACCCCACCTGGTCCATGGGACCCGTGGTGACCGTCAACTCGTCGACCCTTATGAACAAGGGATTGGAGCTGATCGAGGCGGCACTGCTGTTCGACGTCCCTCCGGATTCCATCACCCCGGTCATCCACCCCCAGTCGATCGTGCACTCCATGGTGACTTGGATGGATGGTTCAACGGTGGCGCAAGCCTCGTACCCCAACATGGAGGTTCCGATCGCACTTGGGCTTGACTGGCCCGTGCACCTGCCGCGCGTCGGTGCGCCCCTAACTTGGGACCAGGCGACGCAGTGGACTTTCGAACCAGTCGACAACGAAACGTTCCCCGCACTGCGGCTAGCTCGCACGGCCCTGCTTGAGTCCGCCACCCACCCCGCCGCACTGAACGCAGCGAACGAGGTTTGCGTGGACGCCTTCTTGCGGGGAGACCTGCCCTGGCTGGGCATTGTCGACACTGTCCAACGGGTTGTTGAGGATCACCGGGGAAAGAACCAGCCGACTCTCGAGGACGTTCTTGATGCCGAGCGTAGTGCAGCGACCCGCGCCAGAAAGCTGATTCGAGACCTCTGATGTGGTTGATCGGTGTTGGGATCCTACTGGTAGGCCTGATCATCTCGGTTGCCCTCCACGAACTAGGCCACCTGCTACCGGCTAAGAAGTTCGGGGCTGCCGTCCCCGAGTACTGGGTGGGTTTTGGCCCAGAACTCTTAAAAGTCAAGAAAGGTGGCACCACCTACGGACTGAAAGCCATCCTTCTTGGCGGCTACGTTCGCATCGTTGGCATGTTCGCCCCAACCCGCGCCGGTTTGAAGACAAAACGGAGGGATGGAACCCCGACGCTCGCCCAGCAGGCTCGCCTGCAGTCCGAACAGGACGTCGCTGACGCGATCGCTAGCGGGACTTCGGGCGTTCCCTTCTACCAGCTTTCCACCCCAAAGAAGCTTGCTGTCATGTCGGGTGGACCCCTCATGAACCTACTGATTTCCGTCGTCCTGATTGCAGTCGTGCTGCTTGGGTTCGGGTGGCAGGCGCCCTCAACCACCCTGGACGAAGTCGTCCAGGAAATGGACGGCCACACGACTGCCGCCGCAACGGCCGGTCTGCAGGCCGGTGACACGATCACCTCGTGGTCCGGTGTAGAAGTAACCTCGTGGGATCAACTCAGGGAACTCATTCAAGAAACACCCGAGGCGGGCACAGAGGTCACCGTGGACCGGGACGGTCAAAGCAAGACCCTAGAGGTTGTTCCGGACATTGCGGATGACGGGACGCGCTCAGTTGGGATCGTCAGTGCCCTGACCCGCGAGCGCGGCTCGCTAGCCGACGTTGGGTCCGTGGTCTGGCAACAGTTCACTGGCACAGGCAAAGCAATCCTGACCCTGCCTGTCGGCATGTATCAGTTGGGGAAGTCTATCGTCACCGGTCAGGAACGGGACGCGAACGGGGTTGTGTCGCTGATCGGCGTTGCACAAATCGCCGGACAAATCACCTCGCCGAGCGGCGGGAGCAGCGGTGACGGACAGGGCGGGGTCGGGATTCCAATGTCGCTTTCCGATCGGGTCATCATGATGATTTCCCTGCTTGCTGCCTTGAACATGGCCCTGTTTGTTTTCAACCTCATTCCTCTTCCGCCCCTGGATGGGGGCCACGTTGCTGGCGCGCTGTACGGTGGCGCTAAGAATGCCGTGGCTAAGGTGCGGGGGAAACCCAAACCAGCGCCGGCCGACACTGCCCGGCTCATGCCTCTTACGTACGGTGTCTTTGGAACTTTGATGGCGATTACGGTCTTCTTGATGATTGCCGACGTCTTGCAACCGCTTTCTCTTTCGTGAGGGTGACCAAGACCGTGGTCCCCGATCCCGAAACAGGGGGATAATGGAGCCGTGAGTGAAGCCGTTTCTCTTGGAATCCCCGAAGTGCAGCTTGACCCCTTCGGGCGCAGAAAAACCCGACTGGTTCATGTTGGCGACGTTCCCGTGGGTGGTGGAAGCCCCATCTCGGTCCAGTCGATGACCACGACGAAGACCCACG
The DNA here is from genome assembly GCA_964345615.1 of uncultured Actinomyces sp. Lineage (GTDB taxonomy): Bacteria > Actinomycetota > Actinomycetes > Actinomycetales > Actinomycetaceae > Scrofimicrobium. Next base: position 7,633 of record CAYFRQ010000016.1, on the reverse strand, counting down.
ACATTGGCGCAACGCTGCAGCAGATCGCTGAACTGACTGCGGCCGGGTGCGACATTGTGCGGGTTGCCTGCCCAACCGATAAGGACGCCGAGGCCCTCCCTATCATTGCCCGCCAGTCCACGATCCCGGTGATCGCAGACATTCACTTCCAACCGAAGTACGTGTTTGCCGCGATTGAGGCCGGGTGTGGGGCCGTCCGGGTCAACCCGGGAAACATCCGCAAGTTCGACGACCAGATCGGCGCAATCACCCGCGCCGCGAAGGACCACGGGACGTCCTTGCGTATCGGCGTGAACGCGGGTTCCCTGGACCGGCGCATGTACGAAAAGTACGGTGGGCCAACTCCGGAAGCGTTGGCTGAGTCCGCGGTTTGGGAAGCGTCGTTGTTCGAGGAACACGATTTCCACGACTTCAAGATTTCGGTCAAGCACCACGACCCGGTGACCATGATTCGGGCGTATGAGCTCCTTTCGGATGCGGGGGACTGGCCGCTGCACCTTGGCGTGACGGAGGCTGGCCCGGCATTCCAGGGGACCATCAAGTCTGCCGCGGCGTTTGGAGCGCTGTTGCGTGAGGGCATCGGGGATACGATCCGTGTTTCCCTGTCGGCTCCACCTGTCGAAGAAGTCAAAGTGGGGCTCCAGATTTTGCAGTCCATGGGGCTTCGTGAAAAGACGCTAGAGATCGTCTCTTGCCCCTCTTGCGGGCGCGCCCAAGTCGACGTGTTCTCGCTGGCCGAAGAAGTGACGGAAGGGCTGAAAGACCTCACGGTTCCCCTTCGCGTGGCAGTTATGGGCTGCGTTGTGAACGGTCCTGGCGAGGCGCGTGAGGCGGACTTGGGTGTTGCTTCCGGGAATGGGAAGGGCCAGATCTTCATAAAGGGGAAGGTCGTCGCCACTGTTCCCGAAGACCAGATTGTAGAGACCCTGATCCACTACGCGAATCAGCTCGCGTGGGAGATGGGACTTGAAGAGGGCGACGGAGAGGTCGAGGTCATTGCGTAAGGCTTGTCGCAAGGCAGCTTTTGGAACCGCCTTGGGGGTCGCTGGCGGTCTCGCAGCTTCGGGGTTCCCCAACCGCGTTGGACTGACTAGGGCGCAGGCACTTGTGTCGATGCCGGGGGACCTGATCCTTCCGACCGCTACCGTTCAGGCGGACCGGGTCGCGGTGTTTGAAGCGAGTCCCAGCGTAGTCTGGCCTTTCGTTCAAGAGCTGCTGGATGATTACGCTGACCTTTGGGAGATTCCGCTCCAGGTGGCCTACCGCAGGGATGGTGAATTGCTTGCTTTGGTGTCCGACTTTGAGAGCATTGACCAGGACCCTGCCGAGATCGACTTCCAAGCCTCGCTTGCGGTGCGCCTTGCCGCATCCCAAGACCAGTCCTGCTTCGTCCACGTACGCGAACGCTATGAAAGCAGCGGACTGCGCCCCGCGGTCCTCATCAGGGGGACCATGGCGGTAAGCGCGGTCACGTTCAAGCGTTGGGTCGCTCAAGTTCGCAAGGGGCTACGCGCTCCCCGCTGACCCGCCCTACACTGATCAAGGTTGCCAACTGCCCCAAGGAAGGAAAGTGGCGCATTGCTTACTAGGATGTCCGACCTATTCGTCCGCACCCTCCGTGAAGAGCCCGCAGAAGCGGAGCTTGCTAGCCACAAGCTGCTTGTCCGCGCAGGCTACGTTCGTCGCGTCGCCCCAGGGGTCTACTCTTGGCTTCCCCTGGGGCTGATGACTCTTCGCAAGGTAGAGGAGATCATCCGCCAAGAAATGGCTGTGGCTGGAGCCCAAGAAGTGCTGTTCCCGGCTCTGCTACCGAAGGAGCCCTACGAAGCTTCGGGGCGGTGGGAAGAATACGGCGATAACCTTTTCCGTCTGAAAGACCGGCGGGGGAGCGACTACCTGCTTGCCCCCACGCACGAAGAGATGTTCACCCTGATGGTGAAGGACACGGTGAACTCTTACAAGGAGTTGCCGGTCACCCTCTACCAGATCCAGACGAAGTACCGCGACGAAGCTCGTTCCCGCGGCGGACTGCTTCGCGGACGCGAGTTCCTGATGAAGGACGCGTACTCTTTCGACTTGGATGAGGCGGGACTTCAGGCCTCGTACGACGCGCAACGCGCCGCCTACCAAAGGATCTTTGACCGCCTGGACCTGAACTATGTCATCTGTTCTGCGGTTTCCGGGGCCATGGGTGGATCGGCGTCCGAGGAGTTCTTGGTCCCGAACCCCGCGGGTGAAGATGTCTATGTCGTTTCCCCGGGCGGGTACGTGGCGAACACGGAGGCGGTCCAGACGGTGGCGCCAGAGCCAGTGTCTTGGGACGGACTCCCGGCTGCGAAAACACTGCCTACTCCGGATTCTGAAACCATTCAGGCACTGGTTGACCAGGCGAACCGCTTTTTCCCGCGCCAGGACCGTCCCTGGGAAGCAGGCGACACGCTGAAGAACGTTGTCTTTGCAACTGTTGACGGTGAGGGCACGCGAGAGCTACTGGTGGTCGGCGTTCCCGGGGACCGCGAAGTCGACATGAAACGGCTTGAGGCCTCCCTTGAACCGCTGGCCGTCGAAGTGGCGACGCCGGAAGACTTTGAGAAGCACCCGCAGCTGGTGCAGGGCTACATTGGCCCCGACATCCTGGGACTGGGCGAAGACGGGGAGGGGATCAGGTACCTGGTCGACCCCAGGGTTTCGCCGGGGACCGTGTGGGTGAGTGGGGCTAACGAGCCCGAGTCCCACACCTTCGGCTTGGTCATGGGACGCGACTTCACTGCGGACGGGACAATCGAGGCCGCTGAGGTTAAAGAGGGAGACCTGGCTCCTGACGGGTCGGGTCCTCTTACGCTTCACCGCGGGATCGAGGTGGGGCACATTTTCCAGCTTGGGCGCAAGTACGCGGAAGTTCTTGGCCTCACCGTTCTGGACGAGAACGGGAAGTCCCGGGTTGTCACGATGGGGTCTTACGGGATCGGAGTCTCGCGAGTCCTGGCGTCGCTGGCTGAAGAAAACTATGACGACCGTGGGCTGGTCTGGCCGGCACCCGTCGCACCGTACGACGTCGACGTTGTTGTTGCCGGGAAGGGTGACCAGCTAGAAGCTTTTGCTCGTGAGCTGGCCGAGGACCTGGACTCCACAGGGTTGAACGTGCTCTTAGATGACCGCAGGGGCGTCAGTGCCGGGGTGAAGTTCGCGGACTCTGAGTTGATCGGCTTCCCCATCACGGTCGTTGTTGGCCGGGGCCTGAAAGACGGCAAGGTTGAACTTCGGGTTCGCCGAAGCGGTGAACGGAAGGATGTCCCGCAGGAGCTCGCGCTTATTAAGGTCACGAAGTTGCATGAGCGGCTGATGGTGGCCGCGGGGAGTGGTGAGGACGCTCTGTTCCTTGAAAAGCTTGACCAAGAAGGGACCATCTAGTGGCACACCGTGAAATCCGTGTCATCGGCGACCCTGTTCTGCGGACGCCGTGCGAACCCATTACAGACATCAATGACCGCGTGAAAGCACTGGTCGAGGACCTGCTTGAGAACGTTGACCAGGACGGGCGCGCCGGCCTTGCCGCGAACCAGATCGGGGTGGGGCTTCGAGCCTTCTCCTGGAACATTGACGGGGATATCGGGTACGTTTTGAACCCGGTTTTGGTGGAAGTGTCTACCGAGGAGTATCAGGACGGGGACGAGGGCTGCCTGTCAGTCCCGGGCCTGTGGTACCCGACGGAGCGCGCCTGGTACGCCCGGGTTGAAGGCGTTGACCTGGACGGCAAGCCATTGGTCGTGGAAGGCGAGGAGCTGATGGCCCGTGCTCTACAGCACGAAACCGACCACTTGGACGGCAAGCTTTACATTGACAGGCTCTCGCGTGCGAATCGCAAGAAGGCACTGAGAGCGATCCGGGAAGCTAACTGGTAGGTGGCGTGAGCAGCTTGGAGCAGAGCTCTTCAAGCTGAGCCAGTTCCCCTTCTGTTAGGCGGGGAGTCAGGGCTTCTGTGATTTCGCGTGCGTGGACGCGGCCGACTCGTTTTTGAGTTTCTTTTCCTGCTTCCGTCAGTGTCAGTAGGACACCGCGGGCGTCGCTGGGGTCGCGGCGACGGTGCACCAGGCCGCGCTCTACCAGCCTGGCCACTAGGCGCGAGAGGCCCGTTTGGGTTAGCAACACGTCGCTGCCAAGGTCTTGGATGCGGGTGCCTTCAGGTTTCTTTGTAAGGGTGTAGAGCACCCCGTATTCGGCCTGGCTGAGTTCGCACCAGGCTTCGGAATCGGCCAGGTCCCTTGCTATGGAAGTTGTCGAGCGAAACATCTCTTCCCACGCGCTCACAGCGGCGGGGGAGTAGTCGCGCTTTTTCGGAGAGTCCACAGCAAAAGACCTGGCCGAAAGCTCTACTTGTCGCGCAGGGGCTTCAGGGCGCCTGCCCAGGACTCAAGCTGGTCGAACATGGTTTGCGCTGACTGGGTGTGCTGGGGGCCGGGGGTGAACTTTGAGAAGTTCTCAAAGTCGGTGAAGAGTGAGAACCCGAGCTGCTGGCGGACGTCAGCCATCTGCAACTCGGCGGCGATGGAACGGAGGTTCTCAACGCTGCGGGCGCCGTACATGGACCCGTAGCCAACCAGCGCGCACGCCTTGTTGTTCCACTCGGCGTAGACGTAGTCCAGGGCGTTCTTGAGTGACGCGGGGAGCGCGTGGTTGTATTCGGGGGTGACGAAGATGAAGCCGTCGTAGGAGCCGATCTTCTTGGCCCAGTCCTTGGTGTGCTCGTGCTGGTAGTTGCCTGCTGAAGCGGGGATGGACTCGTCGTACATCGGCAGGTTTTCTTCGGCTAGGTCGATGAGTTCGTAGGTTGCGTCGCGGTCTTTCGCCTGCTCCAATACCCACTCGGATACCTGGGGGCCGACACGCCCTGGGCGTGTGCTACCGGTGATTACAGCAAACCGAAGGTCTGACATCTTTTCTCCTAAAGTCCGTTATCGATGTGGGAACTAAGTCCTACACCATCGACAATACATGAGTAGTCATGTATCGGTGGAGTGCGACTCACCACACCCACCCCGCCCACACCTGTCCAGAACGCTTCGGCTGCGGGTTGTCGCCGAAAAGGGGGCCTTTTGGAGCCGAAACGGGCGACAACCCGCAGCCGAAGCGAGAATGGCGTTAAAGGTTTCTAGCCGTTGACGTTGTAGTTCTCGCAGAGTTCATTCATGGCGTTCAGCCACTTGTACGCAAAGATGAAGGGACCCACTAGGATGAGGGCCCCCAGGACGCTCCACAGCCAGAAATCTTTGGCAGAAACGGTCCGGGGCATTCCCCTTCTCTGTTGTTCCGCTCCGATCCTGTTGGCGAAGCCGTTCCACCAGATCAGTGTCATGATTTGTAGCGTGATCGGACCCAAAAGGAAGAAGACCAGCCAGTAGTTCATAGTTCGCTTGCCGTCCCAGCGGCTAGCCATCATGTTCAGGTCTTCGCCCGCGCGAGCCGTGATGAATATCTGGTAGATCCCCAAGGTGATGATCCCAAGAAGAATGAACTTGACCAGGGAGCGATTCGTGTCCAGGTTGGCGTGACCCGCCTGACCGACCATGACGTTGACCGTCGTCTGCCCCGGCACCGTCGCGACTGCCTGCTGGTTCATTCCGGCGTATGCGGCTTGTCCATTGGTTGCGTATGCGGCTTGCCCGCCTGTTTCGTATGCGGCTTGCTCGTTTGCTCCGTACGCTGCTTGCTGCTCCAGGGCCGCATCCACACCCTGCTGCGAGAACGCACTGTCCACCGTCTCAGATGACGCAGCGAAGGATTCTTGCGGGGTGTACTCAACTGTTTCCTGGACCACCGTTTCGGGCACCTCAACTTCGGCTAGGGGTGCGGTGTGCTCCGTCCACTGTGTTCCATCCCAGTAGCGCTGCATGCCTGTCCCGTCTGGGTACCAACCGGGCTCGAAATCTGTCATGGGTCTGTCTCCTGTGTTCTCTCCTTGCGCGCCCCCATGGACGGCAGTTGTCGAGGCCTACATCACATTTCCGGCCGGACACCAGTGACAATACCAGGGTGCGCTCCCCTCAAGGGGTCTTTTCTTGCGGGTGTTAGTTCGGTGGGTGGCTTTAGCTGGGTGAATGCGAGATACTTGGAGCGTCACCTCGGTGGGCAAACCGCCAGCGCAGACAAGCTACCAGTTCTCAGGAGCGTCGGGGAAGCGATCCTGGTTCAACTGGAGGTAGCTATGTTAGGAAGCGCGACCAGAGGTGTCCTTTTCGTGCACTCTGCGCCCCCCGCTCTGTGCCCGCACGTCGAGTGGGCTGCTAGCAACGCCTTGGGTCGTGAGGCCCGCTTTGACTGGACCCCTCAAGACGCGGCCCCTGGGATGCTCCGGGCAGAAGTCCCCTGGGCCGGGGAGGTAGGCACCGGCGCCCGCCTAGCGTCAGCGTTGCGTGGCTGGGAACACCTGCGCTACGAGGTGACTGAAGACCCTTCCGTGGGAAGCGACGGGGCCCGCTGGGCCCACACTCCCGGGCTCGGCATTTTCCATTCGCAGACCGACTCGGTTGGGAACGTTGTCATCCCGGAAGATCGAGTCCGCGGAGCGCTCCAGACCAGCGGCAACTATCAGGAACTGCTCGAGGCCCTTGACCTTGCCCTTGGCCAGGCCTGGGACGACGAGCTAGAACCTTTCCGCTACGCGGGAGCCGGCGCACCCGTACGAATGCTTCACCGCGTCGGCTAAAGGGAGAACCGGTAGTGAGTATTGGAGACCTGTTCGGTTCGGAGTTGGCGGGCTTCTTTGAACCCGAGCCAGAACAGCAGGAAGGTCGCAACCACGCAGAACTTGTTGCCAAGATCGCACAGAGCCTCGGGAGCCCAAGCTCCACTCCGGCTGGTCCCACGGATTCCTTAGCGTCCTTGGGCATCCAGGGACTAGCCCTCTGGGCAATGGTTGATCAGCTTGAGCGGGAACTAAGTGTGAGCGTGCCTGATGCAGAGGTTCGGAGTTGGGTCAGCCTGGTCGACGTCACCGCGACTCTGGATCGGCTGGCCGACCCGGAGGCCCAGCCCTAAAAGCGGGTCTTCATAAAGCAGGCTGTAGCGGGGGTGTCTTGATTGACTAGTGAGGCCCCTGAGTCCGCGTTTGTAGTCTGCGGGCCCCCGAGTTCGGGGCTACCGGCCAGGATTGGTGTCTTTATTCGGGCTACCGGCCAAAACGGGGCTGCCGGCCAAAACGGGGCTGCTGGCCAAAACGTGGTGTTTTAGACGGTGTGTCGTTGGGGTTTCCGTTTTTGCCGCCCTATTTTCGACTCCCTATCTGGGCTGTTCGGTCAGTAGATAGCGGTGGGGGCTTATGACTATGGGTGGGGTGAGTCCCCCCAACCGTAGTCACTAGACCCCGCCGCTATCTGAAGGTTGCAAGCGATGTCGAAGGGTCGCAGCTGTTGCTAAGGAGCTAAGGATCATGGTTGGGGCTGGTGGTCATGGCTGGGAGGGTTTCCCTAGAGGGGCTGGTGGTCATGGCTGGGAGGGTTTCCCTAGCGGGGTTGGTGGTCATGGCTACCGGCCCCAAAAGCCCAGTTTTAAAAAGCTAGGAAGCTGGAGCCCCACAGTCAGGGCCCTAGCTTCCTAGTTTGGCTTGTCTTCCCTAGTGTTCCAGCGGGGGAGCTGC
>CAYFRQ010000015.1:13282-30230 GCA_964345615.1 uncultured Actinomyces sp. | reverse complement strand
ACTTCTCCCGTTGCTTTCCACTGCTTGCGGAAGTGCGGTTGGGCCCGCTTCATTAAGATGCCTGCCAGGATGGCTCCGATGGGTAGCACGATCAATGCGATAAGGGTCAGTGACCAAGACATTGAGAGCATCATTGCGATGATGCCTATGATCGTAAAAGTCGAGGTAAGGAACTGCGTCAGGGTCTGCTGCAACGTCTGCGTAATGTTGTCGACGTCGTTGGTGACGCGAGACAGGATGTCTCCGCGTGAGTGCTTGTCCAGGTAAGAAAGCGGTAAGCGGTCGATCTTCGCCTGGATTTTTTGGCGCAGTTTCCACCCGGTGTTCTGCACGACAATGCGGGCCATCTGCCCCGCAGCCCATGAGAAGAATGCAGAGCCCACGTAGATGGCCATGATGATCAGTAGAGATCGTCCCAGCGCCCCGAAGTCGACCCCTTGGCCGGGAGTGATGTCCATGGCACCGAGCATGTCGGCGGCGCTGGTGTCCCCCTTTGCTTCCAGCTGTGCAATGACCTGTTCTTTAGAGGTCCCTGCAGGAAGCCTCCCTCCCAGGTACCCGGCAAAAACCAGGTTTGTGGCGTTACCGAGAAGCCTGGGAGCGATTACCGTGAGAACCACGCCGATCAAAGATGAAACGGCAACGGCGCTAATCAGGAGTCTGTGGCCAGAGACCAACTTTATGAATCGCTTCAGCGTTCCCTTAAAGTCTTGCGCTTTGACCCCGCCGGCAGCCCCTCCGTGAGGTCCGCCTCTGGCCCCTCCCCTTGGGGGTCCGCCGCGTCCGTGAGGTCCACTCATGCTGCCTCCATCCCCGACTCTTGCGACGCAACGATTTGCTGGTAGGTGGGGCAGTGCTCCAGTAGGTGCCGGTGGGTTCCCCGCCCGATAATGCGCCCGTCTTCAATCACCAAGATCGTGTCGACGTGCCGAATCGTCGCGACTCGCTGCGCGACGATGAGGATTGCGGCATCCCCAACGTATTGGCGCAGGGAGTTGCGGATCTGAGCGTCGGTCGAGTAGTCGAGCGCGCTAAACGAGTCGTCGAATACGTATAGGTCCGCGTCAAGGTAGAGGGCGCGTGCCATGGTCAGCCTTTGGCGCTGCCCACCGGAAAAGTTCTTTCCTCCGGGTTCAACCCTGTGTTCTAGTCCGTCGTCAAGCTTCGAAACGAACTCAGTTGCAGCCGTTGCCTTCAGAGCCCTCTCGATCCGCAGGGTCTGCTCCGCGTCCGGATTGTCTACGCCGCTGACTGTGGAGGCGACAGTTCCACTAAATAGGTACGCAGTCTGGGGGACAAAGCCAATGTGAGCGCGCAGGGTCTCCGGATTCAGTTCTCGGACATCCACGTCGTTCACCAGCACTGCCCCTGAGCTAGGGTCCATGAGCCTGGGGAACAGGTTCGCCATCGTTGACTTTCCTGATCCGGTTGTTCCGACGATCGCGGTCGACGTGCCTGGTTCAAGAGAGACGGAGATGTCCTTCAGTACCGGTTCCTCCGCGCCCGGATACTGGACCGTCGCGTCCTTCAGCGAGAACGTCAGCTTTCCTTCGGGGAACGCCTGAAGTTGGTCTTTGGGTGGTGAGGTCACTGAAGGGATCGTCTTGAACACTTCACGCACGCGGCGCGCTGTTACCTCAGCGCGCGGCAACATGAAGAACATCATTGAAGCCATCATCGTTGCGCCAAAGATGATCGCGAGGTAGCTGATGTACGCGAAAAGCTGCCCGATCTCCATGTCCCCGCTTTCAATGAGGCGTGAGCCGAACCAGATAACGGCGACCGAGCCGAATGACGCAACTATTGAGAGAAGGGGAAAGATTAGTGCGAAGACCGCCCCGATTCGGAGTGCGGTTTGCTTCAGAGCGGTGTTGGCGTCCGTGTACCTATGGTTAAAGTCCCCCTGCCGGACGAATGCGCGAATCACCCGGATGCCGCTCAGTTCTTCACGCAGGACCGTATTGAGGCCGTCGAGGCGCTCTTGCTGAGTCAGGAAAAGGGGGTTCAGAGTTCGCCACGCAAACACGACAATCACGGCGATGACCGGAACCACGACAGCTAGGATCCACCCCAGGTGGACGTTCGTGCGTAGGGCCATGAAGATCCCGCCGATGCCCATCAAGGGGGCTGTCACGATCAGCGTGAAGATCATGAGCACGACCATTTGGATCTGCTGGATGTCGTTCGTTGAGCGGGTTATTAGGGAGGGGGCACCGAGCTCGTGAACTTCGCGAACAGAAAGGTCCTGGATGTGGTCAAAGATCGTGCTACGAAGAAACGCGCCCAGACCCATTGCCATGCGCGCTGAATAGTAGACTGCGAAACCCTGCGCCACGCCCTGGATCGCCGAGACGGCCAGCATTACGCCGCCCAGTTTCCAGACGGTCGCCACATCGCCGGACACGACTCCGTCGTCGATCACCGCAGCGTTCAGGTCGGGGAGTAGCAGGGCCCCGATTGCAGCCAGCAACTGCAAAAGCAAGATGACAACGATCTGTGCCTTGTGCATCCGCAGGTACGGCCACGAAACTTTCCAGAGCATAGGAGCCTTTCACGTCAGGGGAGTCCGTATAGCGTAAGCATGAACCGCGCCCTACTCCTTCTCTTTTGAGACCCAGTAGACAGCCAGGGCCCTGGAGAGAAGTTCCGTGTCGAGTGCGTGGCTCATCTCCCGGGCAGAGTGCATCGCGAGCAGGGGGATTCCTACGTCCACCGTTGGCGTGCCAAGCAAAACCGAGATGGCCGGTCCGATGGTTGAACCGGAGCGCATTGAGCTTTCAGAAACAAAATGTTGCGTGTCGAACCCCGCCCTTTTGCAGACCGACTTCCAGAGCGCACTGCCCGGCGCTCCCGTTGCGTAGTTCTGGTCTGCGTCGAGTTTCAAGATCGGCCCGAGTCCCATTACGGGACGGGTGTCCGGGTCGTGTTTCTCAGGGTATCCGGGGTTGACTGAGTGTGACGCGTCGGCAGAGATAACTGAGCTGGCCGCCAGCACCTGCTCGAACTGTTCGTCGCTGAGTCCACTTTCCCAGGCGATCCGTTTGAGTGAGCTTAGTAATAGCGGTCCCCTGGCACCCGTCGCGGTCCCCGACCCCACTTCTTCATGGTCAAACATGGCGAACACCGGCACCCTGCCGGGTGTTCCTTGCTCAGCGTCAAGCGTTGCGAACGCGTCCAGAGCGGCGAAGGTTGAGGAGAGGTTGTCTTGTCTTCCTGCAGCGACAAACTGTCCTTTAGCCCCAAAAGTCGTAGCCTGCTGGCTGGGATATAGAAACAGGTCGTAAGCCGCGATCTCGTCACGGCCTTTCAGCCCAGCGCTAGCCGCTGCGACTTCCAGCACGTCTGCGTCTGGTTCATGAACTGTCCAGACGGGTTGCATGTGCTGCTGAGGATCAAGCGTTAGGCCCCTGGTGTTTACCTGTCGGTCGAAATGTGGGGCTAGCTGGACGACGCGCGCGATCGGGGGAGTCCGCACCAGGTGCGTCCTTCCTTCCTGATCCACAACCTGACCTGCAATCAAGAGTTCCCGATCGAGCCAGGAGTTGAGTAGCGGGGAACCGTAGATCTCAACCATTAGCTGACCCCAACCGTCTGGGCTGGTCCGCTGGGGCACGGGTTTCAGCTTCAGAGCTGGAGAGTCAGAGTGGGTGGCTGCAATCGCGAACGAAGTCGGCTTCGCCTCGGGTGCGACCCACGCAATAAGTGCGCCCTGCTCAGTAAAGAAGTACCTCCCTGGGCCGCTGGGCCACAAAGATCTACGGTCGACTCGCTGGAAGCCGGCCTCCTGCAACGTCGCCGCGGCGCTTTCTACAGCGTGGTACGGGGATGGCGAGGCGTCCAAGTAGTCCAGGTAGCGTCTGAGGAATGGGTTTTGCTCGGCGGCGGGAGAGTTGTTCATACCCTGTAACGGTAGACGTTAGTTTCGCGGGCCTCGAATCCACAACGCACATACAGACGGTTGGCGGCCGCGCGCGATGGCCTGGAGGTTAGGTCCACGGTTGTCAGGCCTAGCTCTGCCGCTTTTTGTAGCGCGGCCTCAACCAAGGCTTGCCCCGCACCCATTCCGCGTGCGCCCTGATCAACGACCACGTCTTCGATCCAACCGCGTAGGCCCGTGGGGATCTGGAAGGTGGCCAGGGTAAGCATCCCCAGGATTTCGGCGTCCTCACCAGGTTCTTGCGGCTTTGAGTCCGGATGGAACAGGAAAAGGTACACGCCGCTTTGGTCCAGCAGGGCTGAAAGCTGCTCCATCGATAGGGCAGGGGTTGAGGTAGAGAGTTGAGGTACCAGCAAGTTCACTGCATTTAGTAGGTGCGGGCTCGGGGATGTCGCCAGCGAGATAGCCATACTTACTCCATTCCTAAGTTCTCCCTACTATCGGGTCGAGCGACCCTCGTGGATACGCAGGTTCCGAAGCGGGGCGCATGTCCTCTTTTAGCAGGCATAATGAGTGTATGCACAGCGACTCTTTATTTCCGGCACCTCTTCCCGATCTGTTCCGCCAAGTGGCGCCCAACTACCAGGAATCAGACCCATTCGACGCCCCGAGCCTCCGGTGGGGGATTCTGGGGCCGGGGGGTATTGCGAGAACGTTCGCGAGGGATGTACCTGCCGCCTCTAACCAGGTCATCTCGGCCGTAGGGTCAAGGAGCCAGGAAAGGGCGGACCGGTTCGCGCAAGAATTCGGGTTGGATCCGGCGAAGGCGTACGGCTCTTACCAACAGTTGGTCGAAGACCCGGGCATTGATGTTGTGTACGTGGCGACGCCCCATGTCCGGCACCAACAGGACGCACTGCTGGCACTTCGCGCGGGCAAGCCCGTCCTGGTTGAGAAAGCCTTCTCTATGTCGGAACAGGAGACGCGAGAAGTCTTTGAAACTGCTGCGGACCTAAACCTTTTCGTGATGGAGGGGATGTGGAGTAGGCACCTTCCGCACTACGCATTCATGCGTGGTGTCTTGCAGTCCGGAAGACTGGGGCACTTGCGTTCGGTACAGGCCGACCACGGACAAGCGCTTCGTCACGTTGATCGGCTTGTGAATCCCAAGCTGGGCGGAGGAGCCCTTTTAGACTTGGGTGTCTACCCCATTCACCTAGTGCAAATGCTGCTCGGGATGCCAAGTGAGTTGCTAACGACTTCCCGACTAAGCGACCGGGGCATCGACGTTAGCGACGTTGTTGTCGGTAGCTACCCGGGCGCGACTTCCGTTGCAAGCTGCCAGCTGGACGCCTTGAGTCCTACCGTTGCAACGTTGGTTTTCGAGGGCGGCGTGATCCATCTCCAGAGCGCGTTTTATCGACCAACGCGCGTCGATTTGCGTGTGGACGACCTCGATACCGAAAACTTGTCGATCAGGGGGAGTGAGCACTCCACGTGGGATGCCGAGGTCCCGGGTGGGTTCCAGTACCAGGCGGCCGATGCGGCACGCAGGATCGCCGCAGGGGATCTTGAGTCTAGTGTCGTCCCCTGGGGAGCCACGCTGGAGGTTCAGAAAATCATGGACGTCGTGCTGGCGAACGCGGGGTACGTGGGAAGGTAGCAAAGCCAAGGAGCCCCTAGCCCCGGGTTCCGGCACTAAACTGTAGTTGTCGAGTGGCCTGTGTAGAGGAGCAAAGATGTCCGATCAAGAAAACAGTCTGGGAATGCCCCCACCACCCCCGTCTTCCGCAGGCGCTGATGAGCTTACAGAGCAGGTGGTAGAGCAGGTTGAGACTGCTGCCAGTTTCGCTCCCCCGCCCGCAGCTACGCCGCCCGTTCCCGCGAGCGCACCGCCCGTTCCTACGGGCCTGCCGCCGCTTCCCGGTGCCACCACGCCCCCTCTTCCTGGATCAGCTACGCCATTTCCCCCCGCTTCCCCGCAGGCTGCGGCCCCGCCCATGCCTCAGTTCCCACCGCAGCCGGCGCCCGGCACGGTCCCGGTCGCTCCAGGTATGCCGGTTCCCGGAGCGCAAAACGTTTATGTGCTCGCGAAGCCCAACCCGTTCGTAATGTCGCTTAAGAACCTCTGGGACGTGCAGAACGACATTTGGAGAGGGCAGGTTCCCAGGGCGTTTGACCGCCCCAAAGAGGTCACCGCTCAGACCGGTGTCTCCGCTTGGAACTGGCTCACTCCCTTCCTTGTGAACACGTTGCTCGTAGCCTTTGGGTCAATGGCGTTTATTTTTGCCAGCTCTCGTGCAGCAGGTAGCGTCCTCTACTGGATGGGCGATTTCGCGTACGACGTCATGGGTGTCTACGGACCCTCAGCGGGGACCTACTTTTCAGCGTTCTTCCTTACGTTGGTGCTCGCGTTCGCTTCGTTCATGGTCACCACAATGGTCGTCTTCATTACCCACAAGACGGGCGGAAGCCCGGCGACGTGGGTAGATTCCGCGACGACGGTTGCTGTCTCCAGCACGGTGCTGTGGTTTCCTCTTGGCATTTCGGTTTTGCTGACGCTGATCTTCCCGCTGGCGGTGAGCATGCTGCTGCTACCGATCGGTTTGGGTGGGGTCTCGCTCATGTACCTGCTGCTCACGTACATTGGCACGACCCGGAATGGTCCACACAAGCGCAGCCCACTGGTTGCGTACGCCTGGTTCACCGTTCTGGGTGGCATTGTGATGGCCCTGTTCACGTTGCTGTTCAGCGCGATAATGGCTGCGAGCTGACTGAGCCATGGCAGTGCCCCCGCGGGCACTGCTCCTTCTCGGGACCCTCAAGTCTTAAGGAATAACTGTGACTGACACCGGCGTCTTCCCCGATCCTTCACCGGGCCGCAACACCGTGCCCTGGCGGCGCGTGGCCGCTGTGGCGGCGGCGGTTTTCCTAGCGGTCGCCGGGTGCTCGAAGATCAACACAGACCTTGAGGTTACGGCCAGTCTCTCGGGACAGCGCACCATGGTCGTGAGCGTCTCTGAGAGCGACTTTTCTTCTCATGTGTCAGGGACTGCCGAGGAGGCCTCGGCAGTCATCGCCTCAGCCATGCCTGCGAATCTGACCGGCACCCCACTCACGCTGACTGAGGGAACTTATGAGACGACGATTGTCCTGCCGTTTTCTTCCCCTAGTGATTACCTGACGAAGGTACAGGAAGTCCTGGATGCGGGAGAGGTCGACCTCGAAGCAGAAGTGCTGATGGCGATAGCAGACTCGCCCTTTTCTCAGGGGGTCGTGGTAGACGAAAACTTCGACTCAGAAGACCTTCTGGAGTGGATGAGGACCGCCCTTGTCGACGAAGGGATGATCTCCAGTACAGACGCCGACTCAATGTTTGAGTTCGGGACGACAAGCGTGACCTTCGAGGGTGAGACAGAGACGACCTACTCGACGATTTCTTTTGACAATCGAGAGAAAGGCGGAATGTCCTCTGTCTTGATGACCACCGACTACCAGGGAGAAGGGACCTGGTCCAGGACGATTAACTTCGAAATGGACGGCGACGTCTACGAAGAACAAGCCTCGCTGGTAGAGAGCTACTTCAGTGAAAATCTTCCTGCGGGTGCCACGATGTCCGCCATCGATGACTCGGGATACTACGTTCTCTGGAGCGTAGACATCCCCGCCAGTTCGCCAGCGGACATGGAAACCGCGATGAACGAGCTGTTCGGTACTGATCAGTCCGTGTTCCGCGTGGAAGAAGGTGCTCCTGCCCTCGGGATCCCAGCAACTGTCGTAACGCTCACCGACGCGGTTGATTGCTCCCAACTCTGTTACTACACAGACTCTCCAATAGAGGACCAAATCACGCTACCGGACTCATGGAGCCTTAATGAATCTGAGAGCGGGGCCGGGTACGTCGAACCGGACGGTGATCACCAGGTCCTCTTCACCCCCGCAAACGGGAAACCAATCGAGTTCATCGAGTACTTGCCCCTAGAAGAAATTGACGTGGAACTCAGTGTCGCTTTGTCGGGCGCTTTAGACCTGGAGATCACGTACGAAGTTGAGGCGGAAATAGCGTCCGCCAACACCGAACTGCTCAAATCTGTGTTCCAGGCTGGACCGGCGGATGACGTCGAAGTGAAAGAAAACAGCGAGACCTGGGAGTACGTGGTCAAGGTCAAGGCTCCAAGCGCAGCGGAGTTCAGTGTTCTCTTGACTACATACATTCCGGGCGCAGAGGTTGTCTTCACCCAGACCGGAGGCGCGTTCTCTGAGGAGTACTTCGGTGCAATTGGGATTCCCTTCTCGACTGTCATCGGTGATGCCGAGGTCCTAGAAGGCATCGACTATAAGGTTTCGCTTCCTTTCCTTCACTCCCTCAAGACGGAAAAGGCCCTACAAACAGAGTGCTTCGCGGATGCTTCCATCTTCCCGGGTGCAGACACGGACCCCTGGTGCGCTCTTGCAACGGGTGGCAGAGCTGTGATCGACTCCGGTGACACCGTAGGTGAACGCGATTCGGTTCTGGTGTTTGCGGGCTCCGGGCTGTCCCTGTTTTCCATGATTCTCATCGCGTCGCTGCTCGGGGTGTTCATCATTGCGGGGGTCGTGCTGTTCCTGCTGCGCGGAAAGATCGCGGCAAAACGTGCGGCACTCAAAGAAAAGAAGGCGCTCGCTCAGGTTACGTTGCCCTCAGCGGACGTGTTTGTAGCTGAGGCTTACACGGGCGAAATGGGGGATGAGACGGTCGTGTCCGTCACCGAGCTCGCGCCGCCCGCGGGCCCCACTGCGGTGACCGAAGAATATCCCGAGTTCCCGATCGCGGCTCCGCAAGAGCCCGAACCTCGATCAGACGACGAACTCTACTAGTCCAGAATGGAACCACGCAGGTAGGCATGGCCCAGGAGCAGTTGCTGTCAACTCTGACGACCCTCCGGGTCGGGGGCGTAGCGAAACGAGTCCAACGCGAGTCCGACCCGCGGCCGCTAGTGCAGACCGTCAAGCAGGCGGACCAAGAAGGCGTCCCCCTGCTACTACTGGGCGGCGGATCGAACGTTGTTGCTGCAGACGCCCCGTTTCCAGGTCTTGTCTTGCAAGATTCACGCAACCGGGTTCTAGGAGTTGAAGAACGCGATGGGAGCGTGGTCGTAGAGGTCGCGGCGGGCACGCCCTGGGACCAGTTTGTTGCAGAAGCAGTCGAGCGTGGCTGGTCGGGCGTGGAGGCCCTCTCCGGTATCCCGGGGAGCGTTGGCGCCGGGCCCGTTCAGAACATTGGTGCCTACGGGCGCGAACTTAGTGACAACCTGGTGTCCGTGCTGGCCTTTGACCGTCAGACCGGCAAAACCCTAACGCTGAGCAGAGACGACCTGGAGCTTGGGTATCGAGATTCGTTGCTGAAACGTTCGCTGTTTTCTAAACGCCCCGGACAGGAGCTTTGGGCATCCACCCCCAGGTGGTTGGTCCTCAGCGTCAAGCTTCGGCTGGGTCGGGATCCTCTGTCAGCCCCGATCCGATACACAGAACTCGCATCTAGGCTCGGTGTTGAAGTCGGTGACCGGGCACAGGCAAGCGCGGTGCGGGAAGCCGTCCTCGACTTACGCCGCAGCAAAGGAATGGTGCTTGACCCCGCGGACCACGACACGTGGTCGGCCGGATCCTTCTTCACGAACCCGATGCTGAGCTCCGCCGGTGCCGAACTGCTCCCAGAGGGAGCCCCTCGTTTCTTAACGAAACAACGGACGGGTGAGCAGAAGGTTAAGACCTCCGCAGCCTGGCTGATCGACCACTCCGGGTTCGGGCGAGGCTGGTCACTGTATCCTGGGGCACAGGCGTCACTGTCGACAAAGCATGTTCTTGCCGTCACCAACAGAGGTCACGCGACGACCTCTGACGTAGTTCAGCTCGCCCGAGCTGTCCGCGCCGGGGTTGCAGCGAAGTTCGGGATCACCCTTGTGGCAGAACCTGTATTCATCGGCATCGAACTCTAGTTGGCAACTCCGAACAGCCCGAAGGAAGGAACAGAAGGCATGGAAAAAATCAAAGTAGTTGGTCCGGTCGTTGACCTCGATGGGGATGAGATGACCAGGATCATCTGGCAGTTCATAAAGGACCGCCTGATCTTTCCCTACCTGGACATTGACATCCGGTACTTCGACCTTTCGATCCAGAATCGCGACGCGACAGACGACCTTGTCACGGTTCAGGCCGCAGAAGCCATCAAGGAGTGCGGTGTTGGGGTTAAGTGCGCAACCATCACCCCCGACGAGGCCCGCGTTAAGGAGTTCGGCCTCAAGAATATGTGGCGGAGCCCAAACGGAACGATCCGAAACATCCTGGGCGGGGTGATCTTTCGCGAGCCCATTATCATCGAGAACATTCCAAGATTGGTCCCAACCTGGACGAAACCCATTGTGGTTGGCAGGCATGCCTTCGGAGACCAATACCGTGCCACTGACTTCAAGGCACCTACCGGAGGCACGGTCACCCTGACCTTCACCCCGAACGATGACTCTGAGCCCATGGAGTTTGAGGTTGTCGAGATCCCCGAGAGCGGCGGTGTAGTCATGGGGATGTACAACTTCAACGATTCGATCCGGGATTTCGCGCGTGCTTCTTTTGCCTACGGGTTGCAACGAGGCTTCCCCGTTTACCTCTCAACGAAAAACACGATCCTAAAAGCTTATGACGGTGCATTCAAGGACATATTCCAAGAGGTCTTCGACGCGGAGTTCGCGGACCGATTCGAGGCGGCTGGACTCACGTATGAACACCGCTTGATCGACGACATGGTAGCCGCCGCGCTTAAGTGGGAGGGCGGGTACGTGTGGGCCACCAAAAACTATGACGGAGACGTCCAGTCCGACATCGTTGCTCAGGGATTTGGTTCACTAGGCCTCATGACCTCAGTCCTGATGACCCCGGACGGGAAGACCGTTGAGGCCGAAGCTGCCCACGGAACCGTAACCCGGCATTACCGCCAGCATCAGGCAGGAAACCCGACTTCCACGAACCCGATCGCGTCCATCTTCGCGTGGACACGGGGCCTTGCCCACCGCGCCAAGCTGGATGACACGCCAGCGGTAGCAGACTTTGCGAGCACCCTCGAGGACGTTGTTGTGAAGACGGTTGAGAGCGGAAAGATGACGAAGGATTTGGCGCTCCTGATTGGTCCCGAGCAGCCTTTCCTAACGACTGAAGAGTTCCTGGAAGCGATCGATACGAACCTGCAGAAGCGACTAGGCATGCGACCGGAGGCAGGAGCTTAGAAGAATCATGGACAGACTAATCGACGGAACAAACCCGCGCACAGGACTTCCATACCGACTCGGCGTCCTCACCTCAGGGGGTGACGCGCAGGGAATGAACGCGGCGGTTCGCGCCGTCGTTCGAACGGCGCTCGCAGCGGGGGCGGAACCTTTCGCGATTCTGGAAGGTTGGGAAGGTGCCATCCAGGGCGGCGACTCTATAAAGAAAATGAAGTGGTCGTCGGTGAGTTCCATCCTGGCAAAGGGCGGCACGGCGATTGGCACAGCGCGGAGCGCTAAGTTCCGCGAGTATTCGGGCCGCCTCACAGCTGCGGAGAACCTTTTGTCCGCGGGCATCGACAGGTTGGTTGTGATTGGCGGGGACGGGTCCCTAGCTGGGGCTGATGAGTTCCGGAGCGAATGGCAGCAGTATCTTGTTGACTTGGTTGAAGCAGGCAGAATCAGTGCAGGGGTGGCGGAGAAGCATCCTGAGCTGACACTGATCGGCTTGGTGGCCTCGATCGACAACGACCTGGTCGGTTCGGACATGACAATCGGTGCCGACACTGCGCTCTCCCGCATCGTTTCAGCCATGGATATGCTTGCTTCGACGGCAGCGTCACACCAGAGAACGTTCATCGTTGAGGTCATGGGGCGCCGTTGTGGGTACCTGCCGTTGATGAGTGCGGTTGCAGGTGGCGCTGACTACGTTTTCACTCCTGAACAGCCCGCGGGTCCGAACTGGCGTGAAGAGATGTGCGCAAAGCTTGCGCTAGGCCGCGAAGCTGGCAGGCGTGAATCAATGATCCTTGTGGCTGAGGGAGCCCGGGATACGGAGGGAAACTCAGTCACCAGCGAAGACGTTGCTGCTGCGGTTCGCGATGGGCTAGGTGAGGACGCCAGGTCGACAATACTGGGCCACGTGCAACGCGGTGGGTCTCCAAGTGCGTACGACAGGTGGATGTCGACGTCCCTGGGCTACACCGCAACGCAAGAAATCTTCGACCCCGACAATTATGGTGAAGCGCTAATCCTTGGTGTGCGACACAATCGCATTGCTTCACTTCCCATGGTTGAAGCAATCAAGGACACCCGAGCTGTCGTTGACCTCATCAAGCAGGGAGACTACGAGGCTGCCAGGCGGGCTCGCGGTGATTCCTACTACGAGATGGGTGAAATCTTCAGGATCCTGTCTGACCCACCTCAGACTCGCGATCACAGCGACCGGCCGCGCCGCGTAGCGATTCTTCACGCGGGTGGCTTGGCCCCAGGCATGAACACAGCGGCCCGAGCCGCGGTGAGGATGGGTTTGCACCGCGGCTGGACTGTGCTCGGCATTGAGAACTCCTGGGCGGGTCTGCAGGACGGAGAGGTTAGGGAACTCGAGTGGGACGACGTCGAAGGTTGGGCCTTCGAAGGAGGGGCCATGCTTGGGACCCGTCGCCAGGTTCCACCGGTCGAGTCGTACTATGCGCTTGGTCGTGCTATCGAGAACCACTCGATTGAGGGGCTCATCGTGATCGGCGGTTTTGCAGCGTACGAAGCAGTGGATCAGATAACAAAGGCTCGCTCACATTTCCCGGCCTTCAGGATCCCAACCGTGCTTGTCCCCGCCTCGATCGATAACAATCTGCCCGGCACGGAGCTATCGATTGGTGCAGACACCGCCATCAACAACAACGTCTGGGCCCTGGATCGGATCAAAGAGTCCGCGGCGGCTTCCAGGCGGTGCTTTGTCGCCGAGGCGATGGGGCGACGTTGCGGATATCTCGCGTTCATGAGCGGTATGGCTTCCGGTGCGGAGTACATCTACCTGAACGAGGACCCTCTGACACTTGACGAGCTGTCTGCTGACATCAGCAAGATGCGGCTTTCTTTTGAGTCTGGCCGAAGGTTGCTTCTGGTTGTTATGAACGAGGAAACGTCGACTCACTACGACAGGGATTTCATCGCGAGGGCTATCGAGGCTGCGGGCGAGGGTCTCTTCGATGTTCGCGACTCAGCTTTGGGTTACATCCAGCAGGGCGGCGAACCCACGCCGTTCGACCGGCTTCTTGCAACCCGGTTTGCGAAGGCTGCGCTTGACCACATGGGCCGAGCTTTCGAAAGCGAAGACGACTCAGCAGTGTTCTTGGGTACGGGGCACGACGGGACTCTATGCACCGATGTTTCCCAGATGGGCGAACACGTCGACTTGGTGAAACGTCGGCCGAAGCACCAGTGGTGGCTGCGTCTACAGCCCGTGGCGCAGGCGGTTTCGCTTGAGGGTTCCGATGAACTCGTCACGCAGATCGCTGTGGAACGCATCGAGCCGGTGCCAGCAGGACTTCAAAACAAACTCAACCGCGTGTTAGCCGATAAGGAGCGAAACCGATGACAGACCTCCGAGCTGCAATCGACCCAGAAACCACCAGGGCATGGGAGGAGCTTGAAGAGACCGCCGAAACCTTCAGGCCAGACCTGACTGAGCTTTTCGCAAAAGATCCGGATCGCGCAGACAGATTCACCCTTAGCGCGGGTGATCTTCACGTGGACCTCTCCAAGAACCTGTTGACCGAGGACATTGTTCAGGACCTGCTTCAACTCGCGGAAGAAACGCAGGTTTTAAAGCGCCGCGACCAGATGTTTGCTGGGGAGAAGATCAACGTGACCGAGGGCCGCGCGGTGCTTCACACCGCGCTTCGGCTACCGGATGACGAATCGCTCAGCCTGGGCGGCGAAAACATCGTCCCTCAGGTGCACCAGGTTTTGCAGAAGATGTCCAAGTTTGCCGACAAGGTGCGTAGCGAAGAGCTACGCGGGGTCACAGGAAAACCCTTCACGGCGGTCGTGAACATCGGGATAGGCGGATCCGACCTTGGGCCAGTCATGGTCTACGAGTCTCTTATTGGATACGTGGACCCGAAGCTTGAGGGCCGGTTCATCTCTAACATCGATCCCGCGGACGTCGCAGAAAAACTTGCTGGGCTAGACCCAGAGACGACCCTTGTCATCGTGACTTCCAAGACATTCACGACGCTGGAGACCCTGACTAATGCTCGGCTGGTCCGCAGCTGGTTCCTTGATGGCCTCGCCAAGGCGGGGGTCCTGGACCAGCAGGACTCAGAGGCTGCAACGAATGCCGTAGGGAAACATTTCGTTGCGGTTTCAACCGCGCTGGATAAAGTTGAGGCCTTCGGCATCGACCCCACGAATGCGTTCGGGTTCTGGGACTGGGTCGGGGGACGTTACTCGGTGAGCTCTGCCGTCGGACTGTCCCTTGCCATCCTGCTCGGCCCCAAGAACTTTGAAGCCTTCCTGGCCGGCCTGCACAAGATGGACCTCCATTTCAGGGAGACCCCGCCTGAGCGCAACGTCCCCCTTCTGATGGGCTTGTTGAATGTCTGGTACGTCAACTTCCTAGGGGCTGATTCACACGCTGTGATCCCCTACTCCCAGGATCTACATCGTTTCCCCGCTTACCTGCAGCAGCTGATGATGGAATCAAACGGGAAAGGTGTGCGCCAGGATGGTGCTCCCGTCAGCTACGACACCGGAGAGGTTTACTGGGGGGAGCCCGGGACAAACGGTCAGCATGCGTTCTTCCAACTGCTCCACCAGGGAACAAGGTTGATTCCCGCAGACTTCATTGCGTTCGTCAACCCACAGTGGCCACTGAAGGACGGGAGCACGGATGTTCACGAGCTGTTGCTTTCGAACTTCTTCGCTCAGACGAAAGCCCTGGCGTTCGGCAAGAGTGAGCAGGAGGTTCGGGATGAGGGGACGCCAGAGCAGCTGGTCAGCGCCAGAATCTTCACGGGGAACCGTCCCTCGACGTCGATCATGGCGCCGTCGCTAACCCCGGAAGTCTTGGGGCAACTCATTTCCCTCTACGAGCACATCGCGTTTGTTCAGGGGGCCGTATGGGGCATCGACTCCTTCGACCAATGGGGCGTTGAGCTCGGGAAGGCTCTGGCGATCGCGCTTCTCCCAGCTGTCCAGGGCGACACGGAAGTTATTGACACGTTGGACCCCTCGACCCGGGAGTTGATCCGCTACTACCGAGCGAACCGAAAATAGGGGCTAGCGCCAGGCTAGTCGCGTTTAGACTGAACCCGAAGACCTAAAACAGGATGGAATTAGGAGCCACAATAAATGACTAAACCACGCATAGTGACCGTGACTGGTGCGGCGGGAAACATCGGCTACGCCATGCTTTTCCGGATTGCTTCCGGTCAGCTTTTTGGTCCCGACGTCCCGGTTAAGCTGCATTTGCTTGAGATCCCCCAGGCCGTGAAAGCTGCCGAGGGCACCGCTATGGAGCTCGATGACTGCGCTTTCCCGCTTCTTGACTCGGTCGAGGTTTTCGACGATGTCAACGCGGCATTCGATGGTACTTCTGTTGCGATGCTGGTTGGCGCAAGGCCCCGCAGTGCAGGGATGGAGCGCGCTGACCTGCTGGCAGCGAATGCCGGAATATTCGGCCCTCAGGGCAAGGCGATCAACGACAACGCCGCAGAAGATGTGCGGGTGCTTGTGGTTGGAAACCCCGCGAACACCAACGCGGTCATCGCCCAGAACAACGCTCCGGACGTGCCCCCGCAACGTTTCACATCGATGATGCGACTCGACCAGAACCGTGCCATGGCGCAACTTGCAGAAAAGACCGGGGCACCGGTGAGGGACGTTAAGAACGTGGTTGTCTGGGGTAACCATTCAGCTGACCAGTATCCCGACGTCACATTCGCGACTGTCGCGGGAACTCCCGCTGACGACCTTGTGGACCAGCAGTGGCTCGCCGATTACTTCCGTCCCACGGTGGCGAAGCGCGGCGCCGCGATCATCGCGGCTCGAGGAGCATCTTCAGCGGCGTCGGCAGCGGCTGCGGCCATAGACCACGTCCACAACTGGGTCTGCGGTACCCCAGAGGGCGAGTTTGTGACGGTGGGTGCGTACTCTGACGGGACCCACTACGGAGTTCCCGAGGGCCTGTCATTCGGGTTCCCCGCGGTTTCAAACGGTGGCGACTGGGAAATCGTCGACGGTCTTGAGCTTCCTCAAGGGACTGTTCTGGGGATCGAGCACAACATCAAGATGCTCCAGGATGAGTACGACGCGGTGAAGGAGCTCGGCTTCATCTAACCAGGCCCCAACAACCGGTGGTCAGCAAGGCAGTGAGTTTCAGCTGTCTTTGCTGGCCACCGGTTGTTTCAGCCACGTTTTTCTGGGTGTTCGCCTAAAGTGGATAAGCCGGTTGGCGCTAGACCTGCGCACTCCGGCGGGATAGGTTCGTAGCTTCAGACGGAAAGAGAACACGTGGAACTAGGCGCAGCGCGGATGGACAACGCCCTTCGTGCTACCCAGCTTTACCACCTGGATGGCCTCACTCAGGCAGCAGTGGCGGAGCGCCTGGGTTGTACGCGTTGGACCGTGGGACGCCTTCTCGCCGAAGCTGAAGAGCACGGACTGTTACGCATTGAAATCCATCACCCAAAGGCTAGACGACCGGATCTTGAACAAGCCCTGGTGAGCGCCTTTGGGCTTGCCGACGCCCGCGTTGTCCGGACTCAAGAATCAACGACTACCTCAACCGCGTTGGTTCTTACCGAGACCGCAAACTACCTCCGCGACCTGCGGCCTGCGCCCCGTATCGCCGCGTTTGGGTGGGGGCGCACCATGGCTGGGCTTGCCAGGGCCATGCCTGAATCGTGGACGGAGCAGATTACTACGGTGCAAGCGGTCGCTGCCCCGGCGCAGTTGGCGCGACTACTCGGTGAGGACGCGGTTGCGACACTCGCTGAGAAAGGGAACGGTGCCTCTTACTCCGCGGATGCTCCCACGATCGCCCCCGATGCCCAGG
>CAYFRQ010000015.1:12083-13182 GCA_964345615.1 uncultured Actinomyces sp. | reverse complement strand
TGATCTTTCCGCGGCGCGGGCAGGCTGCGGGAATGCCCGGGTTCAGCGCTACGCTTAACCCGTTGTTTCACGAAGTCACGCGAAGAGGAGACCCGGTGAGCGCTGAAGATGCGATGTTACCCCTGCAGACAGTCGATCCTGAGATTGCGGCGGTTCTAGAAGGCGAACTGGAGCGCCAACGGGGCACGCTGGAGATGATTGCGTCAGAGAACTTCGTTCCTAGAGCAGTGCTCCAAGCGCAGGGCAGCGTGCTCACCAACAAGTATGCGGAAGGGTACCCGGGAAGGCGATACTACGGCGGTTGCGAGTGGGTTGACGTTGCTGAGGACCTTGCCATCTCGCGCGCTAAAGAACTGTTCGGCGCCGACTACGCGAACGTTCAGCCGCACGCCGGTGCTCAGGCAAACGCCGCGGCGCTCATGGCGATGGCTAAGCCGGGCGATCGCATACTAGGGATGGAACTGGCTCACGGTGGCCACCTGACCCACGGGATGAAACTCAACTTTTCAGGACGCTTCTACGAGCCTCACACCTACGGGGTCGACCCCCAGACTTACATGCTAGACATGGAGAAGGTCCGTGAACGCGCACTCGAGGTCCGTCCCTCGGTGGTGATTGCGGGCTGGTCCGCGTACCCTCGCCACGTTGATTTCCAAGCTTTTCGGGACATTGCTGATGAGGTGGGTGCGGCCCTTTGGGTGGACATGGCACACTTCGCAGGCCTTGTCGCTGCCGGCCTACATCCTTCGCCTCTGCCATATGCGGATGTCGTTACGTCAACCGTTCATAAGACACTCGGTGGTCCGCGTTCCGGGGTGATTCTGAGCTCTCGCGGTGATCAATGGGGTAAGAAACTTAACTCTGCCCTGTTCCCCGGGCAACAGGGCGGCCCGCTTATGCACGCGGTTGCGGCGAAGGCGGTCGCGTTCAAGCTTGCGGGAACGGAAGAGTTCAAGGAAAAGCAGCAACGCACGATCGAAGGTGCACAGATCATCGCAGAGCGGCTAATGAGCCCGGAGCTGTCAGAGCGCGGGATCTCCGTGCTAACTGGCGGCACCGATGTCCACTTGGTTTTGGTCGACCTTCAAAATAGCTCGCT
>CAYFRQ010000015.1:7152-11983 GCA_964345615.1 uncultured Actinomyces sp. | reverse complement strand
TAACTGGCGGCACCGATGTCCACTTGGTTTTGGTCGACCTTCAAAATAGCTCGCTCAGCGGCCGAGACGCTGAGGACCTGTTGCACAGCATTGGGATTACGGTCAACCGCAACGCGGTCCCGTTCGATCCCAGGCCACCCAGTGTCAGCTCTGGGTTGCGCATCGGGACCCCCGCCTTGGCGACCCGCGGCTTCGAGCGTCCGGACTTCGAGGAGGTCGCTGACATCATCGCGCAGACCCTGGCCCAAGGCGCCGACGGCCACGTGGACATAGAGGGCCTCCGCGAAAGGGTCAGCACACTG
The DNA here is from genome assembly GCA_964345615.1 of uncultured Actinomyces sp. Lineage (GTDB taxonomy): Bacteria > Actinomycetota > Actinomycetes > Actinomycetales > Actinomycetaceae > Scrofimicrobium. The sequence continues at coordinate 11,681 of CAYFRQ010000015.1, read as the reverse complement.
ACCGAAAAGTTCCCGCTTTACCCGGGCCTAGACCAGTGAAGTACCCGTGGGGAACCGGTAGCACCCTTGCGAAACCCCTCGATGGGCTGGCGCTTGCGGGCCGGGTTAAGGAAGACCTCCGAAAACGAGTGCAGGCGCTTGCAGGCAGGGGCGTGCAACCGGGACTCGCGACTCTCCTGATCGGGGAAGATCCAGCCTCCCAGGTGTACGTGAGTATGAAGCACAGGGATTGCAAGGAAATCGGGATTGCCTCATTTGATGTGCGATTGCCAGCAGACGCCACGCAAGAGCAAGCACTTGCCGCCATTGATGAGCTGAACACTGACCCCGCAGTCACTGCCTACATTGTGCAGCTCCCAGTGCCGGACCACCTCGACGCGACGGAACTCCTGACGCGTATGGATCCCGGGAAGGACGCTGACGGGCTACACCCGACCAATCTGGGGCGCCTGGTCCAGGACATTTCGGGGAAAGGCAAGTTTCCTCGTCCCTGCACTCCAGCCGGAATCATCAAACTGCTACGTGAATACGGGGTTGAACTGAAGGGAGCCCAGGTCTGCGTGGTGGGCCGAGGGCTCACCGTTGGGCGCCCCATCTCGCTGATGCTCAGCACTCGCGACGTTGGGGCCACCGCGGTCCTGTGTCACACGGGGACCAGGGACATAGAGCACCTGATGCGCCAGGCCGATGTCATTATTGGTGCGGCCGGTGTGCCTGGACTAATCACGGCGGATTGCGTGAAGGACGGGGCGGCAGTCGTCGATGTTGGTGTCAGCCGCGCGGGCGGCAAGATCGCAGGTGATGCGGCCCCGGGGGTTGAGACGAAGGCTGCTTGGCTCACTCCGAACCCGGGTGGGGTCGGCCCGATGACCAGGGCTATGTTACTTTCCAACGTCGTGGAGATAGCGGAGTCACCCTAGTGGACCAGGGTCTCGTGGCCCGCGTGCTTCCTCGAGTCGATTTGGATTGTCACGTGGTTCACGTCTATCGGTAGATCGCGTAGGGAGTCTTGTAGCTGGTGTAGTACTTCAACGGTCTGCCCGTCTCTAACGCAGTCGTCGCTGACAATCACGTGCGCGGTTAATGTGTTGATGCCCGTGCCGATCGTGGACGCGTGCAGGTCGTGCACCGCCTCTACATCGGGGTTCGCTAGTAAGCGACGCCGAACCTCATCGACATCCAGGCCATCGGGCACCGACTCCATCAGGATACGCACCGATTGCCGCAGGACGAACACGGCGCGGAAGCCGATTAGCACCGCGATCGCGAGGGAAGCGACGGAGTCGGCATAGGGCCAGCCCGTGAGCCACAGCACAAGCGCTGCAACAAGGACAGCGACGGAGCCGAGCGCGTCCGAGGCGACTTCAAGGAATGCTGCCTTCATGTTTAGCGAGTCATTGCGGTTTCCAGCAAGGATCAGCATCGAAATCAGGTTCCCAAGCAGCCCGACCGCGCCCATCAGGACCATGGGGCCGACGATCACTAGGCTCGGCTCAAAGAGCCTCTGGATGGCCTCATAAGCGATGAAAAGGCTGAGGCCGATCAGGATGCCCGCCTGCAGGCCTGCTGAAAGCACTTCGGCACGCGCGAACCCCCAAGTGCGCCGTCTTGAAGGGGGCTTCGTCATAAGCTGTGCGGCGATGAGCGCAACGATCAGACCCATTGAGTCGACGAGCATGTGGCCTGCGTCGGCCAACAGGGCAAGTGATCCGGACAGGTAAGACCCCACAACCTCTAGGACCATAACCGTCGCTGTGACGCCCAGTGCTAGCGCCAGGCGGTTTCGGGATGCACTCGCGTGCGAATGGCTGTGGGAGGCAGCAGAATGATCGCTCACAGACATCTCCTCTCACTCCAGGCCAGGTGGGCATACTTGGAGCGTGAACTCATCAACTGTCTTCAGAGTAACGACCGTGAACTTGAACGGCATCCGCGCTGCGGTTCGACGCGGTTTTTTAGAATGGCTCGAGCAAGAGTCCCCGGACGTGCTGCTACTGCAAGAGGTGCGGGCCGAAGAGCAGTTGGCTGCGGGGTTGCTCGGTGGTGCCTGGGAGGCCCACTTCAACGCGTCGCGGCTGAAGGGACGAGCTGGGGTTGGGATAGCGGTGCGTCGAGATTCTTCACAGGTCGCTTTGAAGCCGGGGGAGGTGCATAAGGGACTCGATAAGGATGAGTCCGATTCGCATTCGGGACGGTGGATCGAGGCCCAGGCTGAAACCTCAAGCGGTGACGAGGTCAGGTTTGCATCTGCGTACTTCCACGCTGGCGAGGTGGGAACGGAAAAACAGGATCGGAAGATGCAGCACCTTGACGCGCTCTCAGTGAGGCTCTCACAGATGCTCGCCGATTCAACAGACGGGGGCGGCCCGCAGTCCCTGGTGGGCGGCGATTTCAACGTTGTGCGCGGCCAGGCCGACCTGAAGAACTGGAAGCCAAACCACAACAGGCGCTCAGGAGTCCTTGATCCCGAAATGGCGTACCTGAACGACTGGGTGGAGCAGGGGTGGGTTGACACGGTGAGGGAACTTGCCGGAGAAGTCCAGGGTCCGTACTCGTGGTGGTCGTGGCGGGGGAAGGCCTTCGATAACGACGCGGGCTGGAGAATCGACTACCACTACGCCACCCCGGCCCTGGGGGCCGGGGCACAGGATTACGCGATTTTCCGGGCGCCTTCTTGGGACACGCGTTTCTCTGACCACGCTCCCGTCACCGTTACCTACCGTCTGTAGCGTCGCGGTCCCGCTTCAGCTTCCTTCGTCCTTCGCGAGACTGTTCGAGCGCTTCGTGGTCGTGGGTCGCCTGCTCGGCGGCGAGTTCCTCCTGGTCCCACACGGTCGTCCAAACTGCTGATTGTGGGCCGAAGGCCGTCGGTGGGGAGAGGGGGTTGAGCGGGTCCGCGGGCGGCGTTTCCGTGTCCTGTGAGCTGTCCCCGTTTTCTTCCAGTGCGGGGATGAGGTCCCCGGAGATCGGGTGGAACGGCCACTGTAGTGTTGCTGGGTCGCTGAGTGAGATGTAGTTAGGTACAGACTTCGTGGATACGTCCTCGGGCGCTACTTTCGCGACAACTGCGGGAGGGTTGGCCATCCATGCGCAGATCATCAAGGCGAGCCGGGCCAAGATGTTGAGCCACAGCAGAAGCGTTCCGACCGTGGCTGCAGCCGCGATGATCGGGTCTTTGCTGGCTCGGACAGCAACAGAACCGAGTTCGGTTAGGACCCCTACCCCAATCGCGAACGCTGCGGAGCCAAGCAACAAAGAGCGGTGCGGGACGCGGACTCCGGCGATGTAGCGGATGAACAGGGGGAACACCGCGAAGTTGACAAGCACAGGGACCACGACGGCTACGACGTCGAAAGTCACGGATTCACGGAGAACCTTGAGCGCGGGGAACGCCGCTACGAAGAAGTCCTCAAGCCAGCTCAGCGCTATTGACAAGCCAGCGTTCGCGAGCACAGCCAACGTCAGTAGGCCGAGGCCCAGGAAGAAACGCGGGTAGATCTTGATCATGCTCTCCGGGAAGGGGAGCAGACCAAACATCGCGCGGATTCCATCGCGAATGTAGCGAACGATGCGGGAAGCGGAGAAGAGCGCGACCACTAAGGCAACAACTCCTGTGATGAAGTTCCCTTTCGTGATCTCGACTTTGCTGGGGTCGACCAGCCCCGCCTCGCCTGTGACCGGGTCTGTCATGATTCCGGGAAGCAACGAGTTGACAGCTTGCACCACAGACTCTTGGAACACGGGGTTCGCAGCGAAAAGATGGGCCAGAAGCGTCCACGCGACCGTGACCGCGGCAGCAATCGAAAAGAGCGCCATGAAAGAGATCCCGCCGGCCAAGACGCGGCCGCGCTGGTAGTTGTAGCGCCCCAGGGCTCGCCCGATTCGGGAATGTCTATAGATCTGTGCGAAGGCTGCGATCTTCTTTCGCAGACTGTCTTGGCGCCACGCTGCAGCAAAGTCAGCTTTGTTTATTCGCCATTGGTCTTCAGTCAAGACCTCGTAGGCGGTGTCTTCTGGGGCGTCAACGTTCATGCCCCGATTATGCCGGGTGGGGCCTCGACCGTCTTAGGCACCAGTCGTAGAGAAGTCAAAAAGCGCGGTGGAGGTGTAGGTGCCGTCGGCACCGACTCGGTCCACCCGGAATCCTTGAGCCATCCACTGGGCGCGGAAATTTCTGCCGAGTTCCAGCGCTAGCTTGAGAGCCGGTCGGGAAAGCTTCTGAGCCAGGGTCACGTGCGCGTGATACGGGAAACGCAAGCAGTAGTCGAGTGGGCCGCTACGGATGTCTTCGGCAAGCTGGGCGCACTGCTTTGCGCCCTTGACTACGTTCAGGAACGATACGGGCGACACTGGTTCGAAAGACCCAGAACCCGAAAGCTCCACTTGGAAGGGCTTTGAGCTAGAGGCCACGTGACGTAGGTGCTCGAACACGCGTTTGCGCATCGCCTGACTTACAGCCAGTGGAGGCATCAGGGTGATGTGAGGGGGAACGCTTATTGCCATCGGGTCGCCGATCGCCTGCCGTATCT
>CAYFRQ010000015.1:0-7052 GCA_964345615.1 uncultured Actinomyces sp. | reverse complement strand
GTGATGTGAGGGGGAACGCTTATTGCCATCGGGTCGCCGATCGCCTGCCGTATCTCCGTGATTTCCGTGCTCCAAGGTTGGGGCACTGCAACGACTACACCCAGCCACTCTTCGCCTGGGGCGCGGTCGGGAAGAAACATTTGGCTCCAGTCCGCAGTCGGCATCGCCCGTAGGTTGTCGGGCCTCTCGCATTCTACAGCCTCACGGTCCTCGGTAAGCTTGCGTGAGTAGTGCCTTGAGCAGGGGGAAAATGACTGAGCAACACTGGCTGGTCGTAGGACTCGGTAATCCCGGGTCCCGCTATGAAAACACCAGGCACAACGTGGGACGGGCCACGGTCGAGCTATTGGCAAGAGAAGGCGGATCCAAGTTCAAAATGGATCGTAGCCAAACCATGGTGGCCAGGGTCCGGGTCGGTCCCGCCGGCGCCCAAGTCCCCCTGACCCTTGCGTACGCCCGCTCGTTCATGAACGTATCTGGGCCTGCAATTGCGGGGCTGGTCGCGAAGCGGAAGCTCCCCATCTCCGACCTTCTGATCGTTCACGATGACCTGGACCTGCCCGCCCACACGCTACGACTCAAGCAGGGTGGGGGGTCTGGTGGTCACAATGGGCTCAAGTCTGCGAGCGCTGCCCTGAAGAGCCAAGATTTTGCAAGACTTCGGATTGGGGTGGGACGTCCTCCGGGTAGCATGGATCCCGCTGCGTACGTGCTGGCACCCATCCGAGGGAAGCAGCTACAGGAATGGCAGGTCACCTACCAGCAGGCGGCGGACACGGTCGTGAGCGTTGCCTTGCAGGGGTTCACGAAAGCGCAGATGGAGTTGCATTCGAGGGATTCGCGGTGAAGCCGCTCGCTCCACTTCTCCCGCTGCTTCACACCGACCCTGCCCTGGAAGCTGCCCTTCCCCAGATGGCGGAGGTGGGGACCGGAACCCTGGTTTGCCCGCCTGGGCTCCGTCCAGCTGTTGTCTCTTTAGCTAGGCAGAACCGGGCGCCTGGGTCCGGCCCAGTCGTTGTGGTCACGGCTTCGGGCCGTAAGGCAGAGCAGCTGGCTGCGTCGCTTGAGTCATGGACTGACGGAGTTGAGGTCTTTCCGTCGTGGGAAACACTCCCTCATGAGCGTCTTTCTCCGCAGGTGGACACCATGGCTCGCCGAGCCGCTGTCCTGCGCCGTATCTCTTGCCCGGACCCCAATGCTCCGGGTGGGGGTCCAATTTCTATCCTGGTTGTTCCTCTTCGTGCCTTCATGCAACCGATCATTAAGGGCCTGGCGAACGTGCGGCCCGTCCGGGCCCGAGCCGGCGACGAACTGGACCGTGACGAGCTGGTGAAAAGCCTCACTGCCCTTGGCTACACGCCTGTGGATCTTGTTGAGTCTCGCGGACAGGTAGCCGTTCGGGGTGGGATCGTTGATGTCTTCGTGCCGACCGCTTCCCATCCGATGCGAGTCGAGTTCTTCGGGGACGAAGTTGATGAGGTTCGCTGGTTCAACGTGTCTGACCAACGCACTACCCACACGGCGGAGCAGGGGCTCTGGGCCCCCCCTGCCCGCGAGTTGCTCCTTACCCAAGACATCCGTAAGAAGGCCCTGGAGGTCACGCGGCAGTACCCGGCGGCATCCGAACTACTCGAACTTGCATCCGAGGGAATCTATGCCCCCGGCCTCGAGTCACTTTCCCCGCTACTTGCTGGCGGCATGGAGCAGCTGACTTCTTTGCTACCCAAGGACACGCTTTATTTCTTGGATGAGTCGGAGCAGGTGTGGGCGCGCAGCGAGGACCTGATAACCACGGCTGAAGAGTTTCTGCAGGCTGCGTGGGGCAGCGCCGCTGACGGTGGCAAAGCCCCGATCGACCTGAAAGAAGGATCCTTTGTTCCGCTGAGCCAGTCGTGGGGGGCGCCAGGTGGTTCCTGGTGGTCCCTGACCACCCTGCCCCCGCCTGCGCTTGCGGATGCTGAAGAAGCTACGGAGGACTCAGGGCGTGCTGACTCTGTTGCGGAAGCCGCGCCCTCACCGGCCCGCATTGCTAGCCCGGACCTGGTCCAGGTTGGGGCAAGGGAGGTCCGTCCCTACCGGGGAAACCTAGAGAAGGCTGCGGAGGACTTAGGTCAGCTTTCGGCAGCGGGATGGGACCTGGTGGTAACGGTCCCTGCCCGCGGTGCGGGCAGACGCATCGTCACTGTCCTGGGCGGTGCAGACGTCGCCGCGAAACTGACGGACTGTGCCGAGCCCGGCGCCTCGTCCGTTGTTTCTGTTGTTCCCGCTGCGGCCAGTAGCGGTTTTGTGATGACAGGTTTGAAGCTTGCAGTTCTAACCGAGATGGACCTGACCGGGCGGGCAGGAAGCTCGACGAAAGACATGCGCAAGATGCCGTCGAAGCGTCGCGCGCGTATCGACCCCCTAACTCTGCACCCCGGCGACCACATAGTGCACGAACAGCACGGCATCGGGAAGTTTGTTGAGATGACGACGCGGAGCACCCCTGACGCGAACGGGGTGCAGGTGCAACGTGATTACCTTGTCGTCGAATACCTACCTTCAAGGAAGGGACAGTCTCCGGATCGACTGTACGTACCGACCTCGTCGCTGGATCAGGTTTCCCGTTACACGGGTTCCGACGTTCCTCGTCTATCAAAAATGGGTGGGACTGACTGGGCTAAAGCCAAACAGAAGGCCCGGAAAGCTGTCAGGGAAATCGCTGCGGAGCTCGTCCGCCTGTACGCTGCGCGTACGGCCACGAAAGGGTACGCGTTTCCTCCGGACACCCCGTGGCAGCGAGAACTTGAAGACGCGTTTGAGTTCGTGGAAACCCCCGATCAGCTGGCGACGATGGATGAGGTCAAGGCGGACATGGAGGCCCCCGTGCCCATGGATCGCCTTCTAACCGGAGACGTCGGCTACGGAAAAACGGAGATCGCGGTGCGCGCAGCGTTCAAGGCGGTACAGGACGGCAAACAGGTTGCCGTCCTTGTTCCCACGACCCTGCTGGCTGAACAGCACTACGACACCTTCACCGAGCGTTACGCGGGGTTCCCCGTCACAGTCGCTACCCTGTCGCGTTTCTCTAGCAAGAAGGAAGCCGAAAAAGTAAAACAGGGCCTAAGTGAAGGCACCATCGACGTGGTGATCGGCACCCACACGCTGCTCACCGGAACAGTCCAGTTCAAGGACCTCGGGTTGGTCGTCGTGGACGAGGAACAGCGTTTCGGGGTTGAGCACAAAGAAACCCTGAAGGCACTGCGGACCGATGTTGACGTCCTTTCGATGTCAGCAACGCCCATCCCGCGCACCCTGGAAATGGCTGTTGCTGGCATCCGCGAGATGTCGGTTCTTCAGACCCCTCCCGAAGAGCGGCAGCCGGTTCTTACCTACGTCGGCGCACACCAAGACGCCCAGGTCGCGGCCGCCATCAGACGGGAAATGCTCCGTGACGGCCAAGTGTTCTATGTCCATAACCGCGTGGAGTCCATAAATGGTGTGGCCGCACACCTGCAGGAGTTGGTTCCGGACGCACGTGTGCGGGTCGCACACGGAAAGCTTTCTGAAGCAGAGCTAGAGCGAGTGATCATCGACTTCTGGAATCACGAGTTCGACGTGCTGGTTTCCACAACGATCATCGAGACAGGTCTCGACATTTCAAACGCGAACACGCTGATCGTTGACCGAGCTGACGCGTTTGGCCTCTCCCAACTTCACCAGTTGCGTGGACGCGTTGGTAGGGGTGCAGAACGGGCCTACGCATACTTCTTCTACAGGCCGGACAAGGTCCTTTCTGAAACCGCGATTGAGCGCTTGCGGACCATCGCAACGAACTCTGACCTCGGCGCGGGGCTTGCTGTTGCGCAGAAAGACCTAGAGATCAGGGGGGCTGGGAACCTACTTGGGGGCGCGCAGTCCGGCCATATCGACGGGGTGGGCTTCGACCTGTACGTCCGGATGGTGTCCGAGGCCGTTGCGGCATTCCGCGGAGAGAAGTCCGAGGACACGGCGGACGTGCGGGTTGAGATAGCCGTGGACGCACACATCCCGGAGGACTATATTTCCGGCGAACGGCTCCGTCTTGAGACCTACGGCAGGATCGCGGCAACGCAGAGCGACGGCGAGGAGGCCGACCTCCGCGAAGAGCTCACGGACCGGTACGGGCCGATCCCGCCCCAGGTCGACCTGCTCCTGGAGGTCGCCAGGCTTCGAAGGAAGCTACGTGCGCGCGGGATCCGTGAGGTCATCACTCAGGGCAACTACCTGCGAATCGCTCCCGTTCAACTAAAGGAGTCACAGGCAATGCGCCTGCAGCGTCTGTACCCCGGGTCGGTAATTAAGCCCGCGGTGCGTCAGGTCCTGGTGCCCCTTTCCAGGCCAGGAAGGCTTGCGGAGCCCGTCCCAAGTGACCGTGACTTGCTCTCATGGATACAGCGCCTTCTGGATGGTGCACTAGCAGTCGGTTGATTGGACTGTGCAGTTTGTTCCGTCCCGCTTAGTAGCTCGAAAGTGCAGTAGAATGGCTCTGATTCACCAACTCCTAAGGAGTGCCTGTGCCTAAGACTTCACGTCTGTCACGTGCTTTTGTTGCTCGAGCTGGGGCTGTCGTTGCTGTGCTTGCCCTCAGCTTCTCGCTCACAGCCTGTCAGGGAGACAGTCACCCTGGAACTGCGGCGATTGTTGGGGGACAAGCAATCACTGAGGTCGACGTGACCCAGGCCATTGACGAGCTCCAACCCCTGATGGGACAAGAGGTCTCCAGGGCTGCGATGGTGAACGGGCTCGTGGCCTCCCGGATGTACTTGGACGCTGCCTCAGAACTTGGAATCGAGCTGACTGACGAAGAGTTTGAACAGCAGATGGGGGACCAAGTTGAGGCCCTCGGGGGTGACATAAGCACTCTTGGTCCGTCCAGCCGCCTGATCTTGGAACCCGGGCTCGTCATGGAGATCGCGACCTCGATAGGGGCCGGGGATTCGCTCGGTGAGCTGGCGGTGCAGGTCCCGTTCGAGATCAACCCCCGTTACGGCTCAGGAAACCCTTTGGCAGAGGGCATGTCGCTCGCGGAACCACTCGCTGACAGCTTCAGGTAGTAGGCCGGTCCAAAAGTTTAGAGAACCACAACAACCAACCAAGGAGAAACACTGTGGCAATGATCGAAGAAGTCCTGGCACGCGAGATTCTGGACTCTCGTGGTAATCCGACTGTGGAAGTTGAAGTGGCGCTGGATGACGGCACTGCTGCTCGCGCCGCCGTTCCCTCGGGCGCGTCGACCGGAGCGTTTGAAGCCGTTGAACGCCGCGATGGCGACAAGTCCCGCTACATGGGCAAGGGCGTTCAGGACGCGGTGGACGCGGTCATGAACCAGCTTGCGCCAGAGATCATCGGCATGGATGCCAGGGACCAGCGCGGGGTCGACAGGGCAATGCTGACTGTCGACGGCACCCCGAACAAGGGCAACATCGGTGCCAACGCTATCCTAGGGGTTTCTTTGGCGGTCGCGAAGGCAGCTGCGTCTTCTGCTGACCTCGACTTCTACGAGTACGTCGGCGGCCCGAACGCACACATCCTGCCCGTTCCCATGATGAACATCCTGAACGGCGGATCGCACGCGGACACGAACGTTGACATCCAAGAGTTCATGATCGCTCCGCTTGGCGCCCCCACGTTCAAAGAGGCGCTCCGCATTGGTGCTGAGGTTTACCACACCCTGAAAGACGTCATTAAGGAGCGTGGCCTCTCTACTGGACTTGGTGATGAAGGCGGGTTCGCCCCCAACCTTGAATCCAACCAGGCAGCCCTTGACCTCATCGTTGAGGCGATCAAGCGTGCTGGCTACGAGCCCGGCAAGGACGTCGCACTGGCACTGGACGTTGCTGCGAGCGAATTCTTCGAAGACGGCGCCTACATGTTCGAAGGTGAGCCCCGCTCCACGGACTACATGATCCAGTACTACGAGAAGCTCATCACGGACTACCCGCTGGTTTCGATTGAAGACCCGCTTTCTGAGGACGAATGGGACGCGTGGAAGAAACTGACAGAAGCTGTTGGTGACCGTGTCCAGCTAGTTGGTGACGACCTGTTTGTGACCAACCCGACGCGTCTTGAGAAGGGCATCAAGGAAGGCATCGCGAATGCGCTCTTGGTGAAGGTCAACCAGATCGGCACCCTTACTGAAACCCTGGATGCCATTGAGGCTGCGCACCGCGCCGGTTACCGGACCATGACCAGTCACCGCAGTGGTGAAACAGGCGACACGACGATCGCCGACCTTTCAGTTGCCACCAACTCCGGCCAGATCAAGACGGGAGCACCGGCTCGTTCCGAGCGGGTTGAGAAGTACAACCAGTTGCTCCGTATCGAAGAAAAGCTCGGCGAAGACGCAACCTATGCAGGGGCTGACGCGTTTCCACGCGCCAACTTCTAGCAAGCCTGCCGGTGAAACACCGGGAGAATGGCGAAGGTCGCTCCTGTTGGGGCGGCCTTCGTCGCTATTCAAGGTCCGATCAGCGCGCCCGGAACGCTCTTGTAGGCGCTTTAGACCACACTGGAGAACATGACTGAGCTTGCTGAGCCGCGCGCCCCGAAGCGCCCCCAGCCAAGGTCGGGGGTTTCAGTCTCACAGGGGCAGGACAGAGTTGCTCCGCCCCCGTCTTTGGCTCCCCGCGCGGCAACTCCCCGCCCGGTGCGCCGAGCCGGCGTGGCAAAGCAACAGGTCTTGCGCAGAGAAGCAAGCACGCCTGACGAAGCCATCAGGAACCCCAGAAAACAGAGTTCAGGCGTCGGATTCAGGGAACTCATTACTGCCGGTTCCGCCAGGAAGCGCTTCGCGCTGGGCACTCGGCGCTCAAAGGAGCGTTTTGGGCTTCGGAGCATCTCCCTTTCAGTTCGCCTGATTGCGGCTGTTACCGTTGCTGGGTTCTTGGGATTGAGTCTGATTCCGGTTGGGCTGCAGTGGTATCAGCAACAACAGGAACAGCGGGCTGTCGTTGCTCAGATTGAGCAGGTGCGTGCCCGCAACGCCGAGTTGGAAAACACGCTGGCAGCATGGGAAGACCCTGACTACATCG
>CAYFRQ010000014.1:17706-30278 GCA_964345615.1 uncultured Actinomyces sp. | reverse complement strand
TTTGGGACAAGAACACCGGTGAACCTGTTTACAACGCGATTGTCTGGCAGGACACGCGCACATCCAAGATCATCCGTGAGTTGGGTGGGGATGAGGGCGCCGACAAGTACCGTATGACGGTGGGTCTGGGTCTCTCAACCTACTTCTCAGGTCCTAAGATCAAGTGGATCTTGGACAATGTTCCCGGGGCCCGCGAAAAGGCTGAGCAAGGGGACCTGCTGTTCGGCAACACGGACAGCTGGGTGCTTTGGAACCTCACAGGAGGGGTGAACGGAGGCGTTCACAAGACAGACGTCACCAACGCGTCGCGGACCATGTTGATGAACATCGTGACCCTTCAGTGGGAACCCGAAATTTGCGCTGATTTCGGAATTCCGATGTCGATGCTGCCTGAGATCTGCTCTTCTTCGGAGATCTACGGGTACGGCCGCAAGCAGGGCCTACTGACCGGCATCCCGATCTCGGGCATCCTGGGTGACCAGCAGGCGGCGACCTTTGGTCAGGCGTGCTTCAAGCCAGGGATGGCTAAGAACACCTATGGGACCGGTTGCTTCATGATCCTTAACACGGGTCAGGAGCTTGTGTTCTCTGAGAACGGGCTCCTTTCAACGGTCTGCTACAAGATTGGTGATCAGCCAACCGTATACGCGTTGGAGGGTTCGATTGCTGTCACCGGTTCGCTGATCCAGTGGCTCCGCGACAACCTGAAGATCATTGACACAGCTCCAGAAGTTGAGGAGCTGGCGCTCACAGTCGACGACAACGGTGGGGTCTACTTCGTTCCCGCGTTCTCAGGCCTGTTTGCTCCTTACTGGCGTGACGACGCACGCGGCGCGATCGTGGGCATGACGCGCTACAACACGGCCGGACACATCGCTCGTGCAGCGCTGGAAGCTACTGCTTTCCAGACTCGTGAAGTCTTGGACGCGATGGATGCAGACGCTGGCGTCGAGTTGACTCAGCTTCGTGTCGACGGCGGCATGATCAACAACAACACGCTGATGCAGTTCCAGGCCGACGTACTCGGCGTTGACGTGGTTGCTCCGAAGGTTGCTGAGACCACGGCGCTGGGAGCTGCTTACGCCGCGGGGATCGCTGTCGGGTTCTGGACTGGCGAAGCAGATGTCGTCGCGAACTGGCAGGAAGCCAAGCGCTGGGTCCCGAACATGGAACAGGCTGAAGTTGATCGCCAATACAGGCTCTGGAAGAAGGCTGTAAGCAAGTCCTTCGACTGGGTTGACGAAGACGTAATCTAGAGGGCGTTTATCCAGAGGGCATTCATCTAGAGGGTGTTCATCTAGAGGGTGTTCGCAAGAAGGGGGCCGGTAGCGAAAGCTACCGGCCCCCTGTCGCGGGCCAGCAGCCCCGCTTCGGCCGCGGGTTGTGGCCCCAAAACCCACCAAAACCCGCCCCAACTGGGCCACAACCCGCGGCCAAAACGAAAGGGGGAGCCGGGGCTACTTCTTGTTCTTCAGAGCGGCTAGGCGTGCTTCCACTTCGATCTGAGATGCGTCAGTCTCTAGCTCCGCAAACTGACTTTCCAGCGAGGATGCAGCGAGTTCCGTGCGTCCCTCTGCGAGTGCCTCTGCCCTGCGGACCTTGTCTTCAAAGCGCGAGAGCTCCGACGTGGGATCCATGACGTTGATGTTGCCGATCGCGTCGTTCACCCTTGCCTGAGCCTCTGCCGTTTTTTGGCGTGCGACCAGCTGGTCCCTGCGGGTCTTCAGCTCACTGAGCTTCTCCTTCATTTGGGCCAGGCCGACCTTAAGCTTTTCGACCGTGTCGTTCTGTGCGGCGATCATTGGCTCAGCTGCCTTGGCCTGCTCCTCGAACGAGATCTGCTTGCCGATAGCAACTTTTGCAAGACCGTCCCAACGGTTGGCCTCTGCTTCATTACCCGCAGCTCTCATCTCATCAGCCTTGTTCGACGCGGCGAGAGCCTTCTTTCCCCACTCGGCAGCAGCGTCAACGTCCGCCTTATGGTCTTTCTCTGCCAGGCGCAAGTTACCGATGGTTTGCGCTATCGCAGACTCCGCCTCCGCGATTTCGTTTGTGTAGTCGCGGATCAGTTGGTCAATCATCTTGCCTGGGTCTTCAGCCTTGTCTATTAGCGAGTTCAAGTTCGCTTTTGTTAGCTGGGCGATCCGCCCGAAAATTCCCTGTTTCTGTGCCATTTCGCGATTCCTTCTTGTTTAGGGGTGAGGCAGAAGCATCACCGACCGGGTTTTTCGTTTCTGTGTTGCCTAGAACTTGCCTGTTCGGCCGCCCCCACCGCGGGAACCGCCACCGAATCCTCCGCCGCCTCCACCGCGGAAGCCGCCCGACCCCCGAGAACCTCCTCCGCCACGGAAGCCACTTGACCCTCGAGAGCCTCCGGAACTGCGGAAACCGCCGAAGCTGGGAAAGCCACGGGAACTCCTGGGTGGTGGCGGCGCCGCGGGGCGTCCAAACCCGCTTTGGCGATACGGGGTGCGGGGCGGGGCCGGTCTGCCTCGGCCGCCACTCATCATCGAGCCCAGCAGCATTCCCCAAAGCATTGAGTTGTTTGAAGAACGCTGGGGTTGCGCGACGTATGCGGGCATTGAGGCCATTTGGGTGAGGGCGATGTTGGCTTGGCTCTCAGCCGTTGCTGCTGCAGCTACGGACGCGGCAGGGTCGGTTTGCAGAGAAGCCTTCGCGGAAGCGAGGCTTGCTACCGCGTTCGACAGGGCGGTCCTAGATTGTAGGCTCATCCGGCCCCCAGCAGCCCCGGCCTGCATCTGCGCCTGACCAACCAACGCTTCTGCCGCGGCTACACGTTCAGCAGCTTGGCCGCCTAAGCGCCGCCTCTGCTCGTCAGCGCCCCGCAACGGAGCTAATGCCTGGTCCAGAGCATCCTCTGCACTTCTCAAGTGAGCCAGTGCGCTTAGGGGGTCCCCATTTCCAGCCCTGGCGGCTTGTCCCTGAGCGATCGCGTTCTGGGCATCCGCAACTAGGGTTTGGAAAGACGAACGACTTGAAGCCAAACGGGAAACGTCATCGAGGTCAGAAGAGATTGATGCTATCGCCGCGGCAAGGACGCGGTCTGAGTCGCCGATCTGCTTCTCGGCGGACCGGACAGATTCAAGAGCCCCCAGCGCCAGAGCGAGTTGTGACGACGCGGCGTCAATGTTTTGGACGGCCTCGGTCCTGTTCGTCGCGAGTTGGGCTTTGGCCTGATCCAAGTGTTCGCTCGCTGAATCCAGCAGTTTCGCGGCCATCTCCGGCTTATCCTGGACCGAAGCAAGCTGGACTGGGGTGAAGCGGAGTGCCAGGTCGGACAGCCTTTTCTTTTCCGAGGGTATTGCCCGTCGTGCTTCCGCTACGCGTTCCCGCATGTCCTGGAGTCTGGTTTCGGCTCCAACTTCACGTTCACGGTCAGCCTCAAGTCGTTCTTCGGCGGCCTTCACAGGGGGCATCACGGTTGAAAGAATCCCGGTGATCTGCTCAGCGATCTTCACCTTCGTAGCGTTTGATGCACCATCCAGTTGCGGGAGCAGGATGAAGGCATCCGTCAGTCCAGCCCGCGCTACGGCGACGGCGTTCGCGAACTGGTCGGTGCGGGCGGGGCCAAACTGAGCCCTGGCAAACTGCACTTCGTCTTCTGCGCTACGCAGTAGTTCATCAGAGGCCAACAGCTGTTGCTGGGCGGCAGAGACCAGTTGATCGGCGTTCTTGCGAGAGTCTTTGGCCGGTTTCTTCTGTTTCTTTGACCGGAACAGGAAGAAAACTAGCACCCCGGCCAGCAGCGCCATAAGCACCAGGAAGGGCACTAGTGACCCCCGGTTGGTGTTGCCGGGAGCCTGGGTAACAGTCCCTGAAGACTCGCTCGAAGCGGCGCCGGCCGACGTGGCGAGCCTGTTCGCAAAGTAAACGCCCGCATCGGCTCCGGCCTGTGCTTCCAGGGGGTCGGAGTCACGTAGAAAGTCTAAAGAGTCCGCCCACGCGTCATCGATCTGGTCATCGGTGATCAACGGGGAATCCTCAGGCAACGAAGTACACCAGCCGCTGTCTCTCTCTTCGTACGCAAGTACGTAGATGATGGCTGTGCTCGGCAGATCCGCGGAGTCCGCAGAATCGATACACCAGTCCGGGGCTTCTTCGCCGGAGAAGTCGGGCACAACCACGAAGTAGGTCTCTAACCCCTTCGCACGTGCGGAAGATGCAGCCTGCCGCAACTGCTGGACCTGGGACGCGTCGAAGAACCCCGTAGGGTCCGTAACCACGTCCCTTGGAGGCGTTGGAGCGGTCGCCTCTGCTACCGCTGGGAAAGCTAGGAACGACGCTATGAGTGCCGCCAAGATGATCAGTAACCGCCGGATCAACTCTGTTGGTTTTCTGGAAACCACGCCGCCCCCTTAGGTTGTTCACTGCCTGTGGCGCGCCCCACCGTGCCCTCATTATAAGTCTGGAGGACCAAGGGGCCGGGGATGTAAAATCCGCTCCCCTGTGTTCCCGACTCCTGAACGCCTATTATTAACGGCACGGCAGGTGTCTCCGGGAAGTGGGGGAGACCAGAGTTCGCTGCGACCGTGGCACCATCGGAAAAGGTGACAAACATGCCCTCCGGCAGGATCAAATTCTTCGACCCCGATAAGGGGTTCGGTTTCATCAATGGCGAGGACGGGGCTCGCGTGTACCTTCACGCTTCCGTTCTTCCCCCCGATATGCCAAAGCCGCGCCCGGGGACTCGAGTGGAATACGGAGTCGCGGAAGGACGTAGAGGCCCACAGGCGATCTCCGTGGAGTTTGTCGACGCGCCATCACTGAAGCGGGTCAAACGACGCAAACCAGAAGACATGGTTCCGGTGGTCGAAGACCTAATCAAGTTGCTAGACCGGTCTTCAGATTCGCTCCGTAGGGGACACTACCCTGACCATGCAAAAGCATTGGCCAAGGTTCTTCGGGCGGTGGCTGATGACTTCGGAGCCTAAAGACAAGGAGCAAGAAACTCCCAAGCGGGCGCTCACGGCGGCCAGGGCTCCAAGGCGCGACCAGATCTTGCTTGACGCCGTCGATGAGAGCCGAACGTGGGCGACGGAAATTGGTGGACAGTCCGCAGTTGGGGAACACCTTGGCGCCATCATGATCGGTGAACGCCTAGCTCTGCACAGGTTTGAGTCTCTAAATCCCGGATATCCGGGGTGGGTGTGGGAAGTTTCGGTTGCTCGTGCTCCCCGCCAGAAAAAAGCCACTATCTGTGAAGTCGACCTTATCCCCGGGAGCAGCGCACTCTTGGCTCCCGAGTGGGTCCCCTGGAGCGAACGACTTGAACCTTCTGACGTCTCTCGCACCGACATCCTGCCGTACGAAGCAAATGATCCCCGTCTGCGCTCGGGTTTTGAACAGACAGAAGAAGACGCGGATGCCTTGGCTTTCGAAGAGATGGGGCTCGGGAGAAAACGGGTTCTGTCACAGGACGGCTTGGACCTTGCGGCAGGCCGCTGGTACGACTCTCCAATCGGACCGACACGGGGCTTGAAGGCGTCAGAAATGTGCGCCAGCTGCGGGTTCTTGGTGAAGCTCTCAGGCTCGCTTGGCACCCTATTCGGAGCGTGTGCGAACGAATGGTCCCCCGATGACGGCCGCGTCGTCGCATTCGATCACGGTTGCGGAGCACACAGCGAAACCGACCAGCCGAAGAGACGAGCCCAGTGGCCTGTAGTGCCTCCTAGGGTCGACGATCTGTCGATTGAGCAGGTCGTGATAAAGCAACCGGATCCTGATCTGGGAGCTGAGCAAGAGACAGCGCTCGAAGAAGCTAAAACCGTTTCAGAGACCGCGGAGGCGCCCGAAAAAGGCTAGACAAAACGTAGGGTTTGGCAGACTATTTTACCAGACACGTTTCGCGCGCCCGAATGGCGGTCTCGCAAACCAACTGACGGCCCTTCGCACCAAACTACTGTCGTGAGTACCCAAAAAAACGCAACAGCGAAACAATCGTCCCCTTCAAGACCCAGTCGTTTAGACAGCTTTTTCAAGCTGACTGAACGACATTCCTCCGTAGGTCAGGAGCTCCGCGGCGGGCTCGTTACGTTCATCACAATGGCCTACATCCTGATCCTGAACCCCGCGATCTTGATCCAAAACGTCGGCGACTCCGGCATTAGCGAGGCCGCTATCGCGGCTGGCACGGCTCTCATCGCTGGCATTCTGACGGTCCTGATGGGAGTCTTTGCGAACTTCCCGATCGCTATGGCGGCGGGCATGGGGCTGAACGCCATAGTCGCATTCAGTCTTGGCTTGGGACTTGGGCTTACGTACCAGGAAGCGATGGGCATCGTCTTCTGGGAAGGCGTTCTTATCCTGATCCTGGTGTTGACCGGTTTCCGTCAGGCCGTTTTCAAGGCCGTCCCCAAACAGCTTCGCAGTGCCATCTCCGTCGGCATCGGATTGTTCATCGCCTTCGTTGGCCTGGTGAATGCTGGAATCGTCCGGCCCGCAGCCGGCACGCCTGTCGAACTCGGCGTCGGTGGGTCTTTGGTCGGTTGGCCGTCGCTGGTTTTCCTAATTGGCCTGGTCCTGATCGTGGTCTTGCATGCGAGGGGAGTTAAGGGTGCAATCCTGATCGGCATCCTGGTCGCAACCGTCGCCGCGTTCATTACTCAAATGATCGCTAAGCTGCCACTCCTCAGCGAGACTGACCCCGGTGGGTGGAAATCGTCAATACCCGAGCTCTCGGGATCCGTGATCCAAGCGCCGGAGTTCACAACAATCGGGGCCATCGACTTCTTCGGGGCCTTCACGAAACTCGGTTGGCTCCCCGTCCTTCTACTCATCTTCTCGCTAATGCTCGCTGACTTCTTCGACACCATGGGCACCATGGTCGCTGTCGGAGCTGAGGGCGACCTGTTGGACCAGGATGGGGCACCCCACGACTCGGGCAAGATCCTCATCGTTGACTCATTGGGTGCGATCGCCGGTGGTCTCGGTGGCGTTTCCTCGAACACCGCATACGTTGAGTCCACGGCCGGTGTCGGGGACGGGGCACGCACGGGCTTGTCATCCGTGTTCACGGGCCTGTGCTTCCTGATTGCGATCATCCTTTCTCCACTGGTCACACTGGTTCCCGCTGAGGCAGCATCGACTGCCCTGGTGTTTGTGGGGTTCCTGATGATGACGCAGGTGACCGAAATCGACTGGACGGACATCGAACTCGCAATCCCCGCGTTCCTGACAATCGCCTTGATGCCGTTTGCCTACTCGATCACTGCCGGGATCGGTGCCGGGTTCGTGTTCTACACTGTCATTCAGGTAGCGAAGGGTAAGTGGGCGAAGATCCACCCCTTGATGTGGGTCGTTTCCATAATGTTCGTCATCTACTTCGCGCTGGGACCAATCCAATCCGCCATCGGCGGCTAGTCACCTTCAGGAGGCTTAACCAAGCTTGTCAAGGACCTTCCAGTCTCTAGGCTATTTCAACTACCGGTTGTGGTTCATAGGGAACCTATTCGCCGCTTCTGGGCAGTGGATGCAACGAATCGCCCAGAGCTGGTTGGTCCTGACTGTCTTAACGCCAGGGGGTGGCGTCGAGGTCGGCATTGTTACCGCCCTTCAGTTCCTGCCCGTTTTGATTCTCTCTCCCTTTGCGGGGGTGGTAGCCGACCGGGTGAACCGCCGTCACCTGCTCCAAGTGGCTCAGGCAGCGACGGGCCTACTGGGCCTGGGACTTGGGATCCTGATCTTGACGAATACGGTCACACTTTGGATTGTTTACGGTTTTGCTGTGCTCGGGGGAGTCGTGTCTTCTTTCGACAACCCGGTGCGGCAGGCATTCGTTTCTGAGCTGGTGCCCGCGTGGTCGCTCCCGAACGCGATCGCACTCAACTCGACGGCGTTCAACCTGGCTCGTCTGCTCGGCCCGGCGCTCTCCGGGTTTGTGATCGACTGGGTCGGCATCGGGTGGGTGTTTGTCGTGAACGCCGGACTGTTCGCGGTCCCCGTGCTGACCCTGTCCCTGATGAGGGCAAGGGAATTGGACCGCCCGGAAGCCATCCCTCGCGAGCGCGGGCAACTGCGTGAGGCAGTCGCGTACGTCAAAGGTCGCGGCGACATCATCCTGATCATGATCATTGTTGGTGTTGTGTCCTTCCTTGGTCTCAACTTCCAACTGACTTCAGCGATGATGGCAACCGAGGTCTACGGTCTGCCCGCCGGTGGCTACGGCCTTATGAGCACTTCGCTCGCGGTTGGCGCGATCGCTGGGTCGTTGGTGGCGGCGCGGCGCAATCACCCCAGGCTCCGGTTGATAGTGATGTCAGCTTTCCTTTTCGGGACGGCACTGTCGATTCTTGCCCTGGCCCCCACGTACGTCTGGTTCCTGGTGCTGGCAATCCCGGTCGGCTTCATGAGTCAGACTTTGATCGCGAGCGCCAACGCCGCAGTCCAAATCACAACGGAGCCCAGTTTCCGTGGTCGCGTGATGGCGCTTTACACCATGATCTTCCTGGGCGTCACGCCGTTCGGTGCGCCTTTGATCGGGTGGGTGGCTGAACAGTTCGGTGCACGCTGGTCCATGGCGGTCGGAGGCGTCGCATCGATCCTTGCCGCGGTCGGAGTTGCGTTGGTCGGGTACTTCAGCCTCGACATTCGACTGAAACGCGACTCGGTCACGGGGCGTCTGAAACTGAAAGTTCCGCAAGGCGACACGCTCGTGGATGGGACCGGCGACCAGGCAACTAGTGGCAGCACGCATGTGCCCCAGGCGGCGGCCGATGAAGAGCTTACCGAAGAGGTAGCAGAGGAAACGGAGATGAAAGAGTAGGTTCCGCCCTAGCCCTGCAACCTTTCTACAACCCAGTCGATCGAGTCCAGCAACGCCTCCACGTCGGCCAACGGGACGGACGGGAAGGTTGAGATCCTGAGCTGGTTGCGGCCCAGCTTCCGGTAGCCATCAACGTCTACGATGCCCGAGTTTCTGAGAACGTCTGACAGCTCGCGCGCAGACACCTCGGGCGCAAGGTCCACTGTTGTCGTGACAGGGGAGCGCCACTGCGGGTCTTTCACAAACAACTCGGCCCAGGGGCGGGACTGCGCCCATGACGCGACAAGGTCGGCACCGGCCCGGGAGTTCTGGGACGCGACAGGCAGTCCCCCTTCGTCCAGGAGCCATTTCACCTGCTCATCGAGCAGGACCAGGGAGGCGATGGCAGGGGTGTTGACGGTCTGGTTCGCAGCTGATTGCTTCAACGCTGAGGTGAGGTT
The DNA here is from genome assembly GCA_964345615.1 of uncultured Actinomyces sp. Lineage (GTDB taxonomy): Bacteria > Actinomycetota > Actinomycetes > Actinomycetales > Actinomycetaceae > Scrofimicrobium. The sequence goes on along the minus strand of CAYFRQ010000014.1, from coordinate 21,056 downwards.
CAGGAACGAGGGCATGTAGCGCCCCTCTGCCCCGTTTAGCTTTTTGGCGCGGGAGACGGCGCTTGGGGACATGATGGCCAGCCAAAGGCCGCCGTCACTCCCGAAACATTTCTGGGGAGAGAAGTAGTAGGTGTCGACCATGTCCCAGTCGACCGTTGTCGCGCCGGCAATGGACGTTGCGTCAACCACCGTGAGTGCGTCCCCGGGTGCTCCCCTGTAAAGGGGAGACGCCACCCCGGTCGAGGTCTCGTTTTGCGGGTACGCGTACACGTCCGCCTGGGCGGTGTCATCGTGTACTTCGCTCAGTGACCCTGGTGGGGCTTCTACCGTGTCCACCCTTAGCCAGGGGGCAGCGGCCCAGTCCGCCGCGCACTTGGCCCCGAACTCTCCGAACACAGCGCACTTTGCTTTCCGATCGATGAGGGAGGCTGCTGCGACGGCCCAAAATGCTGTCGCACCTCCGTTCCCGATTGCGATTTCGAAACCGTCTGGTAGCGAAAACAGCTCGGTTAGCCCTTCCCTAATGCTCGCAACACGTGCTTTAACAGGCGCGGCGCGATGCGACGTGCCCAGCTCGGTTGAGTTAGCTAGAGCGTCAACTTGAGCGCGCCTAATCCTTGAAGGGCCAGCACCAAAGCGGCCGTCGGCGGGCAATAGGGAATCGGGAACCGTCAGTGTTTCTTTCACACCCCAACCCTAGAGCGTGGCGGACGGCGATGCGTCTGTGCCCGGGAGTTCCCTTGGCCGCGTATCGTTTGGAGTTGGGGACCCACCTTGTTGAGGCACCTCTTAGGGGTAGGAAAGGGGGCGACGTGGCCCGAATCGACCTGATCGACACGACAGAGATGTACCTGAAGACGATCTACGAAATGGTTGAGGACCATGTGGTTCCCATGCGCGCAAGAATCGTGGAGCGCCTTGGGCATTCTGGGCCCACTGTCTCTCAGACGGTTGCCAGGATGGAACGCGATGGCCTAGTGACTGTGCGGGGTGACCGTCAGCTGGAACTGACGCCTGAAGGCTTGCGGCTCGCCAGCGAGGTAATGCGTAAACACCGACTTGCCGAATGTCTGCTGATTTCAGTGATTGGGCTTGACTGGGTCGACGCTCACGACGAAGCCTGTCGGTGGGAGCACGTGATGTCCCGCCAAGTTGAAGACAGGATTAGCGTCCTTCTTAAAGATCCTGAAACTGACCCCTACGGGAACCCGATTCCACCCGCAGATCGCGCAGATGAGCAAGTAGCGCTACCCGCCGCGCTGAACCCTAACGAGCGCAGTCTGGAATCCGCGTCTGCTGTGGCCTCTCAGGGGACTCTACGCCTGACGAGGATCGGGGAACCGATCCAAGCTGAACCAGTGCTCCTCAAACAGATTTCAGCGATGGGTCTGCGGCCGGGATCAGTGGTGAGCTTTGAGTCGAACGGTGAGCTTTCCACGATTTGGACGGAGGACCGGGCGTCCCGGTTGTCAATCCCGCCTCTCTTTGCTCCGCATTTGTTCGGAACGCTGCCTTAGCCACCCTTTCGCGCCTGTGACCGGTCTGGCGTTACAAGTTCGTGACAATCGGCTTTAACCTCTGTAGCATCGTTGTGATCGGAGATCTTGTGGTCCGGTCCGCGCCCGCGGCAGCCTAGTCCGCACAGTCGGGGGATGCGTAGGAACTACGTGCGGAGCGGGGGAACCACTCATGACCCGAATCTTGGGTCTTGGGGTCAAGTCCACCAGGACGGGGCACTCCGGCCCTAACCCGACAGCTAACTTCGCAGGCTTTAACAGGAGAGTTGGTTAGTGACAGATTCATTGTCTGCCCGTCACCGTGACGGAGCTAAGGCACTTACGCCTTTCGATGATTTTCCCAATGCTTTTGGCGACTTCGGTAAACGGAGCGTCGCAGCTGCCTCCGCCACGGGCATTGCCCTGACGGCAGCTGTCGCATCTACAGCCACCGCTTTGGTCCCGAGCGCGGTTCCGACCGCTGCTGAGACGGACTTCGCGGCAAACCTTGAGGCCGCCGATTCAGCCACACTAGTTTCGCTAGACGTTGAATGGGATTCCGGCGATACTTTCGAGGTCAAGGCTGAAGAGCCTGAGCCCGAACCGGAACCAGTGGTTGAGGTCGCAGAGGCGTCTCGCTCAAACGACAGCTATGAGTCTGTCGCCCAGGTCGCTCCCGCCGCAAGGCTTGGTAGCGTCGCTGCGACTGCCCTGCAGTTCCTAGGTGTTCCCTACGTTTGGGGCGGACATTCGCCTGCAGGATTTGACTGCTCAGGCTTCACCTCCTACGTCTACGGCCTACACGGTATTTCTCTGTCCCCCAGCTCTTACGCTCAGTGGGGGGTCGGTGTTGGCGTTTCACAGGCAGACGCCCAGGCAGGCGACTTAGTCATCATGAATGGTGGCGGTCACGTCGGCATCTATCTTGGCGGTGGACAGATGGTGCACGCACCGCGTCCCGGCAAGAGCGTCGAGGTCGTTTCCCTGGCCTATTTCAATGTCAACTCTTTCCGTCGCCTGTAGTCGGCCGAGGTAACAGACCAATGACACAGATTGCTCACGCTAAACACCGCGCCTCTGCCAGGGTCCAAACACCCATGGCTGATTTCCCGGAGTCCTTTGGCCGTTTCAGCAGAAGGGGAGTGGCGGCACTTTCCGCCACAGGCCTGGCGGCCACCGCAGCTGTCGCGTCGACGGCAACAGCCTTGGCTCCCGCTTCTGTACCCACAGCCCCTGAGACAGACTTCGCAGCGAACCTTGAGACTCCCGACAGTGGAACACTTGTTTCCCTCGATATCGAGTGGGATTCAGGTGACACGTTTGAGGTCAAGGCTGAGGAGCCCGCTCCCGAGCCCGAACCCGTTGTCCAGCAGGTCGCGAGTCGCTCCGCTGACCGCGCCATGGTCAGCTACGACGCCCCACCCGCCCGGATGGGGAGCGTGGTAGCAACAGCCATGCAGTACCTGGGCTACCCGTACGTTTGGGGCGCAACGGGCCCGAACGCCTTCGACTGCTCCGGTTTCACCTCTTACATCTATGGCCTCCACGGCATCTCGATGTCGAACAGCTCTTCGGCACAGTGGGGTTACGGCACTCCCGTGTCTGAGGCGGATGCCCAGCCCGGCGACCTCTTCGTGAAGTCGGGACACGTCGGCATCTACATTGGTGGCGGGCAGATCATCCACGCTTCCAGCCCCTCGACTGGCGTCATCATCAGTCCCCTGACCTGGTACACGGGGGTCCACTACGAGTTCCGTCGCCTGTAAGCGGCACCAGGACTCAAGGTAAGACTGCCCGGCATTCCCGGGCAGTCTGCATTTAACTGGGAACGCTCCGATCTGACTGGGAACGCTT
>CAYFRQ010000014.1:0-17606 GCA_964345615.1 uncultured Actinomyces sp. | reverse complement strand
CCCGCGGCCGAACCAGAGAGCCGAGTAGGGTCTTGTCATGGGTACGAATGGAAGCGTCTCAGACAGGAAGCAAGGATCGATCCTGCTGGCTGCAACCCCGATAGGTAACCCGGGGGATGCAACTCAGCGACTGCGCGATGCGATCGTGACTGCAGATCTCGTAGCTGCGGAAGACACAAGACGATTCCGAAACCTGTGCTCAAGGCTAGGGATTGAGGTTTCGGCGCAGGTCGTCCCGCTCCACGATCACAACGAAGCTGCTAAAGGTCCGTGGTTGGTGGAGCGAGCCCTCAGCGGAGACACGGTGCTGGTAGTTTCCGACGCTGGGACCCCCACGGTCTCTGACCCCGGGTATCAGCTTGTAAAACTGGCTGAGAGAGCGGGAGTCCGCGCAGTGCCCCTTCCTGGGCCAAGTGCTGCCCTTGCTGCACTCAGCGTTTCTGGTCTGCCTACAGATCGTTTCGTTTTCGAAGGTTTTTTGCCTCGAAAAAGGTCTGAGCGACGCCGCGCGCTTGCATCACTGGCGTCGGAGCCACGAACAGTGATCCTGTTTGAGTCGCCGCGCAGGACCGCCCAGACGCTTGCAGACTTGGCTGAGGCCTTCGGGAGTGACAGGCCCGCCGCACTCTGTCGAGAACTGACAAAAACGTACGAGTCAGTTGTCCGGGCAGGCCTAGGGGAGCTTGCAGCTCTTACTGCCGAGAACGAAGTTCTCGGTGAAGTAACAGTGGTCGTTGGCGGCTACGACCAGTCCACTGAAGAACCCGCGGACCTGGATGGGCTTGCTCGCGAAGTGCTGGACCTAGCAGCTGACGCTGGGGTGCGACTGAAGGACGCGGCCGCACACGTCGCAGAGCGCCACGGAGTTCGTAAAAACCAACTCATGGAGCTGGCGCTGAAACAACGCGCTGAGGAAGGCTAAGAACCGGAGCGTGGCCCGGGCTCAGCTCCCGGATTGGGTCAGCACGATTCGGGTTTCCCCCATCTCCTTTAGTGCGGCTTCGCCCAGTTCAGGAGAGACAGGTTCCGTCAGGTCAGTGAGGACGCGGATTTCGGTGAGCCATTCCAGTTCTGCAGCATCCAGAGCGGTTTCTTTAACGCAGTGAGAGAGCGCAAGACCCACGACGTCGACTTCGTCAATGCCCTCTTCCTGCAACAGCTCTTCCAAAGATGCGCCGTCAGGACAAGCACCATCAAAACCAGAGTATGCGGCTTCGTACTCGCCCTTCTTTATCTGAAAGTCAACCCGAATGGGGCCAAGAGCTGGGTGCAACTCGGCCTCATCTGTACCCGCGACGCCGTGGGGAGGCCACGAGTCCACGTAGTCCGGTGTGTCCGAAAAATGCTCGCCTGGATCAATGTGCCAGTCTTGAGTCGTAACGACCAGGTCGTAGTCGTCAGCGTTGCGTAGCGCGTAATTGGCGATGTCTTTAGCAACGCGATTCCCGCCTTCGACAGGAAGTGCGCCGCCCTCGCAGAATGTGGGTTGAACGTCGACGATAAGTAGTGCCCTTGACATCTGTTCTCCTTGTGTCCGCCGGAACACCTTCGTTTCGCCCCTAAGCCTAGTCCCAGAAAGTTCGGGGCGGGCGGGCTGGGGAACTAGGCTTAGGGGCATGAGCCATATCCTTGCTGCTGTTGCCTGGCCGTACGCTAACGGCCCCCGCCACATTGGTCATGTCGCGGGTTTCGGTGTTCCCTCGGACGTTTTCGCCCGCTACGCGCGAATGGCTGGACACGACGTGTTGATGGTGTCAGGGACCGACGAACACGGGACCCCTATCTTGGTCGAGGCTGAGAAGCAGGGGATCACCCCGCAGCAGCTGTCTGACAAGAACAACCAGATAATCGTCGAGGACCTGGTCAAACTGGGGTTGTCCTACGACCTGTTTACTCGAACCACCACCGCGAACCACCACGAAGTAACGCGAGCAATGTTCGAGGTCGTCCGGGACAACGGGTACATGATTGAGCAGACAACGCTCGCGGCCATTTCCCCCTCGACCGGGCGGACACTGCCCGACCGTTACATTGAGGGGACCTGCCCCATTTGCGGTGCGGCGGGCGCCCGCGGTGACCAATGCGATGCATGCGGGAACCAGCTAGACCCGACCGATCTAATCGATCCGCGTTCTTCCATCAACGGGGAAATCCCCGAGTTCAAGGAGACCACGCACTACTTCCTGGACCTGCCTGCATTGTCCGAAAATCTCATCCAATGGCTGATGGGTAGGGAAGTTGCGGGGTGGCGTCCGAACGTTATCCAGTTCGCGATGAACTTTATGGAGGACGTGCGTCCGCGCGCCATGACGCGGGACATCGACTGGGGGATCCCCGTTCCCGGATGGGAAGACCAAGTTGGTAAACGACTCTACGTCTGGTTTGACGCAGTCGTCGGGTACCTGTCAGCCTCTATCGAGTGGGCGAAGCGATCCGGGGACCCGGAAGCATGGCGGAAGTGGTGGAACGACAAAGACGCGCTGTCCTACTACTTCATGGGCAAGGACAACATTGTTTTCCACGCTCAAATCTGGCCGGCCGAGCTATTGGCCTACAACGGGAAGGGTGACAAAGGGGGGCAGCCGGGGGACTTTGGTGAGCTGAATCTACCCACCGAGGTTGTCTCTTCAGAGTTCCTGACGATGGAAGGCAAGAAATTCGCGACGTCGCGCGGCATCGTCATCTACGTTCGCGACATGCTCGAGCGTTACCAACCCGATGCTCTGCGCTACTTCATCAGCGCGGCCGGCCCGGAAACGGCTGACGCCGACTTCACCTGGGAAGAGTTTGTTCGCCGAACAAACAATGAACTAGTAGCGGGCTGGGGAAACCTTGTGAACCGAACCTCAACCATGATTCACAAGAGGTTCGGAGAGGTCCCCGAACCCGCTGAACTTACCGAACTGGATCGCGTTCTACTGGATCAGGTGAAGGCAGGCTTCATCTCGGTAGGTGATCTGATCCGGGCACACCACCAGAAGGCCGCCATCGCCACGCTAATGCGCCTGGTGGGGGACGTGAACCGCTACATCGCGGAAACAACCCCGTTCAAACTGAAGAGCCCCGAAGAAGAACCAAGACTGCGCACTATCCTTTGGGTGCTGGCCCAGGCTGTGTCGGACCTTAACATCATGTTCTCTCCCTTCCTGCCTCACTCCGCGAACGAGGTAGACAAAGTTATGGGCGGGGACGGATCTATTGCCCCCATGCCCAGGATTGAGTGGGTGGAAGAAACCATTGACGTAAGTGAGATTGGTGCTGAAGAAGGAGCCGGCATCAACGTCGCGCCCCAGGACCGGATGAATTCGGTGACGAAGAAGTACCCGGTGATCACAGGAGACTACAGCGGTGTCCCAAGGTGGGAACGCAAGGACGTTCTGCCAGGGACCCCGATCGGCAAGCCAGCTGCGGTCTTCCAGAAGCTGGGCCCCGAGGTCGTGGAGCAAGAGCTGGCAAGGTGCGGGGGCCTCTAGACAGGTTCAGGTTCGCGGGCGTTTGGGTGCGGCTACGGCAGCTAAAACCCAGACGAACACGCAGACTACAAAACTGGCGCCCGCGGCTGCCAGGGCGAACGGCCAAAGGGATCCCGAGCTTCCCATACCTTCCACCCCCGTGTAACTACGTAGCGCTGCGGCCATGCCAACACCAACCAGTAGCCCTGCCAGGGCCTGGAAGAAGGCGATGAGGAGCGACTGTCGTAGCGCCATGCCGACCACGGTTATGGCCCGGGCACCCAGACCCCATAGGCCTTCATAGCCCCGGGACGCACCACGTGTCAGCGGCCAGACTGCCCAGAGGCTGACGGCGACCGCGTAGGTCCCAACGAAAAGTGCCGCCCACTGCCATTGCAGCCCGTTGGTTGGGTCGGCCTCCCTGGGACCAACCAGGACTGCGACAGTAAGAGCCAACGCCAACGCCATCGCTGCGGCGGCCTCGCCCGCCTTAGTGTCCTCGGGCCAGCTAGACGCCGGGGTCGCGGTGCCGGGACGAAAGTGAAAGAAAATGTCGTTGAAGAGTCGGGCGAACAGAACGTAAAAGGCTGGGAGTGCGATGACCAACCCAAGGACCAGCAGCACGACACCAAGGGTGAAGGTTTCGGCCGACAGACTGAACCAGCGCTGGGACCCCACGGTGATGGCTTCCAAAGCCAGGATGATCGTGGCGATGCCCCAAACCATTCGTGCCGGGACTCTCTCTTTTCGACGCGTCTGGCGGAGCGTCCCGGCAAGGGCAGTTACAAGGGTCATTAGTAGCAAGACGCTGCCGTACAGGCAGGCCAGGAACAAAGCCGGGCTGGTACTGTTCGCCGGGCTGTCGAGTCCCGCCGCGCTTTCTAGCCATTCGCGAGCAAACAGCAATAGTGCAAGGCCGAGGACCGTGGAGCAAAAGCCGAATCCGCCTGTCACTGCGGCTACGGTGAGTCGCACGGTTCTCGCAGAAGCGCCCTGTACTTCCAGCTGACGCAACGTGGGGGCTTCCGATCTGACCCAGGGTCTGATCACCAGCCAAACCTGTGCCAGCCCTACCGAGACTGCCATGGCAGCTAGCGGAAAACTCCACCACGCTGGGCCCGCTCCCCACGTGCGGGCGAGGGAGAAGGCGAGGAGTGCAGAGCTGGCTACGGCTGCTAGGAAAGCGCCGAACAGCCCGAACCTACGGCGCGCCAGTGATCGAATAACCACCTGGGAAGCGCAACTCTTTTTTGCGGGCGCCCTCATTGCCACCTTTGAGATCTCTAAACTGGCCGACCGCGGCTAGTGCCGCATTTTCGATTCTAGTCGGTGAGGCGACGACTCTTGAGTTTGAATGCGTCCGGAAGTGGCAATTGCTCCAGATGGAGGTTATCCACCGGGGAAAACCGGCGACCCTTGTGATCGCAGTGCTCCGGTAGAGTGCGGAAGGCACCGGTCGACAGAACATTCTTTTTGCAGGGAACCAGTTGGAACGCACCAAAACAGTTAGTGGCATTGAGCGCCCGACGCTCATCGACGCTTTCGCCGTTTTGAAAGGCGTAGCGACGTGGGTGCTTTCCGGCCCGGCCTCGGCCGGCTTGGCCATACTCACCGCCGCGTCATTCGGGCTTACGGTCGGATCCGGGCACCAAGCAATTGCCCCCTACGTTTCTGCGGGCTTCGGCCACCCGTGGTGGACCGTGTTTAGCTCACTGTTCTGGGTGAAGGACCCACTCCAGCTTCTGCTAGATGTGACAGCCCTCCTGAGTGTGGGGATCATGACGGAACGTCTTGTCGGATCCCTGCGCTACCTGGGGGTCGGCCTTGCGTCTTGCTGGCTTGGCACGCTGTCTGCCCTGGGGCTCACGCGAGCGATGGTGGCGGTCTTCCCAGCCTGGGGTGAATTACTTGAGCAGCAGAGCATCGCTGGAAGCGGAGTAATGCTGGTTGGTGCGGTCATGGCAGTTTCGGTTCGACTACCAGGGCGGTCCCGCAGGCGCATCCAGGCAACCGTCGCGTCTTTGCTCCTGGCCTTATTCGGGTTCGCGGCAACCCTCAACGCACTTGCAGCTTTGGGGGCCGCGTTGGCCGGATGGGCAATCGGATCTGCGGTGTGGGGAAAGCCGAAGGATGACCCTCCCCTTCGGGGGCGCCGCCGTGAAGGTAGGGCCCTGATCGCCTTAGTCGTGGCCGGGGTTGTTGTCGGCGTTTTAGCTTCCCTTAGTTCGCCCAGCTCGGTTGGCGCACTTAGTTCGCTAAGGTATGACTTCGTTTCCCATGAGCTTTCAGCGCAGAATGTGGCTGCACTTTGCGAGCTGGAAGGGCTTGAGGGACAGTGCGCTCACTACACCTACCTGCTCAGATCCTCGGGGTGGGGGTCAGCGACCTTAGTGCTGATGCCCCTGGTGATGCAGCTGGTGTTGGCGTGGGGACTTAGTGCGGGAAGACGAGCAGCGATGTGGGGAACGGTTGCTCTGCAGGCAACAACGGCACTGGTCGCTGTTTTCCACCTGATCCGGCTAAGGGCCCTGGTAAGAAGTTGGTCAGAAGCTGCCACTCTGTTGGGCTTCACACAGTCAGGTGCGCCCACCGCTCGCTTCATGGTTCCGATCATCGTGCCACTGGTGCTGATTCTGCTGGTGGCAGGATCGAGGCAGCTTTTCACCGTCCACGCTGCCCCTGGGACCTACAGGGATTTTTGGAGACTCTTCCTGACCGCCGTGGGCGTCGCCATCACCATCGCAGTTGTCTTGGGCATCATTTTCCGGGGCACGCTTTCTTGGGTGCAGGCAGCACTGATCACGGCCGTTGATTTCCTGATTCGTCTTCTGCCCTCATCAATGCTTTCGATCGTCTCCCCGCAGGCTGTTCTAGAAAACCGCGCGATGATGATCATCCTGGAGTGGACCCCGATCTTCCCGTGGCTGGTCGCGATCGGCGGGTTGCTCTGGTCATTTTCCAGGCGCGCACTGCCTGGCGCGATCAGCCAGGACCAGTACACCCACCTGGTTAGGACTACGGATGCAGGTAGCTTTGGGTGGTGTGGTCCAAGGCCTGGCAACCTGTACTGGGGGTCGGCTGAGCACGAATCCGGGGTTGCGTACAGGGTGTCCGCAGGGGTTGCCCTCACGGTTTCGGACCCCGCGGCGCGCCAGGAAGATCTGATGCCCACACTGAAAGAATTCACCGACTTCTGCGCGCAACAAGACCTAATCCCAGCCTTCTACTCGGTTCACAGAGCCGTCACCGAAGTGACAGACAAGTGGGACTGGCCGAAGCTGCAAATCGGAGAAGAAACTCTAGTGCTGCTTGGCGAACTCGAGTCCGAAGTCAAGGAGTTTCGACCCGGCATTACAGGGATCAGCGGGACTGCGCAAGAAAGCATTCAGCCAGAATGGGCCACCTGGGCCCAGTGCCCTAAGAGTTGTCGCAGGAAGATCAAAGAGATCTCTAAACAGTGCGACCGGGAGACGCCACGCCCGGAGGACGGGCTCTTCCAAGCCTTGCCTGAGCTACTCGACGATCCCGAAGCGCAACTGCTTCTGGCAGTGACTGAATCCGGCGATCTGCACGGTGTCTCATCCTGGATGCCCATCTATGAAGACGAAAAGGTCGTGGGGTGGACACTGAGTTTTCTGCGTTGCCCAAACGCAGATCTCTGTTCGGTGGGGCACATGATCGCCGAGGCGGCCCTTTGGGCTGGCGGTCAGGGGTGCCAGGTACTGTCGCTGGCGGACGCCCCTATGCCACCGGAGCCGACTCGCCATTTTGGAGTCGAACGCGCGCCCGTCTACCTAACGATCCCGGACGTTGCGCTCTTACCCTCATTTGGTCTTGCCGCTCTACACGCTCGCCCAGCGTTCTCGCTGATCGACCCCAGCGGCTCCACTGACCCGCACAAAAAGAAACACCAGGGAGGTTCTAAGTGAACTACTACGCCGGCCCCGGCAGGCCTGCCCAGACGAAAGGTGAACCTTCTACTGGAGCTGTCAGCACAGAGGGGCTAAACCCAGCGCAACAGCAGGCAGTGACACACCAGGGCAGTCCCCTATTGGTCATGGCAGGCGCAGGGTCAGGAAAAACGCGCGTGCTGACCCACCGGATCGCCCACCTCTTGTCGACGGGACGCGCCACGCCGGGAAGCATCTTAGCGATCACCTTCACCAACAAAGCCGCTGGCGAGATGCGCGAGCGTGTGCAGAAGCTGGTGCCCGGTGGCCGCGGGATTTGGGTCTCAACTTTCCACTCGGCGTGCGTGCGCATCCTGCGTAGGTACCACGACGCCGCCGGGCTCAAATCCACCTTCAGCATTTACGATCAGGCCGACTCGCTGCGTCTGATGACCATGGTGCTCAAGGACCTGGGGGCGGACACGAAAAACCGCCTGCCGCGGCGGGTCCTAGGACAGGTTTCAGACCTCAAGAATGAACTCGTCAGCGCCCAAGAATACGCAAAAGTTGCTCCTGCGGACCCTCACTCACAGCTGGTTGCAAAGGCCTATCTGGAGTACCAAAAAAGGCTGCGTGCCGCGAACGCGTTGGACTTTGACGACCTGATCATGAGGACAGTGCAGCTGCTTCGGGAGCATCCCGCCATCGCGGAAAACCTCCACCGCAGGTTTAGGCACATCCTTGTGGACGAATACCAAGACACGAACCATGCCCAATACGCTCTGGTGCGCGAGCTGGTAGGTGACGGGAACGACGGCGTAGAGCCCGGCGAACTAACTGTCGTCGGTGATTCGGACCAGTCCATTTACGCTTTCCGCGGTGCGTCCATCCGCAACATCGAAGAGTTCGAAAAAGACTATGAGAACGCGCGGACCGTCTTCCTGGAACAGAACTATCGCTCCACGGGGTCAATCTTGGAAGCTGCGAACGCCGTCATCTCGAAAAACAAGGGACGCAAGCCAAAAAACCTCTGGACGGCCGAGGGAGAGGGCTCCAAAGTCGTCCTAGAAGTTGGGGACACCGAACACGACGAAGCTCGAATCGTCGTCGCCGAGCTATACCGGCTTTCGGAGTCCGGCGTGGGCTGGGGCGAAATCGCGATTTTCTACCGGACCAACGCCCAGTCGCGCGCATTGGAAGACCGGTTGCGTCGTGCGGGGATCCCCTACCGCATCGTTGGTGGAACCCGCTTCTACGAACGGGCAGAAGTGAAGGACGCTTTGGCCTACGTTCAGGCCGCGATAAACCCAGATGACGTTGTAGCGTTGCGGCGGATCATAAACACGCCCCGGCGCGGCATCGGGGATAAGGCCCAGGCCGCGATTGCGGCGCACGCAGAACGCTACGGGATCTCTTTTGGTGAGGCGCTCGCGGACACTGCAACCGACTCGGCAAGGGAAATTGACGGACTGGCCGCGAGGCCCCGCGCAGAAGCTGAGAAGCTCTGGAACCTACTGCAACAGGCCAGGATGAAAGACCAGGCGGGCGAAAGTCCTGGAAAGGTGCTCGAAGATCTGCTGGACGGCTCCGGCTACATCGATCAGTTGAAGGCGTCTGTTGATCCGCAGGATGCATCACGCCTAGATAACCTTGCGGAACTGGTGTCCAGTGCCGAGGACTATTTCGGGGAGTGGACAGCGGCCGGGGACCCGAACGAGGATCCGGAAGCTCCAGAGCGCACGCCGCTCATGGCCTTCATGGAGAAGGTTTCCCTTATTGCCGATGCAGACCAGTTGCCCGATCAGGACGGCTCCGGCAGCGAAGTGACAATGATGACGGTGCATACAGCGAAGGGGCTCGAGTTCCCGTACGTGTTCGTCACCGGCATGGAGGATGGAACCTTCCCTCACAAACGTTCCATGGACTCCGAAAATGAGCTGGCGGAAGAACGTCGATTGGCTTACGTTGCCATCACTAGGGCGCGCAAGCAGCTGTACCTGACCCGTGCTGCGACCCGTTCTGCATGGGGAGCTCCCGAAGAAATGCCAAGTTCCAGGTTCCTCGATGACCTTCCCGAAAAGGTCACAGAGGTTCGCTCTGTGGGAACCAAGGCCCAGCTGTGGGGGAGCAGGTCCGAAGCGGCGTCCCTGTTCGGGGACTCAGATTGGGGCGGTTACGGGGAGGACGCCGCTGCGCCGGCCTTTGGCAGGGGGCGGGCGAAGTCCCAGAAGCCCCTGATCCGCCCGGGCGTGCGCCGGGAGCGAGCCCCCGGGCGTCCTCGGAAGCTTGCCGGGGCAGGAAGCGACTCCACGCCTCTTCTGGACCTAAGGGTCGGGGACCGGGTAGCTCACGCCACGTACGGTGAGGGCGTTGTGATTAGCACGGAAAACTCTGGGCGGCAGAAAGTGGGAGTCATCGAGTTTCCTGCTGGGACCAAGCGCCTGCTGCTACGGATGGCCCCGATTCAGAAACTCTAGGTTTCTAATCGCGGGCAGGACCTTCCACTCGGCCGAGGATTAGCGCGCCGAAGTTAGTAAAGAGCGGCATAATCAAGGGGACGGCCGGTCAGAAGGGAACAACGGAGTGGACCTATACGAATACCAGGCTAAAGACCTTTTTCATGCTGCAGGCGTCCCAGTTTTGCAAGGGATCGTCGCAACGACACCCAAGCAGGCACGCGTTGCCGCTGAAGAGATCGGGGAGTTCCCGGTCGTGATCAAAGCACAAGTCAAAGTAGGTGGGCGCGGGAAAGCCGGTGGAGTCAAACTAGCAAGCAGCCCCGAAGAAGCTGAGAGCTACGCTCGCGACATCCTGGGCATGGACATAAAAGGACACACCGTCCGCTCAGTCCTGGTCGTCCAGGGAGCAGAAATAGCTGAGGAATACTATTTCTCGATCCTCCTTGACCGCGCAGCCCGCTGTGACATCGCACTCTGCTCAAAAGAGGGCGGGATGGACATCGAAACCCTGGCAAAAGAAAGGCCAGAGGCTCTGGCCCGCGTCGAACTGGACCCGACAATAGGGATCAACGACCACGTAGCCCGCGCGATCCTGGGTGAAGCAGGGTTCGGGACTGAAGACGCAGAGAAACTAGTACCTGTGCTTGAGTCCCTCTACCGACTCTACGAACTCGAGGACGCAACACTGGTCGAAGTGAACCCGCTGGTGAAGACAGAAGAGGGCATCATGCTGGCCCTGGACGGCAAGGTCACCCTTGACGACAACGCTTTCTTCCGCCACAAGGGTCGAGAGGATCTTGCGGACGTGGCTGCAGAAGACCCCCGGGAACTTGCTGCCGCTGAAGCGAACCTCAACTACGTTCGCCTGGACGGCCAGGTGGGGATCATCGGCAACGGTGCCGGCCTTGTCATGTCCACGCTGGACGTGGTCGCACAGGCAGGGAAACCCTACGGTGTCGCACCAGCTAACTTCCTGGATATTGGGGGCGGAGCCTCTGCGGAGATCATGGCGTCAGGGTTAGAGATTGTGCTTGGAGATGATCAGGTGCGCTCTTGCCTAGTGAACGTCTTCGGAGGAATCACCGCGTGCGATGCGGTTGCTGAAGGAATCCTTGAGGCTCTCGGCATACTCGGTGATAAGAACGCTAAACCGATCGTTGTACGGCTCGATGGCAACCGGGTCGCCGAAGGGCGCCAGATCCTGGAGGACGCAGATAATCCTCTAGTTACACTGATCGACACCATGGACCAGGCCGCCGCGGTTGCTGCGCAGCTGGCCGCCACGAAGTAAGGGGCAACAAGTGGCTATCTTTCTTAAAGATTCAGACAGGGTAATCGTCCAGGGGATGACGGGCTTTGAAGGCATGAAGCACACCTCCCGCATGCTTTCTGCGGGCACGAAAGTCGTGGCAGGGGTGAACCCCCGCAAGGCCGACACGACCGTCACCTTCGACGTTGAACCCTACGGTCCTCGCGCAGAAGAAGGCCTGATGGTTGCCGGGCCCGTAGACATTCCTGTCTACGGCACCGTGGCTGAAGCCAAGGCTAAGACGGGAGCTACCGTCTCCGTCGTTTTCGTCCCGCCCGCTTTCGCGAAGTCCGCGGTCATGGAGGCCATCGATGCCGGCATGGACCTGGTCGTTGTCATCACCGAGGGCATCCCCGTTCAAGACTCCGTAACATTCGTCCAGCACTCCCTTGAAAAAGGTGTGCGCGTTATTGGACCGAACTGTCCCGGGATCATCAGTCCCGGCCAGTCGAATGTTGGCATCACTCCGGCGGACATAACCGGCCCGGGGCCAATCGGGCTTGTGTCAAAGTCTGGCACCCTTACATACCAGATGATGTTTGAGCTGAGTGACATAGGGTTCTCAACATGCATCGGGATCGGTGGAGACCCGGTCGTTGGGACAACCCACATCGATGCTCTGAAAGCGTTTGAAGAGGACCCCAACACAGAACTCATCGTCATGATTGGCGAGATCGGTGGGGACGCCGAAGAACGCGCCGCGAAGTACATTGCTGGGCACGTGACCAAACCGGTCATCGGCTATGTTGCCGGTTTTACCGCACCTGTCGGCAAGACCATGGGACACGCAGGCGCTATCGTTACCGGGTCAGCAGGCACTGCCGAGGCCAAGAAGGTTGCGCTCGAAGAGGTGGGGGTTGCCGTCGGCAAGACGCCGACGCAGACTGCGGAACTTGCGCGTGAAGCGCATCGAAGCTTAGCGGAGTTCGGCAAGCCTCTTGAGTGAGCGTGACACCAGCCCCGAAGAGCAGTACCGTCTTCGGGGGCCGGTGGGCAAGGCGCGCACTATCGTCATCCGCATGCCTTCGGGCTGGGCGCGAGCTGCGCTAAGCGGAATCGAAGCGGCGCTTCTTAGCTGGGCTATTCCTACGCTGCTGGGGGTCTACGGGCTTCTATCCCAAGGGGGTAACCCCTGGCTGGAACAGGTGGATCTAGCGCAGGCGGCAGGCATAGGAACAAGCTTTTGGGCACTTTCCCTTGGGGCTCCCGTGGTGATTGGGGGATTGCCGATTACCCTGATCCCTCTGCTTTGGACGGCAATCCAGGTGCTACTGCTCCGTTTGCTGTTACGGCGGGGGAAAGGGGGCACCGCAAGCGCCCAGTGGTTTGCGGTCCCCGCCTTCTTGGTGACCGCAGAGCTCGCCTTGGTCTTCTCTCCCGCGCAAGTGGGGACAGGTGGCATCCTGCTGGGGGCTACCCTGGTGCCATTGCTAGCTTCCGGCTGGGCCGCAGCCTCGCACACCGAAAAGTGGCCGCAATCGTTCCTTCGTCTGCGACAGGTTTGGCAGGGACTACGGATTGGCCTTTTGTGGTTCGCGGTGAGTTTCGGTGTCGGCTTAGTGGCTCTGCTCGCATCCGCAATTGCTTCCTGGTCCGCAGCGAATGGCGTAGCGGCCGCGATAGGTGCAGAAGCGGGCTCAAGAGTGCTTCTGGGCCTCATCGAGTTCTCATTCGTACCGACGTTCGCAGCGTGGGGACTCGCGTGGCTGGCCGGCCCAGGCTTCTCCCTTTCCGGAGGTCTGGCCTCATCTCCGACCAGTCTTGCATCGGGTGAACTTCCATCTTTCCCGGCCTCGGCCTTGGTGCCGACCACCACCCCGGGGAACGTAGTCGTGCTCTTCGTCGTTGTCGCGGGGATCGCGGTCGGAGCCTTCACCGGCTGGAGACTTCGCGAGGCCCCGTTGAAAACGGTGTTGGTCAGGCTCGGGATCGCGACAGGAACATTGTTAGTGCTGATCGGTGTTTGGTTCGCACTGTCGAGGGGTGCGCTCGGGAGTGACCTAATGGCCCGCCTCGGCCCAATGCCTGCTGCCTGGCCGCTGGTGCTGGCAGAGTTCGCTCTCCCAGCTTTGGCGGCAGCACTTTCAGTCCACCCGGCTACCCTCCACTGGGGACGTGAAACCGCCCTGGCGGTTGGAGACAAAGCCAAACGTGTTTCTTCGGCAGAATAGGGCCATGAAGATGAGTCGTGGCCGGGCGGAACGAAAAGCTCAAGGCGTGTCGGATCGCGCAGCTTTTCTTTTTGGCCTCTCCACCGCGGTCTTCAGCGGATTGGTCATCCTGCTATCTACCCTGATGGCTCTCACTGACCATCCGTTCCGCGCTGTGCTGGGACTCGGGATAGGTGTGGCGACGCTGGGGATCCTGCGTGCCGGATGGCCGGGTCGCCCCTGGTATGCCAGCAGATCCAAGTGGTTGGATGTTTCCGCATTCGTGCTGGCGGGACTTATCATTGTCCTCCTGGCGCCCCTGGTTTCTTTAGGTGCCAGCTGATAGCCCTAAGCAGAGAGTGCGTAGCGGACCACGAGTGCTACAGCTTCCGGTGCATGGAGCAGGCTGTGGTGGCCCCTGACGTTCACTCTCACAACGTTTCCACCTGGCAGGCTCGTGAGTCTGGGAACATTCTGATCCCACGTTGCTTCGATTGCGACGATCCGCTGGTTGGGTCTGGTGTCTTCGTTCAGCTTCTCGATTTCAGGGTTTTCCGGCACAAGGGATCGCATCCTGAGCAGCCTGGGAGACAGCGCTGCAAGAGGGGCCCCCTCAAAGGGGGTCCCGCAGGAAATTAGTCGGCGGATGCGCCATCCTTCTTCGCCGCTCATTGCGGCTTTGGCTACAAGTCCCCCTTTCGAGTGCGCAACAACTACAACGTCTTCCAACCCGCTTTCTACAAGGAAACCGGTGAGGACTTGGCTGAGGCTTTGGATAGAACCCAGTTGCAGGTCGAGTGCGGGCACCACCCTTACCTCGAACCCCACAGCGCGCAGTGCGCGACCCCAGGAAGAAAGAACCTCCCAGTTTTCCCAAATACCCGGTAGCAGCACAGCTACCTGCCTGTCGGGCCGCTTGCTGCCCGGGCAGAGTTTCTTGGGGGTTCGCCCAATCGATCTGCGAAGCCCGATGATTGCCGACCGAACCCAGGCCGTTCCCCAGTCTTCTAGCGCCCAAAGGGTTTCGCGGCTGGGCGCGAACACGGCTCGTTCTTGCCCGAACAGCTTTTCTGCGGTGCTGGACATCGACCCGCGGTCTACCCGGTTAGCCACTGGTCAACCTGCTTCTTCCACCTTGCTTTCTGGGTTGGCGAGGCGAGCGAGGCATCGACGCTTTGCTTCGCGAGGGCTGCGAGCTCTACGTCGGCGAAACCGTGCACGTCCCGCGCTAGCTTGTACTGGTCCACAAGCCTGGAGCGGAAAAGCAAAGGGTCATCCGCGCCCAACGCGACCCGCGCGCCCGCGTCCGTCAGCTTGCGAAGGGGAACCTCTTTCGGACTCGCAAAGACGCCCAGGGAAACGTTCGAGGTGGGACAAATCTCGAATGCAATTTCGTCGTCAACGAGGCGTTTGAGTAGTTCTGGGTCCTCGGTAGCGCGGACACCGTGCCCTAGGCGTGCCGGGCCCAGGTGCCCGACTACTTCGCGGACGGAGCCCGGGCCCAGCAGCTCACCTCCATGAGGAAGGGACGCTAGCCCAGCCCGCTTGGCAATTTGGAAAGCGTTTGCGAACTCAGATGTTGTGCCCATCCGTTCGTCATTCGAAAGCCCAAACCCGACGACTTCTCCGGCACCGTCACCCACGTACTGTGAGGCGAGCCTGGCAAGGGTCCGCGCGTCCAGAGGGTGCCGCAGGCGAGAAGCCGCGACCACTACGCCGACATCAACGCCCGTGTCGCGGCTGGCAAGCTGGGCTTCATCCAACACGATCTCAAGCGCCGGCGTTAGCCCGCCAACCCACGGCGCGTACGAGGTGGGGTCGACTTGGATTTCGAGTCTCACCGATCCCTCGGCCAACTCGTCCTCGGCAGCCTCCCGCACGATTCTGCGCATGGCCTGTTCGGACCGGACCAGGCTCCGAGCCGAATCATAGGAGCGCTGGAAGCGGAACCAGCCCCGCGCGTCGGGTGGGACAGTGAGGGGGTCTTGTTCCAGCAGGTGTGGCGGCAACCTCACGCCCTGGTCGTGGGCCAGTTCCAGCATTGTGGTGGGGCGCATGGAACCGGTGAAATGAAGATGCAGGTGGGCCTTTGGGAGCCCTGCGAGGTCGCGCCTTTTTACTACTTCAGCCACTTATCGAACCAGCGAATGATGCCGGACTCGTACAGTTTGTGGTCCGGTTCGTTGAGCAGCTCGTGGTAACCGCCGGGGACCAGCTCCAGCACGACGTTATCCCCCGCCCTCTCGGTGAACTCAATGGACCCAGCGGGGTCTGCTAGACCATCTTCTTCGCCGTGCATTATGAACACAGGTCTGGCCAGTAGCGGGGCGTTCTGGATTACTTGGTCTCCCTGAAGGACCATGGTCGTGCCCGTCAGAAGGGGCACCTTCCCCTGGTACACCATTGGGTCCGCTCTATATGCTTCAGCAACTTCCGGGTCCTGGCTAAGCAGGGAGTCGTCCAGCTCGACAGATTTCAGCCAGGGAAGAAGCCTAGCCACAGGCGCCGCCAGCTTTGCTACGGCGACCGGGACGTTTGGCAGGGGTCGAAGCGCAGGGCCAGTGACGGCAACAGCGTCAATGTGACCTGGAGACAAAAGGGTTGAAGCCAGGGTAATGAGGCCCCCCATCGAGTGGCCGAAAAGGAACGTGTTCTCCGTGCGAGCTACGTCTTCAAGGCTCTTACGGGCTACCAGGTGCTCACCTATCAGCGCCCCGACATCCACGGTTGCACGCTTGCCGGATGAGCCCCCATGTCCGGTGAAGTCAAAGAACCAGACGTCGTAGCCGGCGACGTTTAGTGCGCGTTTCAGGGAGGCGTACCTGCGGTGGTGTTCACCGAATCCGTGAGCGATAAGGACAGAACCCTTAGGGTCCTCCAGGTTTGTAAGTGAGCTGTTCAGTTCCATGGGCTCATTGTCCCACAGGGCTCTACTGCTATTCCGCTTGACCCAGTAGCTCCTGTAGTCGCTCGATGCCTTCCACGATGTCTTCGTCAGACAGGGCGTAGGCCAGGCGAATATACCCCGGGGTTCCGAAAGCTTCACCGGGAACTAAACCAACCTTGGCCTCATCCAAGATCACTTCAGCCAAGTCGGCTGAGGAGGTGATCTTGTGTCCGGCGATGGTTTTGCCCATTAAGCCTTCAACTGAGGGGTAGACGTAGAATGCTCCCTTCGGAACCGGGGTTTCTAACCCTTCGATGCCGCTCAGCATTTCCAAGACCAGTTTGCGGCGACGGTCAAAAGCTTGACGCATGTCCTCGACGGGGCTTTGGTCGCCGGTGAGGGCTTCCACGGCAGCCATCTGAGCGATGTTGTTTACGTTAGACGTGAGGTGGGATTGTAGGGCCAGGGCCGCTTTAACCATGTCCGCAGGGCCGAACAACCAACCGATGCGCCATCCCGTCATCGAGTAGGACTTCGCCACCCCGTTTGCGACCACGGTCTGGTTCGCAACTTCCGGGTACGCGCGCCAAATGGGCTCGCAGACGACACCGTCGTACGTGAGCTTGTCGTAGATCTCATCCGAGATAATCCAGACTCCCTTTTCTACCGCCCACTTTCCGATCTCCTTCAGTTCCTTGGGAGAGTAGACGGCGCCCGTTGGGTTCGAGGGGGAGCAGAGGATCATCGCCACCGTCTTGTCCGTGCGTGCGGCTTCGAGCTGGTCGACGGTCACCTTGTAGTCCGTGTCAATGCCCGCAACCACCGGGACGGGGGTCCCACCCGCTAGCTTGATCATCTCTGGGTAAGAGGTCCAGTAGGGGGCGGGCAACAAAACTTCCTCGCCCTGGTTAATCACTACCTGACAGGCCATGTACACCGCCTGTTTTCCCCCGTTAGTGACGACGATGTCCGCAGGGTTTAGGGGCGCGCTTCCGAAGTCACCGACCTGATCGGCGATCGCCTGGCGTAGCGCCGGCAGACCCGCGGCGGGCGTGTACCTGTGGCTAGCAGGATCAGCAGTCGCGACCAAGGCAGCCTCAACTATGGCTTTCGGGGTGGGGAAATCCGGCTCACCCGGTGCGAAGTTGATTACAGGTTCGCCGCTGGCTTTCAGAGCCTTACTCTTAGAATCTATGGCGAGCGTGGCGGAGGGGGAGATGGCACTAAGGTGGGCGGATGCGCGGTGTTTCAACGGTTTGTTCACAAGGTTAAGAGTGCCAGATTTCGTCTTCCCCTGTCGCCTGGTGCCCCTACTTCGGCGTGGGGGACAGGGCACCCTGGTGGACAGTCGAGTGTCCTGGCGTTTACAATCGGCAAGGCGTAGTGGCAGGAACCTGCTAGAACGCGTGTAGGGCAGTGGCGCAATTGGTAGCGCACCGGTCTCCAAAACCGGCGGTTG
>CAYFRQ010000013.1:1993-30693 GCA_964345615.1 uncultured Actinomyces sp. | reverse complement strand
GGCATGGAGGCGTGGCAGTTCACGCACGTTCCTGGCTGGTCGTATTCGACAGCACGCAAAGAGTACGTCTGGTCCAAAGTCATGTAGGCGTGACCGCGAGCGTGGCGGTATTCGGTCGCGAACGGATACCCGGACCACAGGACCTTGAGTCGTGGGTCTTCCACGGTCTTGTCGCCCGTGACCTCGTCACGTGGGTCGCCTTCACGGTCCAGCTCATCCAGCTCCGTGGAGTGGTTGGTCGGGGTGAACTGCTCCGTTGCGAGCCACCCTTCGTACTGGCTGGGGAAGTTCTCACCCCACACCGCCGGGTCGTACGTCGTTTCGTCCAGGGCAGTCACCGTCGCGACCGGAGCGGCGCTTTCACTCTGGTGCTTGAAAACGCTCATGAGCAGAGCAGTGATGGTAAAGGTCACTGCGATAGCTGCCAGCATGATCAAGACAATCCAGAGGGGCCGGATCTGCACCGTCTTCGTTGCCGCGGGTTTCGTGTCGTTGTCAGTCACCGGTTACTCCTAATCGTGTCCGACGTTTGAATGGCAACGGGTGCAGTCAAGGATCTCTCCTGGCTCCGCGCTGCCTGGGTGGCGAATGTCGTTGGTGAGGTCAGCGTGGCAGTACAGGCACGCTTCGTTCGTGATGTCTTGAGTGACCTGGCGGGCTTCAATGTTTTCCGGGTAGTTTCCGGTTGTGAACTTGAGTCCGTGCTGCCAGCCGTTTTCAGCCTTCACGTAGTACTTGTGGACGATGTTGTCGTGAGGGGTGTGGCAGTCACCGCAGGTTGCGAACGGCTGGTGGGGACCGGCAAGCCACGAGTCGTAGTAGGGGTCCATGACGTGGCAGTTAGCGCAGGATGCGGGGTCATTAGAGAGGTAGCTGAAGCCTTTTGCGTAAGCGAACGTGTACCCGGCCAGCCCGATTGCGATGCCTACCACCAGTGAGGTGACGACGAGCAGGATGGAGCGCACGCCCCACGTCCGCTTAACCTTCCCTGCCGTTGCCACTTGCGCCCCATTCAACTGTGTCAACAAATAACACGTTGCCGTCTGAGACAGCGCTGCCATGGCGCCCGTCTCACTTACAAGGCTATCGGTGAACCCGGTTTTCTTCAGGGCTCCCAAGCTCCTGCAGCGACCGCCGAGACCACCCCGTTACCGGGCAGAACCGCAACTTAGGAAGAAGGGCCCAGAGTTCCAATGAGACGGCACTGGAAGTCACCTAGTGGGGACCGAAGGGGTAGTACCCATCTCTGTTGATAAGAGCACCGTAACCGGACTGCGAATCCCAGAACGTCAACCCGTTCTCCTCCGATGCAAACACGAAGTCACCGAAGTACCAGACCGTGCCGTACGGGACTTCATCCCGACCCTGGGCGTACGACCCAACGGGCGCCTCCATCTGGTTCCCCAAGACAGTTTTCTGACCCCGCTTGAGGGAGACGGCAGCCTGGCCGTCAAACAGTTCGCTGTAGGTGGGTGAGATGCTTGGGTCCCAGCTCAGGACCATACAAACTGTCTCATCGGTGACCATTGAGCAAACAATGTTCTCAGAGGGGGTCACCAGCTTCGCCGCGTCTTTCCCTCTCACGTCGTCATATCGCACGGTCAGTGGTTTTGCATCCCCAGGAATGGGGCCCCCAGCGCATGGGTACGCACCCGCTACGGGTGCAACGCACGTTGCAGGCTTGGTCGCTGACGGAGCACCGCTTTCGTCAACCTCGTTTCCAGCTTTCTTCAGTAGGTGGAGTTCACCGACCACTACTTCTACAGAGTGAGTGGTTTCGTCAAGCTGGACTGTTAGGTCGGTGAGCTCGACCTGGGTTTCTTGAACGATCTGGACGTCTTGCCTAGATGGACGCTTCTGCGTTTCTGCTGTTGCTAAAGCTTCCCGAGCACCGTCCAAAGCGGTTGCGAATTGGACGATCGCGGCGTCGGCTTCCGCAGCGAGCTGCTGTGACTCGACGTCACCCGCGGCCTCCGCTTCTGTCGTGAGTGAATCAGCCGCTTCTTTCGCGCGCGACAGTGAGTCTTCCGCAACGGAAATCGAAGCGCGCAAGTCACTCAAGGCGCTTTCCATCTCTGCGGACCTAGCTGCGCTTGCTCGGCTTGACAGAACCCAGAAGGCGCCCCCACCCACCAGCGCAACCACGACTATCACTGCGGCCACGATCCAGGGAACGCGCGAGGGTCTCTCGGGTGGCGCAGGTGGCGGGTTAGCTGCAGCAATCTGACGCAACTGTAACCATTCGGTGTCACCAAAAACCGGCGGGGTGACCTCACCTTGTCCCGGCTGCGGATTCTGCGTCATGGCTGGCGCCTCTCACGTGTCAAAATGGGAAGTCCTGTCTCTTGCGGTCCCAACCCCAGGACCATGTTATCCAGCGCGGCGCCAACCACTACCAACCACCGTCCGGCTGCACCTGATGTCTTCGTAGCCGACTGTCCCCGAGGCCAAACCAGGATATGACGAGGTACCGGTCTTGCCTGTGACCGTCTTTCCCGGGGTTGTGCCTTTGAGCAGGCAGGCCACAACGTTGACGGTGCCTCGTTCCGGGCTGATGACCCAGTACCCGTTGCCGCTCGAATTCGGTACAGACGTAACCGCAGGACCAACCGCTACGGCTCCCAAGTTGGTGCTTTCATCCCCTGAGAGCCCACCCTCACCCTCGTTCAAAGCCATGTCGATGACCCGATAGGTTAGTTGCCCCGGGTCAGTGACTGTGGCACTGCTTGTGACCACCACGGCCTTCCCGCTGCCCTGGGAAAGCGGGAAAACGGTGACAGGCGAGGCCACGCCCTCGGGAATGGTGATCTCGTCGCCGGCGCTCGTGCCTTCGCCCCCACGCTTCATGAGTTCGCCTGACTTGGTAATGATGCGACGCTGACCAGGATCAACAACAAACTGCAGGTTGCCCCACGCGTCAGAAACGGTGAACGTCCCAACGTTGCCGGAGTCAGCGTTGTGCAGCGTGCCCGAGGTCGACGTCACTGCAAACTCGCTCTGGTAGGTCTGAGATCGTGACACTCAAAGTGCCCTCGGCCTGGCCAGCTATGCCGTTCACAACGTAGTTCGCGGTGCACTCCATCTGGTCGCCGAAATCCAGCTCTGTAGAGGCGCAGCTGACCCCAGAAACCTTCGGCTCCACCACGTCGATCTTCTGGAACGGCTTCTGTCCGTTGTTGTCAACCACGAACTTGTAGGGCACCACCTGCCCCACGTCGCAACTTTGCGGGGTTCCGCTCGGCCAGTCAACCGTTTTTGTCAGGTCCAGACTCGGGATAGTCATCACCGTCCCAATACGCGCGCTGGTTATGGGGACTCTTTGTGGAGACTCTTTATGTCGTAAGTCAAAGGTTTGACGCGCTCCGCATGTAACATGCGATTCGTTGCATTCTTTGCATGACAACCACATAACGGAACCCGTGTGGGGCCCAGCATCGGAGCCGGTTCCCACACCCCAACATTGAGGTCACCGATGATTCTAACGTTCACTCCTAACCCGTCTCTCGACAGAACAGTAACTATCGGCAGCGAACTGGTCCCCGGTAGTGTCCACCGAACCAAAGAAGAAATGGTTGACCCCGGCGGCAAAGGTATCAACGTGGGTCTTGGCGTGGCGCGCGCAGAAGTGCCGACCCTTGCCGTGTTCCCGGCAGCGCCAGATGACAGGTTGCTAGCCCTGCTGGACCGTGAAGGCTTGCCGTACCTGGCTACGGACCGGAGTGCACCCGTGCGGGTGAACCTGGCGATCATCTCCACCCCCGCCGTCACCACGAAGGTGAACGAACCCGGGGCGGAGATCAGTGACGAAGAACTGGAAGCCCTCACCACCGGATTTCTTGATGCCACTGGCGACGGGGACCAGGTGATGATGTGTGGCGCGCTGGCGCCGGGTATGCCTCATGATCTGTATGAGACTCTGATCCCGAAGCTCCGTGAAAAAGGCGCCTGGATCGGCGTGGATACCGCGGATGAAACGCTTATTTCCCTGCTGGCGGCTGGCCCCGCTTCGGCACCAGATTTCCTGAAGCCAAATGCACACGAACTCGGTCAGATCATGGGCTTTGATGGCGACGCCCTGGAGGACGAAGCCGCTGCAGGCGACCTTAAGTCCGTCGCAGAAGCTGCGCACGCCCTCCGAGACAAGGGTGTGAACGAAGTCCTGGTTTCCCTGGGACCGGCAGGGGCTCTGCTGGCATGCGATGAGGGCACGTGGTATTCCCCTTCGCCAGACGTCCCCGTCGTCTCAACTGTTGGGGCCGGAGATTCCTCGGTCGCGGGCTACCTGATCGGAAAGCACCAGCAGGCTTCCCCACCCGAGCGCCTAGCACTTGCGGTCGCCTATGGCGCAGCCGCAGCATCCATGCCTGGAACAACAATCCCTGCCCCCGAACAGGTGGCGGTCTTTCCGGAGCTGGTAGTCGAGGTCTGACAGCGCGTCGGCTCACTCTAAAGAACCCATTTCCCGCTCCAAAGAACCTATTCCTAACCCCACGCCCAGTATTCCGATTTCCGATCCGAAGGCAGCCCGATGACCGACCAACTGATCACTCCGGAGATGGTCAAACTCAACGTGACCGTCGACTGAGATAAGTACGCAGTAATCAAAGAAATGGCGAAACTCATCGCCGCGACGGGACGCGCTGATGAGGCCGGCCTTGACGCGGCTTTCAACGCACGCGAAGCGCAAATGCCGACGGGGTTCCCGGGCGGAATCGCGATCCCGCACTGCCGGTCGGGCGCCGCGAACGAAGCCTCCCTTGGCCTGATGCGCCTTGACACCCCGGTCGACTTCGGGGCTCCAGACGGTCCTGCAGACCTGGTTATCGGCATCGCTGCCGATGAGGCATCCGGGAGCAGCCACATGAAGCTTCTGGCCAAGCTTTCCCGCGCGCTGGTGAAACCAGACTTCGTTGCCGCTCTCAGAAGCGCTGAAAGCCCTCAAGAGGTTTCGGACCTGATCGAGACGGTGGTGAGTCCTCCCGCAAAGCCAGCTGCTGAGAAAGCGCCAGCGAAGGAAGAGACCCGGGCACCTGCCGCGGAGGTTGCAGAGGTAGAGGTCAAGGAGGGGAAGAAGGGCCCTGTTCTGCTGGCCATCACTTCGTGCCCGACAGGTATCGCTCACACGTACATGGCGGCCGAAAGCCTGGAGCAGGCAGCTGAAGCAAAGGGCATCGAACTGGTCGTGGAACCCCAGGGGTCGGGTGGGATCACGCCGTTCCCCCAAGATGCCATCGACCGGGCGGATGCAATCATCATCGCTGCCGATGTGAACATCACGGGCCGCGAGCGCTTCTCAGGCATGCCTCTGGTTGAGGTGGGAGTCAAGAAGGCTATCTCTGATGGTCCAGAACTGATCGATCAGGCGATTGCCGCAATCGACGATCCGTCCGCTAAGAGGGTGGTGGCAGCAGGCTCAAGCGACTCGTCTGCTTCCAGCTCCGGCGATACTGCAGTCAGCTGGCCTCGCCGGATCCAACAGGCGGTGATGACCGGGGTTTCTTACATGATCCCCTTCGTCGCTGCCGGTGGTCTGCTCACGGCCCTAGCGTTCCTGGTTGGCGGGTACGACGTTTCGTTTGTTGCCCAAGACGTCTCCATCAAGTTCAGCTTGTGGGACCTTCCTGACGCACAAACGTACGTGCTGGATGGGCAGGATGTCCTGACCACCCATTCAGGGCTGGCGCTTTACGTCGGAGCTCTCCTAGCGACCCTGGGATCCCTTGGAATGAGCTTCCTGGTTGCTGCACTGTCTGGCTACATTTCGTTCGGTTTGGCCGGGCGTCCGGGCATCGCACCCGGGTTCATCGGCGGCGCCCTGTCGGTGATGATTGGTGCAGGCTTCCTGGGCGGCCTGGTAACAGGCATCCTGGCGGGCATTGTCGCAGCGTGGTTCGCGGGCATGAAGCCGCCACGGTGGCTTGCTGGACTCATGCCGGTTGTGATCATCCCGCTTGCTACCACGCTGATTGTCGGTGGCTTGATGCTCCTGTTCCTGGGACGGCCCCTGGCATCCCTGATGGACGGACTACAAAACGGGCTGAGCTCCATGTCGGGAGCCTCGGCGATCGTGCTCGGGATAATCCTGGGTCTGATGATGTGCTTCGACCTTGGAGGCCCGGTCAACAAGGCTGCATACCTGTTCGCTACCGCGGGACTGGCTGCGGCCACTACCAGCTCCTGGGAGATCATGGCTGCGGTCATGGCCTCGGGCATGGTTCCCCCGCTGGCGCTGGCACTGTCCACAACCGTCAGGCCGAAGCTCTACACGCCGGCCGAGCGCGAAAACGGGACCGCCGCCTGGCTGCTTGGTGCAGCCTTCATCTCGGAAGGTGCCATACCGTTTGCAGCAGCAGACCCGCTCCGTGTTATTCCTTCGATGATGGCTGGCGGGGCTGTAACAGGCGCCCTGTCCATGGCGTTCCACGTGCAGTCACGCGCCCCGCACGGCGGAATCTTCGTGATCTTCGCCGTGAACCCCATCTGGGGATACTTGGTTTCGATCATTGCCGGCATGCTGGTCGCTGCGTTGATGGTCACCGTCCTCAAGGAAGCTGCCGCACGCAAGCGCATTGCAGAGGGTGAAACCGCGATTCCGTAAACACGCAAATCGGCTGAGCCTGAAACTTTAGGCTCCACATTTCGAAACCGCCCAGGCTCCTACCTTTCGGGGAGTCTGGGCGGTTTTCTACGGCTCAAGAATCGCAAAGGCAGCCGGGTCCAGGTGGATCACGCTTCCCTCTTCGCCGCCGGTTAGGCCAAGACCGGCCCGCAGGGTGGTCTGCCACAGCTTTGGAACGTCGATTAGACCCGGGTGCAGGCGCGCAAACACTTCGTGTCCCTCCCAGGCGGAAACCAGGCGCGCAGCCTCTTGCCTTGGACTGAGACCATTTTCTTCCAGGTTCCCGGCAGCTCTTTGAGCGCGGACCGCCTCACCAAGAACGGTGAGCAAAGCCTGGTGACGTTCTTGCAGATAAGCGCGGGCCGGGTGACCGTCAACAGCCGCCTCGGCAGACATGTTTGAAAACAGCTGTGAAGCTTCGGGGTCTGCCTGACCCAGTTCCGCAATCTTCACAAAGTGGTCAACTAAAGCCCGCGCGGTCAGGACGGTTGTGGCCTCTTCGGGGACGTACTCGATGTCGCGCGCTCGAAGGACTTCGCAAAGCAACGTTTCCTTGTCACGGAAGTGATGCATCAGTGTCGAATGGTCGACCCCAGCAACCTTCGCGACGCCCCTCAGGGAAGTTCCCTCGAAGCCGCTACGAGCAAAAACCTTTGCAGCCGCATCAAGGATTTTCGAGCGCGTTGGGGAACTCGATGCGTAAGAGCCATGACCGCTCGGAGCTGTGGGGTTCGAAGCGGCGGGGTTCGAAGCGGCTGTTTCCTTCTGGCTGGTTCCCATCCCTCAAGTTTACCTGTGTGCGAAACCACGGAACTAGAGTTGGCGAAACACTTCCACCACATGGTGGACGTTGGGTAGTGTTTCGTCATGATTAAAGAGAACGAGGCGACTCGGGCGCCAAAGAAGGCGTATCCACAGTTAATAGCAGCGCGCAACGCATGGATCACAGGCGGGATCCTTGCTGGACTTTTTGTAATAGGTCTCTTTGCAGACCTGCAAATCTCGGAAGCCCTCTACAACGAGAGCAACCCAATCGGTATCTTCGGTGCCGCGTACGGGGAGGTCCCCGCAGAACTCGCCATGCTCCTTGGCGGATTGATGCTGATCATGTTCAGCAACAAGGAGAAAATCTGGCTGAAGGTCCTGCAGATAGTCTTGGGGGCCATCCCACTGGCTTTCGGCGTCTTCATGCTGCTGTGGTCGCCGACGGAATACATTGACGGCCCCGCACTGCTACTTGTCGTCATCACTGCTGTCTTCGGCGGCGCTGTGGTCTGGTTCGTCTACGTCAACGTAAAAGACGCGGACAGGGCGGTCGGCGTCCGCGTCGCCTCGACGGTGTTGCTTGTGACTTTCGCAGAAATGGTGCTGGTCAACGTCGTGAAATTCACGTGGCTGCGCCCACGCATGCGCATGCTTTCCGAGTTCGGAGACCAGGCCCACTACCAGGCCGTCTACGTCCCCGGGGCTCCGGACTACATGGAAACCCTGGTGGCCGACGGCGTTGGCTTGGGTGAATTCACTTCCTTCCCCTCTGGTCACACAGCCAACGCTGCCTTGGCAATAGTCTTCGTGGCGTTCGTCCTGCTCTCCCGCAAGTGGGAGGGAGCCCAAAACCGCATCTACTGGGTTGGCATTGTCTGGGGCCTTTACGTTGCCCTTAGCCGCATCATCATGGGCGCGCATTTCCTAACCGACACGGTCGCAGGGTTCACCATCACGTTCCTGATAGTCCTGGCCGCCATCCGCATTGCCTTCCCAACCGCGAAGCAACTTGGCGCGCCATCTGAGAGCGTGAAGACCTCTGGTAACTAAGCAGGTCCGTCACCAAGAACCCAAGCAACAGAAAGGCTCACAGATGCCCAACGTAAAGACCACCCTAAAAGGGCTAACCGCCCAGGAGAAAGCGTCACTGACATCTGGTGCCTCTTTCTGGAAAACGCAGCAAATCGACAGGCTGGGCATCCCAGCCATCTTCGTCGCGGACGGACCACACGGTCTGCGCAAGCAGGGGTCTAAAGGCGACCACCTGGGCCTGATGGGCTCGCTTCCGGCAACCAGTTTTCCCACAGCCGCCACACTCGCGAACTCATGGGATGACCGGTTGCTGTACAAGGTCGGTGAAGCCATCGCCTCTGAGGCCATCGAGCAGGGCGTTGACGTCATCTTGGGGCCGGGCCTCAACATCAAGCGCAACCCGCTTGCGGGGCGGAACTTCGAGTACTTCTCAGAGGACCCGCTCCTTGCAGGCAAGCTCGCGGCCGCTTTCATTCGCGGAGCGCAGTCACTCGGCGTTGGGGCCTGCCCGAAACACTTCGCGGTGAACAGCCAAGAAACCCACCGGAACATCGTTGACGAGGTCGTAGACGAACGCGCTCTGAACGAAATCTACCTGGAGGGGTTCCGCATTGCCGTCGAAGAGGGTGCGCCGTGGATGATGATGAGCTCCTACAACCAGGTGAACGGCCAATACGCTCACCAGAACCACTACCTAATCTCTGAGACGCTTCGCGGCCGCTGGGGTTTCGACGGGGTCGTGGTGTCCGACTGGGGCGGAAACGTCGATTCTGCTGCGGCTTTGAACGCGGGATCGAACCTTGAGATGCCTGGAAGTGGTGGCGTCGGGGAGCGTCGCGTCCTTGAAGCTCTTGACACAGGCGAACTGGACCCTGGTGTTCTTAACGAACGAACCAAGGAGTTCCTGACACTCATCGACCGCACCAGGAAGCACCCTAAGTCACGCGCACCCCTTGACTTCGAGCAGCAAAATGAGATCGCCCGCGAAGCCGCGGAAGAATCCCTGGTTTTGCTACGCAACCAGAACAATGCTCTGCCACTGCGTTCCCGCGAGCGCGTAGCCGTCATCGGGCCGTTCGCGGATGTGCCGCGCTACCAGGGTGCGGGATCCTCGCTAGTAAGCCCCACAAAGATCACGCCCGCACTTGAGGCTCTTCAAAAATCCGACCTGGACGTGGTCGGATACCAAAGAGGCTTCAAACGGAATGGGCAGCCATCGAAACGACTGGCTGAAAAGGCTTTGGACCTGGCGGGAACGGCAGACACTGTCCTTTTGTTCCTGGGTCTTGATGAGGGCGCAGAAAGCGAAGGTGTTGACCGCACCCACATGAAGCTAGCCCGTAACCAGCTGGCGCTCACGCGCTCCCTGATTAAGCAGGCGCGGACCCTTCGCACGAAGATCGTTGTGGTTCTGGCAGGAGGGGCTCCGGTCGAGTTGCCGTTCGCAGACCACGTGGACGCGATCCTCCACACGTACCTCTCCGGTCAGGCGGGTGGGGAAGCAACCGTGAATATTCTGCGGGGCAAAGTGAACCCTTCCGGGAGATTAGCTGAGTCCTACCCCTACAGACTTGAAGATGTGGCCTCCACGGCCAACTTCGCCGTGGGTCAAGCTTCATCAGAACACCGCGAAAGTATCTACGTCGGCTACCGCCACTTCGACAAGGCGGGACTGCCGGTTCGGTACCCGTTTGGTTTCGGACTGTCTTACACCGAATTCGAGCTTGGGAACGTGGAAGTGACAGAGGACGGGGGCGCCCCCACCCACTTGGAGGTGGACGTTACGAACGTCGGAGCAGTTGATGGCTCCCAGGTCGTTCAGGTCTACGCCCACCCGAAGAACAGTGAGAACCTCTTCCGCACCGAGCAGGCGTTGGCGGGCTACGCGAAGGTTCGTGTGCCTGCCGGGGAAACCCGCCGCGTCCGCGTCGAACTGGCCAAGCACGCCTTTTCAATCTTCGACCGGGGGGCGGGAGACTGGGTCCGCGTTGGTGGCGAATACGAACTCCGGGTCGGGTCATCCTCGCGCGACTTCCAAGAAATCGTCAGCGTCCGCCTTGAAGGGAAGTCTGCTGAAGAGATTGCAATCCTCAGCAAGGACCTGCCCACCTACCGGTCGGGAGACGTGGGAGCGGTGCCGCAAAGCGAGTTCGCGGAACTACTGGGCTACGCGCCTCCCAGAGCCTCATGGGATCCCAGCACACCCCTGGATCGCAATAGCTTGTTCGCCCAAATGCGCGGACACTCCGCCCTGGGCACCCTTGCTCACGACACGGTGACCGTGAGCGCGCGCCTCCTGGACAAGATGGGCAAGCCAATCGCAGCAAACTATGCGCGGATGGCACTAGCGTTCCCTCTGCGGACCCTAGAGGTCATGAGCGACGGCGCCGTCAGCGAAAAGACACTAAACAAAATCATTGCGCTTCTAAACGGAAAAGGACCGAAGTGGCTACACGCAAAGAAATAAAGCAGGCGGCCGTCGCAGCCGCGAAAGACCAAAAGGCCGCACGCAAAGCAGCACTTGCCGAGATCGCGGCACTGCCAAAAGACAAACAGAAAGCGGCGAAAGCCCAGTATCGGGCTGAGCAGAAGCGCACCAAGGCACAGGCGAAAGCAGAGCTAAAAGCAACACGCAAGGAAATGTCGCGCAAGGAACGCCGCGCCAGCAAACGTGAAGCCCGCATCTTTGAGAAGGTGAAGAACCGGCCCCGCCGCGCGATTGGTTGGGGAATCTTCGCCGTCGTCGTTGTCCTCATCGCTTTTGCTGCAGCCCCTTTCGTCCGCGACATCTCTGACCTTTTGGGCCGCGAAATCAATACGGCAACCCCTGAGGGGGAGCAGGCACGGGCCTACGGCGCCGAAGTTGCGGCCCAGATCTCCGACGAAGGCCTGGTCCTTTTGAAGAACGAAGACGCTGTGCTCCCACTGGAGGGCAAAACCCTAAACGTGTTCTCCTTCGCCTCTTTCAACCTGCGCTACGGCGGCGCGGGTTCCGGCGGCGCGGACCAAAGCCAGGCCGTGGACCTCTACGAAGCCCTTAGCCAAGCGGGGATCTCTTACAACGAAGACCTCTATGACACCCACACTGAGGCTGGGGCAAGAACCCAGGCCGACACGAAGTCCGGCGCGGCCGCAGTCGTTGGAATGTTCATGGGTCGCGGAGATGAGGGTGAACCCGCCCCCGATTACCTGACGGATGAGGTCATGGCAAACGCCGCGTCGTTCAGCGACGTGGCTCTGATTGTGGTTGGCAACGACGGTGTGGAAGCCAAGGACTTCACCCGAGAAGAGCTGCAGCTGGGCACTCACGAGCGAGAACTGCTGGACTTGGTCACCGCGACCTTCGAGAACGTCGTCGTTGTGATCAACTCCGGCAACCAGATGGAACTGGGGTTCCTGGATGAATACCCGGAGGTCAAGGGCGCTGTTTGGATCGGCACCCCGGGACCCCTCGGCGCGGTCTCCCTCGCGAAAGCACTGAGTGGCGAAGTGAATCCCTCGGGTCACCTGCCCAGCACCTACGCTTACGACATCACGACGGCCCCCGCCATGGAGAACTTCAAGGCGACCTCTTATGACAACGCGAAACGGTCCTTCATTAACTACGAAGAGGGCATCTACGTCGGTTACCGCTTCTACGAAACCTACTACGACGACCCGGCCATCTACGACGGCGTCGTCCAGTTCCCCTTCGGTTTCGGACTTTCTTACACGGACTTCGAGTGGGACGTGAAGGCTCCAGAGATCACGGACGAGCTTGTCTCGGTTGACGTTGACGTGACCAACACGGGTGAGGTAGCAGGCAAAGACGTCGTGCAGGTCTACTACTCGGCCCCCTACAACCCCGGCGGCATCGAAAAATCTGCAGTTGAGCTGGGCGGCTATGCCAAGACCTCACTGCTAGAGCCGGGCGAGTCTGAGATTGTGGAAATCCAGTTCCCCCTGCGTGACATGGCCTCTTGGGACATGGACGACAAGCAAGCCTACGTCCTTGAAACCGGAACGTACGACATCCGCGTTTCCACCGACGTTCACACCCCCGTGAAGACGTACCCCCACGAAGTGACAGACCAGGTGGTGTACCAGGTTGACGAGGTCACTGGCGTCAGGCTAGAAAACCACTTCGACGACGCGAACGGGGACCTGACCTACATGTCCCGCGCCGACTTCGATGGCACCTACCCGGGTACCACTGCTCGCGACGCGATGGCGTCCCAGGAGCTGCTGGAAGCTATGTACCCGGAAGTTGAGACCGTAGACGAACCCGCCCCGACGACGGGTGTCGACAACGGGTTGGTGCTGGCTGACATGGTGGGCCTGGACTACGACGACCCGAAGTGGGACGACTTCCTGGACCAGTTCACGGCTCAGGAAGAAATCGAGTTGTTCTCTAAGGGCGGCTGGCGAACCATTGAGATTGAACGCCTGGGCGTCCCCGGGTCGACTCTGATGGATGGGCCTGCTGGCATCAACTTCTTCTTTGGCGACATTGAAGCGGCCTCTTACCCGACGGAAGCGGTGCTTGCCGCGACGTGGAATGACCAACTGGCGTTCGACATGGGCGAAGCCGTGGGCATGGAAGCGAACGCCTACGGAATCCAGGGCTGGTACGCACCCGGCATGAACCTGCACCGCACCGCGCAGGGTGGCAGGAACTTCGAGTACTACTCAGAAGACCCCATCCTGTCTGGTCACATGGCTGCAGCGATGGTGGCAGGAGCGGAAAGCCGCGGGGTCGTCACGTTCATGAAACACTTCGTGCTGAACGACCAGGAGTCTGCGGCCCGGACCGGCGTCAACGTTTTCACAAACGAACAGGCACTGCGCGAACTTTACCTGAAGCCTTTTGAGATGACGGTGAAGGAAGGCGGGGCAAGCGGAGCCATGTCGTCCTTCATCCACCTGGGTCCCCGCTGGGCGGGCGGCAACGAAGCGCTACTGCAAGACGTTCTGCGCGACGAGTGGGGTTTCCAAGGGGTTGTTTCCTCTGACGCGGTCCTTGGATCCTTCCAAGATCCCACCCAGGCCGTGGTTGCGGGTAACGAGCTGATGCTCACCGCCCTGCCCACCCAGACCATCAAGCAGATGGAGCAGGCGTACAAGGAGAATCCGGCAGTTATCGGTCAGGGCCTGCGGGATCGCACCCACGCCACGACCTACATGCTGTTGCAGACGGACCTGTTCCAGTAAAGGGGCCGCGACAGCGACCGCCAATAGACTCAGGCAGTCTCCCGCGAGCGCACGACAGTCTGCTCCTCACCAAGCCTTAGCGAAGTGAGGAGCAGACTTTCGTTTCAGTTTTCTAAGGACCGTTCTTTGCCATCTCCGTGAGGCTTAGCCTCAGCGCCGACTCAAGCACAGGATTCACATAGTGAGCGCTGTCTGGATGATGTTGTTCAACATGGCCTTCACGCCGCCAGACTTCAGGACAGCAAGCAAAAGTCCGGCGAAGGCGGCGGTAGCAACAGCGCCGATCGCGTACTCGACGGTGGTCGACCCCTCCTCGCTGTCTGGCTTCGTGGCTCCGACTAAGGCTTCTTGAACCTTGATCTGGGCTTTTACGTAGCGGGATAAGGCCACTTGTTTCAGTGTGTTCATGGGGATTCCTCTCTACTGTTTGGAAGGTCCCCATATTGAAGCCCGCAACCGCCAGCCTCGCTGGCGCCCCGCTCAAGTCTGTGGACTGTGGCTTCTGGTC
This sequence comes from uncultured Actinomyces sp., assembly GCA_964345615.1. Lineage (GTDB taxonomy): Bacteria > Actinomycetota > Actinomycetes > Actinomycetales > Actinomycetaceae > Scrofimicrobium. Next base: position 16,579 of record CAYFRQ010000013.1, on the reverse strand, counting down.
CAACTTGTGGATGAAGGGCGTTGAAGGGCAAAAGAAACGGGAGACCGGGTTGTTCCCCGGTCTCCCGCTTGCAGGTGAGTTTGAGCTTTTAGCCTGGATTCACCTTAGTCCTGAGGGTCAACTTCCCGACCCTCGGCCTCAATGGCTTCGTTGACCTGCTCAGCAATCTCGGCTTCCCTCTTGGCGTCCTTCTTCGCGGCCCGCTTGTTCAAGACGACCAGCAACAGGGCGCTAACCGCACCGACTACCGCAACCACAGCGGTGACGATGAACACCAGGCGGTAACCCATCTCCGGGTTGTCGGCGTGAGCATCGATCAGACTGCCGTTCAGGGTGTAGCCCCAGAAGATCGAAGCGTAAGCCAGGAAGGAGCCAACTGACATGGCCGAACCCGAAATGCCTTCTGGCAAGTTCAGCTCCGCGATCGGCGCCAGGATGACCGACTTACCCAGGAACACCGCTACAGAAACGACGACCAGCATGATCAGGATCGGCCAGATCATCGCATCGGTCACAGGTAGCAGAGTCACGGCAAACGCAGCAACCGCAACCAAAGCAAGCGCGACACCGAGCATCTTCGTCGAAGACTGGAAGACGTAGTCTGCCAGCAAACCGGAGACGACGCCGGCAAAGATTCCGACCGCACCGGTGTTGAAGATGCCGAAGGCCGCAGCCATTCCCGGAGAAACACCGAAGACTTCCTGCAGGTACGGGGCGGAGGCGTAAATCAGGTTGATGTAACTCCAGTAAACCGTCAGAGCAGCGATACCTGCGAGCCAGACACGGGGCCTGATCAGCACGTTCAGCAGACCCGTTAGAGCTGCCATCGAGTCGGACTGGCCTTCACGCTGGGCGATCTTCGTGTTCGGTACGTACTTCCAAACCCAGTACATCATCGGGATGATCAGGGCCGCGTAAGCGATAGCGAAAGTCCGCATGATCGTGACCGCGTTGTCGGGCCAGATGATCATCGCGATGATGATGATGCCGTTCATCGCGAACTCAGCGAAGCGGCGGATCGACTCAAGCAGGCCCATTGCGAGGCCCTTGCCCTCTTTGTCCTGGTCAGCGGAAAGAATTGAGACACCGTTGACCACTGCCGGCCAGAAGATTGCGTCCAGGACGCCCCAGGAAATCGCAATCCAACCCATGAGTGCAAAGCTCGGGTGGAAAAGGAACAGCACGGCGTAGGTGACAAGACGCCAGCCGAGCGACCAGAAGATGATTTGGCGAACCGGGAAGCGGTTGTTAATCCAGCCAGCCGGGATGTAGAGGAACATGGCGATGCCGATGTACCCCATCAGGATTCCGAACTCCGTCTGCGTGATGCCCAGCAGTTCTTGCAGCGGGAGCATCAGGGAGCCCTTGAAGGCCTCAAATGAGGAGTAGATGATTTGGCCCGACATGACAACCGCTAGGAACGGTGCCAGGCGACCCTTACGGAGGAAGACTGGGATCAGCTGCCTCTTGGGCTTCTGGACGTCGGCGGAGGATCCCTCTGCCGAGACGTTTTGCTGCATCTTTGACCTTTCGTGCGTTCGTTTGTTGTTACTTGCGCAGCCGCTTAAAGCTGCAGGGCAGGCGGACCCCGCCTGTGTCCATCTACTGCAGTTGCAGCATTTCGTTTGCAACGTCTGTGAAGACGCCTGTAGCGCCCCAGTTGAACAGCTGGTTGGCGCGGTCTTTAGCGTTTACGGTCCAAACGTTGACACCGTATCCGGCATCGGTGAACTGCTTGACGCGCCCGTGCGTCAGTCCAGCATCCTCTGGGTGAACGTAGGAAGCCCCCGTGAACTCGAGCATCGTCTTCCAGTCGTCGTAGAGCGCGACAGTCTCCCAGAGCATGCCGATGGCAAGCTCGGGAGCCCGTTCGTGGAAGCGCTGCAAAAGATTGGGAGCGAAAGAAGAGATAATCAGCTCACGTTCTGAGTCCAACCCGGACAAATCGTCAAGGACCGCGTCGACCATCCGCAAAGCGCCATCCCGGCCCGTCTCATGCATCTTGAGTTCCAAGTTGCAGTTCATTTCCCGATCGTTCATGAACTCGACAAGGTCACGTAGCGTCGGGATGCGGGTGCCGACGTACTCGGGGCCAAACCAGCTCCCAGCGTCAATGTTCGGTAGATCCGCGGCGGTTAGATCGTAGATGCTCCCGGTCCGGTTGGTTGTCCGGTCAAGGGTTGAATCGTGGATCAGGATGGCTGTACCGTCACTGATGATGTCGACGTCGGTTTCCATCCAAGTCGCACCGGCATCTGCCGCCAGTTCGAACGCTGGCATCGTGTTTTCAGGTGCCAGGCGGTTCAGGCCTCGGTGAGCGAAAACCATCCGGTTGGTTGATGGGGCATGGGCAGTGGGCTTCGCCGTCATTACAGCTCCTTTGCAGTCGTTCTGAGCGTTGGCCGGGCGCCTTGACCAGGATCACTGTTAGCGCCTCTGGTCAAGATACCCGCCCGGAACAACCAAAACTAAACCCTGCGGAGTTCGTTACCTTACCTGGTCAACCCTTTTTACCAAGTGAGAACGTCTTTCAAGGCCGAGCTGCCTACGACAGCGAAGAGGTCAGCCAAACCGTGGATCCTCCAGCCAGCACTCCCCCGTCGACGGGACTGCTGGAAACCCGCACTTGGCCCACATCCGCGCCCAGATCGCCTAGATCAAACGGCTGGTCACTGAAGTTCGTGACAACCGTCCAGCCTCCGGGGCGCTCAAAGGCAAGAACATCGCTGCGGCCCGTATCGACCCAAGTCATGTCCTCGTCCGTCTGAAGCTGCCTGCGTAGCGCCAGGGCTTCGCGATAGGTGTCGAGGAACCCTCCCGGTTCCTGCGCATCTACAGCGTGCTTCGCGAACCACTCCGGTTGCGGCATGTGGGGATCGGCTTCACCGAAGCCCAGCGACGGGCCAACAGACGACCAGGGCAGAGGGACGCGGCAACCGTCGCGTCCGACTTCGATACCCCGGGAACGGAAGAAGGTTGGGTCCTGCCGGTCCGCATCTGGGATGTCCCCAACTTCGTGAAGGCCCAGCTCCTCGCCCTGGTAAATGTAGGTCGAGCCCGGCAGACCCAAGATGAACAGGGTCGCGGCTAGTCCACGGCGAGAACCTTCCTCACGATCCAGATCGGACTCTTTCCCGCCGGCCAGTAGCCACTCGCTGCCGTGCTTCTGGTCGGGCAATATCCCGTCTTTGTCGCGCGTGGGGACGGGCAGCCCGTAGCGGGTCGGGTGGCGCACCACGTCGTGGTTAGACAGCACCCAAGTACTGGAAGAATCGGACCCCTTCGCGAGTTCTACGTTGTGCGAGACGATTTTCTTGAACTGATCCGCGTCGAAATCCGCTTGCAGGAGATCAAAGTTAAACGCCTGACCCAGGCTGTTCTGGTTGGCGTAGCGAGGCACGCGGTCCGAATCGACCCAGGCTTCAGCTACAGCGGTGCGGGGCGGGTCGTATGAGTTGAAGAGTTCTCGCCACTCGGCGTAAATGTCCTGAACTTCATCCCTGTCGAAGATCGGATGCTTGCCGTCACCTTTGGTCCTTGCGTTCAGCTCTTCCCAGGTCGGTAGGGGTTCGCTTAAGTCCTTTGCGAGCGCATTAGCGACGTCGATCCGGAACCCATCAACGCCCCTATCCGACCAGAACCGAAGAGTCTTCAAGAACTCGTCGCGAACCTCGCGGTTGTCCCAGTTCAGGTCTGGCTGCTCCTTCGCGAACAAATGCAGGTACCACTGGCCGTCGTCCACCTGGGTCCAGGCGGGGCCGCCGAAGGCGGAGACCCAGTCGGCAGGTGGCTGTGAGCCGTCCGGGCCTGAGCCTTCACGGAAAATGTAGCGTTCCCGTTCCTTTGACCCGCGCCCAGCAGCTAGGGCCTCCTGGAACCAGACATGCAGGTCCGAAGTGTGGTTGGGGACAATGTCGACGACCACCTTGATCCCACGATCGTGAAGGGCTGCCACCATGGCATCGAAATCCTCAAGGGACCCGAGGCGAGGGTCAACGTCCCGGTAGTCCGCGACGTCGTAGCCGCCATCCGCAAGCGCCGAGGGGTAGAAGGGGCTGAGCCACACCGCGTCAACACCAAGGTCAGCCAGATAGTCAGCCCTTGACGTGACCCCTTGAATGTCGCCTAAACCATCCCCATTAGCATCAGCGAAGCTACGCGGATAGATCTGGTAAACAACCGCCTGACGCCACCAGGGCGCGGTTGCTGTAGCGGACGTTTCTTTAGGTTCAGTGGTCATGGCATTCCTGTCTTCAGCTTCAGTTCTATTTGTCTTCGGTTCGCTTGTGATTCTTCTGCTCTGGCCGGAGCCTACTATCCCTTGACCGCCCCTGAGTAACGCCCTCCATGACCCACCTTTGCGCGAACAGGTGGGCAATGATTGCGGGCGACATCGCCATCAGGTAAGAAGCGAAGGAGATGTTGTGGTCGTTCGCGAACTGGGTTTGGAAAAAACACTGGCGGACAGGCAACGTCTGTAGTGCCGGATCAGAGATGATGAGCGAAGGCATCATAAAGTCGTTCCAAGCGTAGAGGAAGGCAAAGATCCCGACCGTAGCGCTCATTGGAGCAAGTAGTGAGAAAACCAGCTTCCAGAAAGTCTGCCAGGTACTGGCTCCGTCGATCCGCGCAGACTCTTCCAGCTCCAGCGGGACGGAGCGCAGGAAAGCCGTAAAGAGAAGGGCCGAAAAGCTCAGCTGGAACATCGTGGCCAGCAAAATGACGCCAAATGGGTTGTCCAGGCCAACGCGGCCCGTCAGCTGGATTTGAGGCAGAGCAACAACGGGAAACGGGATGAACATGGCGCCCAGCAAGTAGAAGAACGAGTACTTGAAGAGCTTCTTGTCCCAGTTTCGCATGATGGCGTACGAGGCGAAGGCTGCAAGGATGATGGTCGCGACAACCGTTCCCGCCGGGACCAACAATGACACTCCTGCCCCAGCGGGGAAGTTAGTCAGCTTCCAAGCCTCAACGAAACCACTGAAGTCAAAGGGGTTCGGCAAAGAGAACGCGTTGCCATCCACGGCTTGACTGCGACTCTTCATCGACATCGAAATAGTCACGTAGAGCGGCAGCAGGACTGTGACGGAAGCCAGAATCAGCAGGATGGTGGTCGACCAGCTGACCCGCTCGACTTTGGCACGAGGGCGCTTAGCGGGTTCTTTCGCTACCTCAGCTAGACCAGGTTCGACCTGTTCAAACTCTAGGGTCTGGCTTCGCCAGGACGTTGGTTTCGAGCCACGAAATGTGCAGGACTCCACCCAGGGCCGGTAGGGAGTTTGGGAACAGGAAGTTGAAGACGTAGGCGCTGATGATGCCCGAAATCACCATGGGGATCACGAATACCGTTCGCAAAGCAGTCTTGAAGCGGATCCTGGCGGTCAGGCCCAGCGCCAGTAGGAAAGAGACAACGTTGACTACCAGGACCGTGGCGATCGCAAAGCCGAACGTGAACAGCAACAGGCTAGGTAGCAGGAAAAAGTAGTAGATGGGCTCGACGCGCCTGCGGTGACCCTTAGGCTTTTGCGAAGCTCTTTTGGGAGCAACTTGGGTTTCGGGTGTCGTGACAGTGATAGTTGGTCTCCTCTAGTCCCCTTTGGGCTGACGGAAAGCGAGCCTGGCCCAGTCGCTGTCGAGCGTCTCTAGGTAGTAGGTTGCGTCACCGCCCATAGCGATCGCTTGTACATAGTTGAAGATCGGGATGGCCCTAGGTATCAAGAAGGCCTGCCAACAACCCCGCCTGGGGAAGACGTCGACGTCTAACCCAAAAAACCTGCGACCTGTCCGGCCACCAGGGAAAAGAAGACTGGCACTAACCCCAGGATTATGAACGCGGGTAAAAGTAGCACACCTAGAGGGAAGGCGAGTTTCACACCTAGCTTTTCAGCCTGACTGCGGGCTTTGGTCACGGCGGTGCCTCGCGCCTGCTCCGCAACTGCGTGAAGCAGAGTCACGGCAGAAATACCGTCCACCCACGCGGGCTCTAACGCCACCTTTAGTAGGCCACCACTAGGTGGCGCGTCCTGCCAGGCTTCAGCCCACTGCGCTCCGAGCTGGAGCTCCGCACCGACCTGCGTCAGCCCATCAAGCTCTGCTGCTGCGCCAAGAGCCTGCAGGGTCGTTGGCACACTAAGTCCGCTAGTGATGCCCGCCGCAGCAAGGTCGCATAAGACCGGCGCCAAGCTGAGTTCTCCAGCCAGGTCCAGGGCGCCTCGGATCATCATTCGGCTAACCCTGTAACCAAGCAGGGTTAGAAGCAGGCCCGACATGCCCAGCAAGAGTTGCAAGGGACCTGAGCAAAACCATTGGAACGGCGCGGCACCCAGCAATTCCGCTCCAAGTAAGCCGACCAGCGGCAAAAAGGTAAGGACCCGAGCCGAAGCTCTTGGGCCCGCGAATGCGACTGCGACGGCTTCCTGCGTTCGCCGACTATCAGCAACCGAACCGGCAAGCTTGTCCAAGATCTCAGCGAGCGGAGCACCGGTTTGTGCACTGAAAGCCATGCCAGCAACCACGGTTTGGCCGACGGTCCCGGTAGCGGCCAGGTGCTCTTCGACCTGGACTGACCGACTCAAATGCTCCCCCGACTCCAGGGAATCTGCTTCCACCAGACCGTATCTTCCAAGAGCGGCAACCCAGGCATCTTGAGGGGAGCTTCCCGCCCGAAGGCGCGCGGCGACCTCCGTGCAGAGTGCACCGACATCTTCCGCTTCCAGTGTCCGTTTACTTTTCCTCCCTCTTAGCCGCCGCTGGGCTCCTGGAACTACTGTGACGGTCGGCGCGGAAACCGTTTCCTTCAAGAGCGTTCGAAACCTCTCGGCTTTACGGTTCCTGTGAAGTGACCAGATCACTGCAAGCGCGACGACTCCGCTGACCAGGAGGGTGAGCGCCTGACCGTTCAAGGCTGGCCCTGATCCACCAAGCCGTCACCGGTGACGCGGATTTGCTCCACGCCACGCAGAACCCCATCGTGGGTTGCTAGGACCCCAAGGGCGCTCACGTATCTGAGGCCGTCTCTGTTTTGAGAAACGTGGACAACACGATCGAAGGCACTGGCCGCCAGCAGGGTGGTTGTCTGGGGCGACAATCCCCCCAGCGAAGCTAAAGCGACTAACCGTGCTGGAACGTCTTGGATTGAGTTGGCGTGAATTGTCGCGGCACCCCCCTGATGTCCGGTGTTCATGGCTGTGAGGACCTCCCGGACTTCTGCGCCCCGACACTCACCAAGCACAAGTCTGTCCGGGCGCATTCGCACGGCCGCCCGTACCAGGTCAGCAAGACCGAGCCCACCGCTACCCTCAACGTTGGTGTCGCGGCTTTGAAGGTGGACAACGTGGGGGTGGTCGATCACGAGTTCGCTTGCCTCTTCTATGCAGATCAAACGCTGATCGGAGGGCACCATCGCCAGAAGGGACGCAAGCAGAGTCGTTTTGCCTGCCCCCGTCCCACCGCTGATCAGTATGGACCTCTGTGTCGCTACGTCTTGGCGTAGCAACGTCGCTACCCGCGGGTGAACACTGCCGTTTTCAACTAGGTCTGAGAAGACAAAGGGTTTAGATGCGATGACTCTAAGGGAAATCGCGGGGCCGTCCTTGCTGATGGGAGGCAGAACGGCATGCAGGCGGTACCTACCGTCCAACACGGCATCCACCATGGGACTTGCGTCATCAAGGCGCCTACCCGCAGCAGCGGCCATTCGGACGGCGACCTGACGGACCTGATCCACGGCACCCAACGTTGTTTCTGTTCTTTCTAATCCCAGACCTCGATCCACCCAGACGGTCCCGTCATTCACCAAAAGGTCGGTGACGTCACCCTTCTCTAGGTGCTGAAGCAAGCAGGTGGGCAAGCCTGAGGCTGCTGCACTCAACTCCTTCCATTGTTCGGCCGTTGCGACAGCCCCGACGTGCCTGGGAGTTCCCTCCAATAGTGCCTCCGCAAGTGGGACACCCCGCGCAGCGAGCTTTCTAGGGCTAGGGGGTGGGGACGGTGGCAGGCCCCGCTCACGGGTCGCACGCAGTGTTCGGCTAAAGGTTTGCAACAAGTCTTTTCCACCTCCGCCTGGCGCGCGGTGACGGGGAGTGCCTCCACCTAACCGGAAACTCATCTTGGGCGATCCTGAAGAGCCGGGATTCCCTACCGACCCGTAGCGCCGTGAGAGGGGGGCCTCCTGCCCCGCAAGACAGCAGGGAAAGGGCTCGAGCACACGCGGTGGCCTGACGGTCCGTTGCGCGTCCGCACAATAGCGCGGTCACGGCCTGACCTGACTCGAGTAGCTGATCCCAAAGCGAAGCCAGCCCCATAAGGTCAGTTCCGCAGTCAACAGCCGCGGGACATGGCAGCACTTCAACGCTCGCCACCACACGCCGGTCTTTAGGTCTGGGGACAGCACCGGCAGTGGAAGAAAGGACCGGAACTCCCCTGGCCCGCGGCAACGCATCTAGAAGTGCACCCCCTGACGGTAGGTCGTCCGGGTTCAGTTCGTCCCAACCAATCGCTGAGCTTTCCAGAGCAGGAAAACTCAGCGAGGGGGATGCGTCGAGAACTGCGCCACCGAGCGCGCCTGCGACCGCAAAAGCAGACGTGGTTGCTCCGCCACCACCATGCCAGGAACCCACTAAAACCGTTTGGTAGGCACTGTTCCCGGGTCGCGCAAGATGGTCACGGATCAGCGCTATCAGGTTCGCACCGTCATCAGGCAACAAGACATCCGCATCCTGCAATCCGACCCCCATTCTTTTGTCGCCCACACGCAACCGACTCTGCAGGCTGGAAAACGGCGGAGAGTCCTGTCCCGCCTGGACAACCACAAGTGACGCAGTGGGGTCGCCCCCGGGCCCAGCCGAGACGATGGCGCTGGGAGCGGCGCCCGCAAGAATTGCGAAGTCCCGGACCATGTTTTCGAGCCGAGAATCGTCAAACCAAAGAGCGACGCTTCCGCCTACTGTCTTCATATCTACATGGAAGCAGGCCCGCAGAACAACGGGCTCCGCGGTTCCTGACCCTGTGGAAAACCCCCACCCTTCCAACCTGTGGGCGTTCTACGAATCCAGTGTCTTGCCCGCCTGGACGCTCCGCACAATCACAGCCCCGGCCTTAGCTCCGTCAATCACAGAAGCCCCCGTGAAAGCCTCCCAGTCGGACGCAGTGCCATGCTCCCTGAGCGCCGAGAACTCATTCAAGTTTTGGGAAGCATAGTGGGACAGCAGGGCAACACCCGTCGGCTCAACGCCTTCCGTGGTCAGAATCCACTTTGCGAACAAAAAGGCAGTGGCAACGTTTCCCTGCGAGAACAGGGACCCGGTGAGGAGTAGCCGCAGAACATTGGCGGTCCGTGTCAAGACCGGCACATCCTGGCTGGTTGCCACCCTTAGAACATCGGCCATCAGAGCAGGGTCCTCTGGAACGGCAACCTGGTTCAGTGGGACTACTCCCGCTTGAACCATGAAAGAGAGAACATCCCGATTCAGCGTCCCAAGGACAGCGGGCGCTGGTCGGCGCAAACCACTTCGCTGCGCCCCCTTGTTCAACATTGGGAGTTCAGACTGCAAGCGCCAACCGGCACGCCAAATGCCAAGCGCCAGCGCCAGGGCCGGATCCGCAGGGTCACCCCTAAGGTTCTCCGCGGGGACCATGGTCGACTCGCGGAGCTCACTCACGTTCCCACGCACTCCCTCTAGCCAAGCAAGCAGACTGGCTTCTTGAACAGCGGCTTCGCCCCGCGCCTCCTCAGAACGACGCCTAAGACCCTCCGCGAACCTCAGCTCGGCGCAGGCACGGTGAACTCCGGGCGGAAAGGCGCCACACTCTGCGTCTTGCTGGGGGTCAGTGGTCACCCCGCAACACTACCGGGAGGCAACGAGCATCGCTGAAGAGCCTCCCCGTTTCTGACTTGGCGTCGGAGAGCCGCGGTCGAGCATCCCGGAGAGACCAGTAGGTTGGTTTCAAGACTGTGATTAGTAGGAGGTCAGGATGTTCGGCGACGAAGAGCAGGACCGGCATGACTATCCGGGTGATAGTGGGGAACCGTTCGAAGAAGTTACGGAGGCAGACCTGGTCGGTAACGGGGCCGCTGGCTCCGACAAGACGGACCAGATCACGCTCGATGAATCCTTCCTAGCCGCAACACAGACCGTCCAGCTTCCGACTAGCCCCAGTGCTTCCGCAATGCCGGCAGACGTGATGCAGTCACGCACCGAATCCCTCCCGTCGCAGGTTGAAGACCCGACCGTTATTGCCCGACAGTCCGTCCTGCCGGCACTTTCGGTTGCGGAGGAGGTAGCGACCAACGGGGCGCTCCCACGCCGCTCTGGTAGGCCAAGCGAGTCATTCGACCAGTTGCTGACCTCAGACAACGTCCTCTTGGCCGAGGCTTCGGTGCTCCCCACTCTGCCTTCCAGAGCCGGGGCCAGGTGGCTCAGCGGCGTCGTAACGACCCTGCTGCTACCGATAGTGTGGTACCTGCTTAGTGACTCCGCAGCCCGCCTCGCATTCGCAGTGGGCAACCCGTGGGAGAGCGGGATCATAAACCCGGCAGCACTCATTGAACTGGGTGGTGGCCTACTGATCCTGGTCCTGGTCGCAGTCATCGCCGCCCAATCCAGCCTGGGTGCGATCATCTCCGGAGGGCTTCTTATCCTGGTCGGGTTGCCGTTCCTGGCGGTGCCCGCCTACACCGACCAGTTCATCAGTCGCTTCCTGGAAGGATTCCGCGAATCCAGCGCCTTCGGTGGGAACGTAGTGGGTTGCTTGGAGCTAACCGGGTTCACAGGCGTGCTTGTGGTGGCTGGCACCCTACTTCTTGGTCTCGGCATTGCCCTAGCCTCTGTCCGAAAAGCTGGGAGACGCGAGGAAGCGACACGTGCCATGGTCGTAGAAGTCAACCCTGAAGGGGTCATCCCGCGTTGGGCCCGCAAAGCCAGCAAAGACTCGGCGTAGAGGAATGAGGCGCCCCAGGCAAGCTCCCGACAACGGGCGGTTTTCCGCCTAGACTCTATTATTGAGTGAGGGCGCCCGGCGACGCGTGCCCAGCTAACTTTATTTCTCAAATCGAATCGGAGTAGGGATGAGCCTCGACAACCAGTTCATTAGCCGCGTACCCCTGTTCGCCGGCCTGAACGAACAGCAGTTCGCAGCGCTTGCTGCGCGAACCAGCCAGACGTCACTGCGCCGCGGGGAGGTCCTCTTCGAGGAAGGTGACCAGGGCGACCGCCTTTACATAATCACTGAGGGCAAAATCAAGCTGGGGCACAGTTCCGAGGACGGCCGCGAATCACTGTTAGCAATCCTGGGCCCAGGCGAAATTATTGGTGAGTTGACCCTGTTCGACCCGGGCCCACGCTCAACGACCGCAACAGCGGTGTCTTCTGCGTCCTTGCTTTCCTTGGACCACACAGACCTTGTCGCGGTTCTCGACAACAGCCCCGAAGTTGCAAAGCACATGTTGCGCGCTTTGGCCCAACGCCTGCGCCGCACAAACGAGTCCCTGTCGGACCTGGTGTTCTCAGATGTGCCCGGACGTGTCGCCAAATCCTTGCTAGACCTGGCGGACCGTTTCGGAACGCCCTCCGAAGGTGGCGTGCACGTCCCTCACGACCTGACGCAGGAAGAACTTGCCCAGCTGGTAGGGGCATCACGCGAGACCGTGAACAAGTCACTTGCGGACTTTGTCTCTCGCGGCTGGATCCGCCTGGAAGGACGGGCAGTTACCCTGCTCGACGTAGACCGGCTGGCAAGACGAGCCCGGTAAGCTCCCGAGACCTGAGACGCCCTGAAGCTCTAAGCTTTGGGGCGTTTCAGGTATGCGACCAAGTTCTCTGGGTTGACTGGACCAGGAACTACTTGCACTAGCTCCCACCCGTCTTCACCCCAGGTGTCCAAAATCGCTTTGGTGTTGTGGATCAGCAGTGGAATTGTCGCGTACTCCCATTTATTCATGAGACAAGCTTATCGAGCTTAACGCGAACCCATGCGCTAGTAGAAACCCGTCTAGGTTCTAGACGGCGACAGTCTGTTTCTTGCGCCTAACCCGAGCCAAAACCTGTGGTGGCTGTTCGACTCTGATGGCCTCAGCCATTTCTTCGGAAGAGGTAAGTATCCAGCTCAGCCAATCCTCAACGTGCGGGTGACTGCGTCTAAGGGCGCGACGTTCGCGTTCGGTGAGACCGCCCCAGACTCCGAAGTCACTCTGCCACTGGAGAGCGTCAGCCAAACACTGCAAACGGACAGGGCAACCGGTGCAACGAAGACGCGCTTGCCGCTGGGCCGCGCCTTGCACGAATAGCGCGTCCGGCGGATCGGTTGCACAGAGCGCGTTAGCAACCCAGTCGTTCGGCTCAGCTCGGGACACCATTGTGTTGACCTCCACGTTTCGACGGTCACGCCGCTGTGACCCGAAACTCTAAAGAGAACTAATCCTGTTACGCCCCACCCTACTCAGTAGACTGGCGGCATGCCTAACAAGATCAAGAAGCCTACCAGTAGGCGGACTTCCTTTCTGCAGTTCGTGGCGCTGATCGTCTCGGTCGGTCTCATCGCCTCGACACTGGGTTTGTTAGGTGCGGGCCTTGCAATTCCCGCGGTGGGTGCGGCGGGTGCCGCGGTCCGCGCTCTGCCGGAAACCTTTAACGAGATGCCCGCCGAACTGCAGGTGCCGCAACCGTCCGAGGGTTCGCGGATGCTGGACTCGGACGGACGCGTGCTTGCGCAGTTCTTTACCGAACGCCGCGTGTTGGTCACGTCCGAGCAAATCGCACCAGTCATGAAAGAAGCCATCATCGCCGTTGAGGACTGGCGCTTCATGAACCACCATGGAGTGGACCCAGACGGCATGGTGCGTGCCGTGGTCAACAACTTCACCGGCGGAAGTACGCAGGGTGCGTCCACCATCACTCAGCAATACGTAAAGAATATTCTGATGGACCAGGGCATCCAGGCCGGGGATCAGGACCTGATCGACAAGGCTCAAGAGCAGTCGGTCACCCGCAAACTGCGCGAAGCTCGATATGCGGTCGCACTTGAAACACAGATGACGAAAGACGAGATTCTAACGGGATACTTGAACCTTGCAACGTTTGGGGTCAACATCTACGGCGTGGAAGCCGCGTCGCGCGCGTACTTCTCTAAATCTGCAAGCGAGCTCAATATTGGGGAGGCCGCGCTTTTGGCGGGCGCCGTCAACTCACCCTCGCTTTACGATCCACTAGTGAATCCCGAGGAATCTCAGGAACGCCGTGACCTGGTGCTCTACGAAATGGAAGAGCGCGGTTACATCTCACCGGTTGAGCGGTACGAGGCCAAATCAATCCCTGTTGAAGACATGTTGAATCCAGAGTCTCTGGTGTCGGGTTGCGTGACCGCAGGCTCGGCCGCCTACTTCTGCGAGTACGCGTTGTCGATGTTCCTGGATGATCCAGCGTTTGGTGAAGACCGCGCGGAGCGCGAGCGCCTGCTGAACACCGGCGGCCTCACAATCCGCACCACGTTGCAACAGGCGAAGCAGGCCGCTGCCTACCAGGCCGTCACGGACAGGGTCCCTGTTGACGACGCTTCGGGCGTGAACACCGTGTTGGTTTCTCTGGTTCCTTCGACCGGGGAAATCGTAGCGATGGCACAGAACACTCCTTACGGAATAGCATCCGAGTCAAATCCGCGCGCAACTCCTGTCAACTACTCAGTTGACGCCGAGCACGGGGGAGGTACGGGGTTCCAGCCTGGCTCGACGTTCAAGATGTTCACCCTGGTCGAGTGGTTCTATGAAGGCAGGTCAGCATACGAGTCCGTCGGGGGAACTCGAACATACCCGAACGGTTCTTTTAAGTGCAACGGAAGCCCGATTTCCACCGAAACCTGGACTGTCGGAGATATCGGCGGCAAGAACGGAACCTACGACATCGTTCAGGCAACCAGCCAGTCGGTGAACCAGGCCTTTGCAAACATGGCTTCAAAGGTGGACTTCTGCCAAATCTTCGAGCGTGCCGCAGCCATGGGGGTAAAGGACGCTACAACTGGAGAAACGATAGCGACGTACCCCTCCAATATCATTGGGACCGCACCTGTCACCCCCCTGTCAATGGCAAGCGCGTACGGTACTTTGGCTAACAATGGGACCCGTTGCGAACCGAACCCGTTGCAGGAAGTCGAATCCTCGGACGGGACGGTAATCAAGACGTACGCGCCCGATTGCTCCCCCGCGATCGATGCAACGGTCGCGCAGCAAGTCTCGTCTGTCTTAGCAAAGACCGCGGCCACCTACCCCTATCAGGTTGGACGCCCGTTTGCCGCGAAGTCGGGAACGACGGATTACAACGACAACACGTGGATGGTTGGCTTTGTTCCCCAGTTGGCTGCCGCAGCTTGGGCAGGGTACGCCGCGCGGTCCTCTACCCCCGTTCAGAACGTTTACATCAACGGCCAGTTCTACGCGAACGTCTATGGTGGAACGTTCGTCGGCCCAATGTGGACCCAATACATGTCGCAAGCTCTAGAGGGCACCCCCGTCGAGCCGATCCCTGACGTTTTCATTGGGAACAAACCGGTCGTGGTGGCGCCAACCCCCGCAGCCGAAGCCCCCGCAGCCGAAGCCCC
>CAYFRQ010000013.1:0-1893 GCA_964345615.1 uncultured Actinomyces sp. | reverse complement strand
AACCGGTCGTGGTGGCGCCAACCCCCGCAGCCGAAGCCCCCGCAGCCGAAGCCCCTACAGCCGAGGACAACTAGTGGCCCGTAGCAAATCACTTGAGGACCTGGGGACGCAGCGCTCGGTGTTCGGTGCCCGCTTTGTGGGAGCCATGCGGGCTCTTGCGGCAACTGGCGCCCTAACTGCGGCCGGTGCCGGAGCAACACTTGGGCTCGGCTTCCTAGAGTCACGCTTCCCGAAGGTCCGCCACGTCAAAGTCCCAGTGCCGGCCAGGTCGGGCCTGGCTGGACTACGCGTCCTGCATATCTCGGACCTGCACCTGTTTTCAGGTCAGGATTTCATCGTCAGGTTCCTGAAGCGGGTCGCTGAGCAAGAGGAGTTTGACCTGGTTGTTTCTACAGGTGACAACCTGAGTGACCTGAGTGGGATTCCGCTTCTCTTTGACGCACTGGCGCCGCTCACGCACAGGCCGGGAGCTTTCGTTCTTGGCTCCAATGACTACTACCTCCCGAAACCAAAACCGTGGGTGTCCTACCTGAACCCTCACCATCACGAGAAAGCCGGTCAGAAAGCTTCCGCCTCGACTCCCGACTTACCCTGGGTTGACGTGATCCGGGACCTAACGGAGCTCGGGTGGATTGACCTGACCAACCGTAGCGTCGAACTTGACGTTCCCTCGCCCTTCGGCGTCGCGAAAGTTGCGCTGGCCGGTGTTGACGACCCCCACATTCTGCGCGACCACATGCCAAGACCCGTGGAGGCTTGGTCTGAACCGTCTTCGGTCAGGCTCGCCTTAGCCCACGCACCTTACCGCCGTGTCCTTAATGAGTTCACGGACATGGGCGCCGACGTGATCTTCTCTGGTCACACTCACGGCGGGCAGATCCGAGTCCCATTCTTCGGGGCGCTGGTCAACAACACGGACATCGACATCAAGTACTCCAGGGGCCTCTACCGCTGGATCACAAGCAAAGCTCAATCTTGGTTGCACATTTCGGCAGGACTCGGCACATCCAGGTACGCGCGGGTGAGGCTGTTCTGTCGGCCTGAGGTCTCGATCCTGCATCTGGTCCCCAGCTGAGCAAGCCCCAAACCAAGCAGAACGCGAGGAAAGCAACCAAAGCAGACATGCCAACAAGGCGGCTATCTGAGCAGGTGCCCGTTGCCTATTCCCTCACTGTTTAACCAAAGGGGGTCTTTTCGGGTTGGCCCTGCCCCAGCACCACTCTTATACTTGGGCAGTCTGATCACTCAGGCTCGGGGTGTGGCGCAGCTTGGTAGCGCGCTTCGTTCGGGACGAAGAGGTCGCAGGTTCAAATCCTGTCACCCCGACTCATTGGACCGCTGGTTTTCGTTGTCATCGCAACGATTACCGGCGGTTTTTCTGTGCCATCAGGGACTTCGATGTGGAAGCGAAGTCGGCCTCGGGACACGAGGGCTGGGCAACCGGCCAGAATTGGGGGCTACCGGCGGGCTACCGACCAGAATTGATGTCTTTATTCTGGGGTTTGGGCGCGTCGTGTTTGGTTTGGGTTTCCATCTTCCCGCCCTCTTTTCGCCCTCCTATCTGGGCTGCTCGATCAGTAGATAGCGGTGGGGGCTTACGACTATGGGTCGGGTGAGTCCCCCGACCCATGGTGACTAGACCCCGCCGCTATCGGAAGGTTGGAAGCGATGTCGAAGGGTTGCAGTTGTGTCTAAGGAGCTAGAGGTCATGGTCGGGGCTAGTGGTCGTGGCTGGGGCGGCTTCCCCAGCGGTGACTAGTAGACCCTGGCCTTGACCCGAAGACGCCCGCACACCGTGAGTCTGCCTGGGTTGGCGAAAGGTTGTGAGGAGGGCTCCCACGTGGCACCTTTATGCCCTAGGCGTGCGCTTAGCGTCCCGACGGCGCGCCCCCT
>CAYFRQ010000012.1:29427-30749 GCA_964345615.1 uncultured Actinomyces sp. | reverse complement strand
TTCAACCGCCGTCGAAACCGATCATCCCCTATTGAGTTTTACTCAGCTCATCCCAGGTCTCCCCGTTCAGAGCTAATCCAGTTTACCCGCTGGTCTGCCGCCTGGCAATGGTCACTTCTCCCGGTGAGCGGGCCAACGCCGGGGTGCAGTCCGGAGCGACGGGAGGTGGTGCTAGCGGTAGGGGCGCTTCAGACAACGCCTCGCTGTAGTCCGAAGCGACGGGAGGTGGTTCTAGCGGGAGGGGCGCTTGAGGTACGCACTCATGGCTCGCTTGGCCTCGAGCTTGTCCTGTGCTTCGCGTAGCGCGTGGCGCTTGTCGTATTCCGTCTTGCCTTGGCCAAGTCCGATCTGAACCTTGGCCCGCCCGCCAATGAAGTACAGCTCCAAAGGAACGGCCGCGTAGCCCTTTGGTTCCACTCTGGCCTGCCAACGCTCAATCTCACTCTTGTGCATTAGCAGTTTGCGTTTGCGTGTCGGCGCGTGGTTGTTCCAGGATCCCTGGGAATACATGGGGATGTTCACCCCGTATAGCCAAGCTTCCCCATCCTTGAACTCGACCCAACCATCGACCAGTGAGGCCCTACCCATTCGTAGTGCCTTCACCTCCGTGCCAGACAGGGACAGCCCTGCCTCAAGGGTGTCCTGGATCAGGTAGTCATGACGAGCCCGCCGATTACGCGCGATTACCTTCTTTTCATCAGCCTGAGCCTTGCGTCGCTCTGCTTCACTGGGCTTGGGCTGCTTCCAGGGCTTTGCCATGATCTCCTCCGACGACGTCAACGCTCAAGTTAACCACAGAAACCTGCTCTCAGGCTCCCCCACCAATCGCAGATGCCAGGGGTCTCTTCGAAACGGGCTACTGGCGACAGTCACATGTAGTTGAGGATGCTAACGGCAGTCCCGTCCCTGTAAAGGACCAGGTGCAGGTGGCAACCTGTCGACATCCCGGTGGAGCCGGTAAGGCCAATGGGCGTTCCTGCACTGACGCTCTGCCCGGTCGACACAAGCCTTTGCGAGAGGTGGTAGTGCTGAGTGATGTACGAGTGGCCGTTGATGACGCCGTGGTTGATGCTCACGTAGTTCCCCGCCTCCCCGCCATACCCGGAAGCAACAACCGTCCCCGCACGCGTGGCAACCTGAGTTGTCCCGCAACCCGCACCAAAGTCAGTCCCGTTGTGCAGGCGGTAGTACCCAAGAATCGGGTGTAGCCGCATGCCGAAATAGGACGTTATCGGCGCTTGGAAGTTGAAGGGGTGCCGGAACAGAGCGCCACTGCTCGAAGAACTCGAAGACGAAGAACTCGAAGACGAAGAACTCGAAGA
>CAYFRQ010000012.1:0-29327 GCA_964345615.1 uncultured Actinomyces sp. | reverse complement strand
CGAAGAACTCGAAGACGAAGAACTCGAAGACGAAGAACTCGAAGAGGAAGAACTCGAAGAGGAAGAACCGGAGCTTGACGAAGAAGAGCTAGACTGCTGAGCCTTCTTAGCAGCCGCCTGCCGATCCGCTTCAGCCTGCATGTCGATAGCTGCGATACGTGCTGCAGCATCGGCAAGGTCATCGTTGGCACTCTCAAGGTCAGCCTTTGCCTGGGTCTTCTTGGCTTCCCACTCTGCCTGCAACACCTGCTGTTCAGCGAGCTTCGCCTCAACGGCTTCGAGCGATTCCGCAACCGCGTCTCGGGCCTCTTGCGCCTCAAGCTTCGCCGCTTCAGCCTTCTCCTCGAGCTCAGTGATCCTTGCCGTCACTGCCTCTTGCTTTTCAGCCTGGTTTTGGGACACCACCAGACCCGTACGGACCTCGTCCATCGCCTTAGATTGCGCGCGTGTCAGTGCGTTCGCCGCCGCAGCCCGAGAACTGATTTCGCCTAGGTCATCTGAGCCGATCACAACCGAGAACGCCGAAAGGCTCTCTCCGCGGTACATCTCGCGGGCCATCGCCCCCACGGCGACCTGGAGCTCTCCCTCTTTATCCGAAGAAACCTGGATAGTTTCTTCGATTTCGTCCTTCAAAGCGATCGCGTCAGCCAGTTGCGCTTCGAGGGCTGCGTGCTTCCGCTCAGCATCCGCGAGCACTTCTTCGGCTTCCGCCAGGTTTATCTGAAGATCTGCAACCTCGATCTTGGACTGTTCCACAGCCACGAAAAGGTCGGCAAGCTCCTGGTCGATCCCGTCCAGGTGAGCTTCCAAAGAAGAAATCTTGTTTTCGCTCTCACGTTTATCGTTAACCGCGTCAGAACGGGGGTCGGCCTGCGCGGGAGCCGCGAAGAACAACCCCGCAAACGCCAGGGCAAAAACTGCCAGGACAGCCGCAATAACCCCAACGCGTCTGCGTAGCTGACGCTTCGCAGAGCGGCCGGTTGCGTTTGAAGAACCCACCTGATTCACACCCTTGTGTACTTTGCTAGAGAGAAAGCGGAGGCAAGAAGCGCCAACAGCAGTGCTGCGCCGATCAGAACCGGGGTTATCAGCCAAACTTCGTGATAGCCAACGAAACGCGCCCACGTGAACGACTCCGCAAGCCAGTTATCAACAAGCAAGTTAACGCCCGCGAAAAGCGACCCGACAGCCAGTAGTGCCCCCACTAAAGCGGCAATCGCTCCTTCGATCATGAACGGCGCCTGAATGAACAGGTTGGATGCTCCCACCAGACGCATGATCTGAGTTTCACGTTCGCGGCTCATGGCAGAAAGACGAATAGTCGTAGTGATTAAGAGGACAGCGGCAACCACCATGATGCCCGCCAAACCAAGAGATAGTGCCTTTGCTTTCTCCAAGACTTCAAACAGGGGCTCCACTAGGTCCCGTTGATCGCGGACTTCAGAGACGCCGGGGCTCCCGCTGAACTCTTCATAAATAACCTGGTATTGCTCCGGGTCAACCAGTTTCACCCGGAAAGAAAACTGGAGCATGTCAGCAGTCGTCCAGTCACCGAGCGCGGTCTCGCCGTACATCTCTTGGAAGGCCAAGTAGGCTTCTTCCTTTGTTTCCTCGTAGACCTCATCTACATAACCGGCAAGCTCGTCAGAAGCGAGCCTTGTCCGAACCTCATCTACTTGGGCCTCGGTTGCCTCTTGGAGGTCACACGACGGAGTGCGGTCATCTTGAGCGCACATGTAGATCGAGACTTCGATCTTGTCGTACCACTCGTCCTTCAGCATGTTGACCTGCAACTGCGCTAGCGCGGCTACGCCAACGAACAAGAGGGAGACGTAAGTGACGATGACGACGGAAACAGCCATCGCCTTATTCCGGGCAAGCCCCTTGCCGGTTTCAGAAAGGATAAAGCGAAGTCGCATCGCCTAACCACCCGCCCCGTAGATGCCGCGGTCTTGGTCGCGAACTATGCGTCCATCCTCAAGTTCAACGACGCGTTTCCGCATCTGGTCGACGATCTTAGAGTCGTGTGTCGCCATGATGACCGTTGTCCCAGCCCGGTTGATGCGGTCCAAAAGCCGCATGATGCCGAGGGAAGTTTCGGGGTCCAGGTTCCCCGTGGGCTCGTCGGCCAGCAGAACCTGAGGGCGGTTGACCATCGCGCGCGCGATCGCAACGCGTTGCTCCTCACCACCGGAGAGTTCGGTAGGAAGCCGTTTCTCTTTGCCCCGCAACCCAACCATGTCGATCACTTCGGGGACTTCGGTGCGAATCGCGTGTTTGGGACGACCAATCACCTGCATCGCGAGCGCGACGTTCTCATAGACAGTCTTCGCTGGGAGCAAACGGAAATCTTGGAATACCGTTCCGATCTGACGACGAATCTTCGGGACTCGCCACTGGGGAATGGTGCTCATGTTTCGCCCAAGGACCCAAACTTCTCCCGAAGTGGCTCTCTGCTCACGCAAAATAAGCTGGAGTAGCGTAGATTTACCGCTCCCGGACTTCCCCACCAGGAACGTGAATTCCCCGCGGTTCACTTCTAGCGTCACGTCCTCTAGCGCAGGGGCTGCCCCCTTCACGTAGATCTTCGTAACGTTATCGAATCGGATCATCACTCACTCTTAGTTGCGGTAGCTTCAGGTTCGTCTCTACCCTGTCCAGCCTACGGTCGCGCCCAGCCTGACCCACAGACGACACGCAAACGGAAACCTTCAACCTTCAGTTGAACCCTAAGCTATTTCGGACTGTTTGCGCCACCGTATGCCCGCATTGATGAAGTCGTCAATCTCTCCATCAAAAACTGCCGCAGTATTGCCAGATTCCCAGTCCGTGCGTAGATCTTTCACCATCTGGAAGGGTTGAAGGACGTAGCTGCGCATCTGGTCTCCCCAAGAAGCTTTAACGTCGCCCTTAAGTTCATCCTTTTTTGCCTTTTCCTCTTCATGTCTCAGCATCAAAAGGCGTGACTGCAGCACGCGCATTGCGGCGGCACGGTTTTGTATCTGCGACTTTTCGTCCTGCATCGACACGACAATCCCCGTCGGCAAGTGAGTCACCCTCACCGCTGAGTCCGTTGTGTTGACCGACTGCCCACCCGGACCGGAACTGCGGAAAACGTCTATTTTCAGGTCCGAGTCCGGAACATCGATGTGATCGGTGGTTTCAATCAGCGGGATGACTTCCACGGCCGCAAACCCCGTCTGACGGCGTCCCTGGTTGTCGAAGGGACTGATCCGCACCAGTCGGTGCGTCCCCGATTCAACGGATAAGGTCCCGTAGGCGTACGGGGCCTCTACTTCGAATGTCGCGGACTTGATCCCCGCAACTTCAGCGTACGAGGTGTCGAGAACCTTAGTTTTGTAGCCTTTGCGTTCGGCCCACCGCAAATACATACGAAGCAACATGGAGGCGAAGTCGGCCGCATCAACCCCGCCCGCACCACTTCGAATGGTTACCACCGCGTGGCGGTCGTCGTACTCGCCATCCAGCAAAGTGCGAATCTCAAGATCCGCAATGTCTTGTTGCAGCTGCTTCAGCTCGGCCTGACATTCCTGCTCTAGCAGTTCCCGTTCTTCGTCGTCTTCTGATTCCTCAACCAGTTCTACTAAAGTCTCCAGGTCGTCTATCCGAGACTCGATCGCCTGGATCCGTGACAGCTCCGACTGGAGGTGAGAAAGCTTCGAGGTCACCTGCTGCGCTACATCAGGATCGTCCCAGAGGTCCGGGGCTCCTGCCCGTGCCGAGAGCGCTGCTATTTCGCTACGCAAACGGGCAGGGTCCGACACGGACTCAATGTTCGCCAGCGTGGATCGCAAGGCAGTTACGCTTGCAAGGAAATCGTGAGTCACGATGCCAGCGTACCGGAGAGACCGTCTGCCGGCGCGCCCCCGAAAGCAAGGGGAGCCGAACGATACGTTGAATAGGTGAGCCACTTGAACTCGATCCCGACAAGCTCTGAGCTAGAGCTTGCAGCACTTGCCAGTGCCGCGGTCCCAGGGCTTCGCGTGCTGGGAACAAAAAACTACGTCTCCTGGCAAGACGGCAGTTGCGTCACTTTGGTGGACACCGAGGGCAGCGACTGGCAGGTCGCTACGACGCCTGATCTGGACCCGGAACCTCTGGAGCACTTGTTTCGCACCCTGACACTACTCGGGGAAGCTTCTGACAGACGCGACCTGCCCTTCAGGGCCCCCAAACCGGCAGCCGTCGCAGCACACCCCAGGGGAGGCCTTGCTCTGGTCTACCCCCACCTGGGGGGAGTCGTGCTGGGCGCGGCCCCACTGGTCCGCGACCCTCTGTTCGCGGCCTCGCTAGCCTCTGCACTCGGGGCACTACACCAACTCCCGGTTGACAAATACTCTGCCGCGAGTGGGGCCTTGATACTCCCGGAGGAAAGAAGGACCGAGTACCTGGCGCTGGTTGAGGAACATCGAGCGGCCATCCCCGCAGATCTCGTTGCAAGGTGGCTCGGTGCGCTACGCGACGACACCCTGTGGCTGTACCAGCCCGTTCCGGTCCACGGGTCCCTAAACGCAGAGGATTTACAGGTAGCCGAGGGATGCGCCGTTGTCGGGATGCGAGGTTTCGAAAACGCTAGAGTCGATGACCCCGCATACGACATCCTGTGGCTGCTGTACGACGCGGACGACGCGTTTTTAGAGAGCTTTGAAACAGCGTATTGGAGGGGAAGGGCCGAGCCAGACCTCCATATGATGACCAGGGCACAGCTCATCGCTGAACTAGACACACTCAGGTGGTATGACCACGCCGTAAAAGCCCAAAGCAACGATCTGAAAGAGGCCGGTCTCAAGTCAATGCGGGAGATGGCAGAAGAGCTGGGCGGAGATCTGCTTGTACCAGCAGAACAGGAAGTGCTGCAAATAAGCTTCACGGCAAGCGAAGAGCCGCTACTGCGAGTGAACCCCCACCTGCTTGAGCCACAGGAAACCAGCGCGACAGTCGCCGCTGACAATCTGGAGGAAGCACAGGGCTAGCGTTTAGCCCGTAGGTCCTGCAGCTGCTCAGCTGGGACTCGCAGCAAACCTTCCGGAGTCACGAACTGAAGTTCTGCAGTGACACTCACTCCCTCTTCTTCTGCCCTTGGAAGCCAAGCCTCTACGTAGTGCTCCAGTTGCGTCTGGTAGTAGACCACGCTGTCTGCCTTCAGTGTCCGCGGGATTCTTGAACGAGTCTTCCAATCAACCAGGCGATAGTTTCCGTTTCTGTCTTTGAGGACCGCGTCAACCCGCCCCCGAACAGGGAAGCCAGCCGCCGCAACCGCGAAAGGCACTTCGAGCCCAACAATTTCACAACCTTTGGTCGGGTCCGATTCCAGGAAGCGGAGCTGCATCTGTTCCAAGTCGAGACGTTCCTGCTCGCTGAGTGCCTGCCCCAGTAGCTGCGAGGCTGCGAAATCATCGGGTTCATCGCTGCTCGCGGAGACGCGCCGCAAGTGTTGCTCTACCCAGTGGTGAAATGCGGTCCCCAGCGCGGCCGAACCGCCCGGTTTCTGGGGAACTGGCCTAAGCAACTCAACAGCCTTGGTTTCCGGGGCGGCCCGAAACGCCGCGATTTCCGTGACGGAGAGACCCCGGGTTGTGCCCACAAGTGACAGCGCCTGGTCCGGCGCCATGTCGGCCAGCTTCGGCTGGCTTTGGACCCGGTCTTTCTCGGCAAGGAGCAGTCCCGCGAACTCCGCCAGCTCGCGGTCATTTAGGGTCGCCAACAGCTGCTGGCGTCGGCCCAGCTGGCCCCGTATTGGGGAGTGCTCAATGCCTGCCAGGCTCTCCATCACTTGGGCCGCCAGTTGCTCGTTAGTCTTACGTCTGGGCCCCGGCTGCCTGGGGAAAAGAGGCGCGTTGCCATCGCGGTTCGTGGCGTCTACCAGCTCGACAGTCGGTGAGTCTGCAAGCTCCACGTTCACGCCAGGTTGGCGAGTGGCTTCCATAAGGAAGGGAGAGGGACGGCGCACTAGTTTGGGGCTGCTGCTCCAAGCACCCGAAAGTAGCATGTCTGACTTGGCTCGTGTTAGCGCCACGTAGGCGAGCCTGCGTTCTTCACGTTCCCTGTAGCTTCCCATTTCTTCCCTGAAGAAAGCTTCTAACGCCCCACCCGTCTGCGACATGTCCCAGACATTAGGTAGGGGAAGGTGGTCGCGGTCAGCCCTGATTGGGTACGGAAGTTCCCCAAGGTTTCCCCACCAACCGGAAGCAGGATCGGGTTCGGCCTTCGCAGTCGGGTGAAGAGGGGTGGAGGGCGCCGGGGCGCCCCTCGCGTCTGAGTTCGGAAAAGAACCCTGAGCCATCCCTATGACGGCAACCGCATCCCATTCCAAACCCTTTGCGCCGTGAATCGTCATCACTTGAACCGCGGAGGGATCTAGGCTCACATTCGGGACCTGGATGCCTCCTTCTTGTTTGTCTGCAACTTCTAGCCAACCAAGGAACGCTTCGAGGCTGGCACGGGGAGCTGTGGTCGCATACTCAGCGGCAAGAGCCGTGAACTGGTCGAGCGCTTCGGAAACACCTGCGGCCGACGGGTCCGCGAGCGCAGCCGTGTCAAGCCGGAAGATGCGGCGCGCGGACTCGACTTGGTCGACCAGGCTTTGGTCGCTCTCGACTCGAAGGGCATCGAGTTTCTTGGCGAGCCTGGCAACACGTAACCTCCCGGCCTCACTAAAGCCTTCAACGTGGGCGCCGCTACCAACGTGCGCGACAGCGTCCAACATCAGTGTTTGCGGTCTGCTTCCATCAGCGGGTGGGGCTTTGCGGCTCAGCGATGACGCAAGGTTTGCCAGCACGCGAAGGTCGAGTACGCCAAGGTCCAGGTTTGCGAGGAGCCTAGAAAGGCTGGAGCCACGCCCGACGTCCGCCGTTATTTCCAGGGCAGCCCTAAGGTCGCTCACCGCAGGGTGTTGTAGCAGGGCCTCACCCGACGCAAGTTGCGCCGGGACACCGGCCTCTCTGAGTGCATTCAGCGTGGGCATGAGGTCCGAGCGTTTCCGGGATAGGACCGCGCACGTCGGTGTAGGCCGGTCGGTTTTTCGGGGTGGTCCACTGCCACGAACATTGAGTACAAACTGGACGGCTTGGTCAACGCCTTCAGCAGCGAACTGACTGTAGCGTGCTGCGACGCGCCCCAGAGGAGCGCCCTTCCTGGGCTCCAGCTGCGGGAGGCTCACCTGTTTATCTTTCAGGGCTGTGCCGGCAGCGCCCTTGTCGGCAAGCCACCCGGGAACGTGTTTCAAAGGCTCTGCAACTCGGTTAGCGACGTCCAGGATCAGGCGGTCGTTTCTCCATGCCGTCGACAGGCTAAGGGTCAGGTCTGGAACTCTGGCGTCTTTGTTGAAGTTCAGGTGAAAATCGTCAAGGGAGCCTGCTGAAGCTCCACGCCACCCATAGATTGCCTGGTTCGGGTCGCCGACAGCTGTCACTGGGTGATCTGCAAAGAGAGAAGAAAGCAGGCGCATCTGTGCAACGGAAGTGTCCTGGAACTCGTCAAGGAACACAACTTGGTGGCGTTCCCGCAGGATCCGCCTGGCCTCATCGTTTTGCTCGACAACCTGGATCGCCGCAGTCACCTGGTCTGAGAAATCCATGGCTCTAAGGGAACGCTTCGCATCCTCGAAAGCTTCAATGACAGGCAGCAGCATCAGCCGTTCCTTGACCTTCAGTTCCCCGGTTTTATGGAACCTGACGTACGGTGCCGCATTCCCCGCTTCAAGTTTTGCTTCTTCGAAACGTTCGAGGAGGTCTTCCAGACCGGCCTTAGCCTGTTGCAGTGTCATGGCTTGGTTTGAGATCGCGCCGCGAAGCCCCAGCGTCTTTTCTACTAGCGTTGCTTCTTTTAGACCGGAGGGGAGTTCTCCCTGCCAACCGCTAATGACCTCACTCATCAGCTGCCAGGCAGCAGCTGACCCCATGTGCACCACCTGCGGATCGATGCCCGCATGTGCCCCGAACTCCTGGACAATACTGAGCGCGAAACCGTTGTAAGTCCCGGACTCGGGGGACGCGGTGAAGAGCGAGTGGTACGACTCTGGGCCCGCCACGTTCTGCCACTTCGCAAGACGGGTGCGCAGTCGCTGCTCCAGTTCGCCTGCGGCCTTCCTGGTGAAAGTGAGACCCAGAATGTTCTCTGGAGCAACCCCGTGATGCGCAGCCATAAAGGTTGCCCTTAGGGACAGGGTCTCTGTTTTCCCAGACCCTGCTCCTGCGACAACCAGTAGTGGCTGGGGAACGCGTTCTTTGTTGGGCTCAGCTTCAACAAAGGGGGGCGCTACAGCTATTTGCGCCTGCTCCGGGGTGGGCTCCCGCAGTTGCAGCCCAGACACCAAGGCACTTAGTGCATCCAGGGAAGCTTCCGAAGATTTCGTGTTCACTCTGTTCCCCTAGCGGACTCGTCTTGCGCAGGGCACACCTTTTTAAACTCGCAGTAGCGGCACCACGGCCCCACCACAGCCGGGTAAGCGTTACCTGACAGACCCTCTGCAAGATCCACGAGCTCCTGGGTTCTCTCTTCAGCTTTCTCATCGTCCAGTGGGTCTTGACGCCCAAGCTGATTCTTTTTCGTTCGTCTTAGCTCGAGTAATGCCGCGCCCCCACTGCGGTAGCCTTCCGCCCGCACCGCCAGTTGGTACGCCAGGAGCTGGGGGTTTTCAGGAAGCAGCTTTACCGTAGCTAGGCTGCTCCCCGTTTTGATGTCGACAACCCGCACCTCCCCGTCCGGAAGTGTCTCTAGTCTGTCGGCCCTGCCGCTTACAACTGCAGGTCCCGCCTCGAAAGCGAAAGAGAACTCTGTGGCGACTTTTCCCTTCACGGAGGCAAAGTGGAGAGCCAAAGAGTCCATCATGTCGACCAGGTCGTCCCAGAGTTTCCTTCCCCAGAAGGTTTCGCGTTCCAGTTCCCATTGGTCCCACTTGGCCTGCAGGGCTTCAAGGAGTTGTTCCTTGCTGCCGTAAGGGTTTTCTTCAGCTATCTGGTGAACCAGCGTCCCGATGAAGCTGCCGGTGACTTCAACCGGGCCCTCCGATACGTCCTGGTCTGACAGGCCAACGGAAGATAGGAACCAGCGCAGGGGACACTCCATTGCCTGCTGCAACTTTGAGGGGCTCAGGCGTAGCGGTCCCGCATCGATGATTGGACTGTCGGAAGACACTGAACCTGTGACATCCCATTGCTGGGGGTTGGCTTCATCTACACCTTCCGCTGCCAGCAATGCCAGTAGCGTCACAGCGTCGCCGCGGGATTCCGCAGAACCTTGCGGGTCGCCCGCTTGGGCGCGTGCTCTGGCGATCAGGTCCTGTAGTGCGGGGGTGCCCTGAAGCCCAGAGTAAATCGCGTTGCCATCACCGTCTTCGAGCGGTGCGATGATTCCCGCGTCAGCGAGCGCGTGCAAGAAGATGCTGGGGGAAGCGTCAGCGCTGGCGACGACTGCGAAGTTTAGGGACTTCTGCGCACGCGTCACCGCCAGGCTGAATAACCGCGCTTCGTCCCTTCTAGTGTCATCCTGTCGCTCGCTGAAAGAACGCACTTCCCCACCGTAGTTCCCCGGCAGGTAGGGAGCTATAGGGGTCTCCCCCGGCCACCCAGCTTCCGCTGCGGCCAGACCTATTTGTTGCAGGGCACGGGTGGCACCGACACTGTCGCGGCCAGACGCGGGCCACTCGCCGAGCTGAGGCCCGGCGATGCAGACGACCTGCCAGGACTGCCCGGCCGCGCTGGAAGCAGTCAGAACCTGCACCCCAACCTCAGCGGCGCCCGTTGCAGCAAGCGAGTCTGAAGCAATTTGCTGGTTCAACAGATCGGTGGCGAAAGCACCCGCCGAGGTTTGGGCCCCCGGTACGTCCTGTAGCTTCTGACTCCAGAGGTCGGCCCTGCGAAACAGTGCGATCACCGCGTCCAGCGTTTCGTGCCCAACCTGGGAACGAACGGCAGCGAACGCAGGGTCTTGGTGGAGCGCGAGCTCAACCAAGGAATCCTGCAAGCCTGCTAGCTCCCAGAGTGTCCATAGTCCTTCCTCCGGCACCTGCTTGGATGCCGCCCCTTTCGCTTCCCAAAGACTCGCTGCGGCTTCGACCCGCTCGATAACCCGTTGCCGGGCACCACTGGCCGAACCGGCACGCCCGAGTTCACCGGGTGGTAGTTCCAACAGATCCAGCACGGAGAGTGGGCGACCCAGGATAGAACCCAGGTCCCGGGTGAGCCGGAATAACTCAAGGGAGTCGGCGCGAACCAGCGGTGAAGTGACCAGGTCAAGCGCGGCTTCCTGCAACTCACTTGGGGAGCGGGCTGACCCGTCAGTGTCCTGCTGCACTCCGAGTTCCAACAGTTGCAGCAGGGCGGCGCAGACCGGGATCTCAGCCAGGTTGACGGGGCGATCGGCGGCCTGCAGAGGAATGTCGAGACGTGCAAGCTGGCGTCTGATCGGCTCGAGATCTGAGGAAGTGCGAACTATGACGGCCATCTGCTCCCAGGGAACGGACTCGAAAAGGTGCTGCTGGCGCAGGTAGCCCGCAACCGCGCGCGCTCGCGAGCTCTCTGTCGCAGAGACTGAAACAGAAACGGACGGGTGAGTCCCACCGCGCTCAGTGGGGGAAACCTTGACGGGGTCGATCCAGCCCTGGACAGTCTCAGCCACCTGACGAAGCCCAACGGGATCTCGCAGATCTTCGAGGAGGCTGACGGTGCTCAAGCCGATTTTCTTTGCAATGAGCTCCCCCTGCCTGGGGTTTCCGCCACGAAAAACCGCAGCAGCAGACGTAGGTGAGGCCGTAACAACGACCTGGGAGGCCGCCCGCGCGGCCTCTGTCACCAGCAAGCCCGCTGACGCCGGCAAGTCCTGTGCGTCATCGACCAGGAGCAAAGCAGGAACTGGTGGCGGGCTGGAAACCCCAACAGCGGGCCCCAGATGCCCCCAGTTGGCAAGAAGATCAGCTGCAATGCGAGGAAGCCGAGCCGCGTCCGCGTTAGGTGTTTGGGGTGAGAAAGGCTGATTTCCCGGACCCGCGAACTCGCGATACACATCGGCTGCAACAACCCACAGGTCTTTCTTGAGATCCCGGCCAAGCCATTCCAAGTCCTCAGGGGTCAGTCCAGCTTCACCGCTTCGAGCGATAATGTTCCGCAGTCGCATCCGCAGTGCTGGGCTCTCTAAGACCCGGGAATCGAAGAGTGACTGCCACCGGTCTCCGTTCCGCTCCAGGTAGTCAGCGACCCACACGTCCTCAGCAGCACCTGAGACAAACGGTGCACTCGCTGTAGGTTCTGCACGCTCAAGGCTCCAGAGTCGAACGATCAGGTGCGCGTACGAAACCACGGAACGCACAGGTCGGTGCGTTTCGAAACCCCCCAGGGGACCCAGGGTTCCGTGGCGAGCGGCCACCATCTGTGACAGCCGCCGATCAAGCTGAGCTGCTCGCCTGCGGTCCGGGGTTAGCAGTAGCACCGGCGCCCAGTAGTTCTCCGGAGCAAGTTTTGAAAGGGCCTGAGCAGCGAGATCCAGAAGCAGACTCGTCTTGCCACTACGGGCCACTCCCTCAAGAAACAGAGATTCGCCTGATTCGGCCTGACGACGAGCGGCCCGGAGCCACTCGTTATCTTCGCGCCCTGACACACAACCACCCCCCGGATCCCCAGTATGAACCGGGTCACCGACACTTTGGTCCCGCTGGTTTCCCCAGGACTAAACTTGAGGTAGTCCCGCAAGACCACTAAAACCAAACTTAGGACAACAGATGCACCTAACATTCAACTTTCGGTCAGGACTCGCTCCGCTAACCCTTGAACTTGAGGGAAACGAAGATGACGTCCTCACAAAAGTCCGCGAGGCCATCGAAGGAAAGGCCATCTTGGACTTCTCAGACGTCCGTGGGGAACGGTTTCTGATTCCCGCGGGAGCAATCGGCTATGTCGTGGTGCCTTCGCGCCCGTCCACGCCCGTCGGTTTTGGGCGCATGTGAACCTAAGCGGCTAGATTCACCGCTTCCATACGTTCCCTGTGCCTGTTTGTAGCATGCGCGACGACGGCATCAACGGTGTCGGGATCCGCAGCTAAGTCGGGGTAAGTGAACAGCGTTGCACGTAACAGGCCAAAAGCCTCACCAGCCACCCGCCTAGCCCAAAGGGACAAGCGCGCCGCCAACTGCGCATCTTCCGCGGTCAGTTCAGCTAAGTGCTCCCGAACCCATTGTCCGTGCCCCAGGTCCCAAGAGACCAGGTCACCATCAACGATCTGGTGGCGTTCGCTGAGTTCGCGAAGCGTGTCCGCAAAAATCCCCATCACCACGTAGCTTTTCACGGAGCGTTCCCACCAGTTCGAGGGACGAGTGCGATCGTCGAGCTCATCAAACAGACCCGCAAACTGACCTGCCGCTTCAACTATGGAAAAACCGCGGTCTTCAGCCATTCGTTCCAGCTCGGTGAACCTGCGGTAGCCACGGTTTGCCATGGAAGCCAAGTCAACGTGAAAACGGGTGCTGGGGGCCTGATCGCCATCCTTGGCGAGCCTGGTCATTGCAGCAAGGGCACTGTATGCCATTAGCCCAAGGGCCTCCCGCTCGCCTGCGCCAGGGCCCTTGTCTTCTTCGACTATTTCAACCTGTTCGGTTTCGTTCATGGAACTACCCTATAGCGCTGCTCACAGTCGGGGCACCGGAGCGGACGCTAGACTTGGGGTTAGGTTGCCCGGTCGTAAGAGCACTCGGGAACTTTTTTGGGGCGTGGCCCCGCTAAGAAATTGACGATCGGCTACCTCGAGTTTCACGACTTCTTAGAAAGGTAGAACGTGAGTCAAGAGAAGTTTGCGGACTTTGACATAAGTCCGAAGATTGTGGACGCCCTGGCGGACGCAGAAATCGTAAACCCCTTCCCTATCCAGTCCATGACTTTGCCTGTCGCCCTGGAAGGGCGCGACATCATTGGCCAAGCAAAGACCGGCACGGGGAAAACACTGGGTTTCGGGATCCCAGTCCTGCAGAAGGTGGTCGGACCAAAAGACCCCGGTTTCAGCGAACTGGAAAACCCTGGGCTACCCCAGGCCCTGATAGTGCTGCCAACACGCGAGCTCTGCAAGCAGGTGGCGAATGACCTGCGGGTGGCAGGCAAAGGGCTCTCTGCAAGAATCGTTGACATTTACGGCGGGGTTGCGTTTGAGCCGCAGGTGGCGGCGCTGGAGCGCGGCGCAGAAATCGTCGTTGGGACCCCGGGACGCTTGATAGACCTGGAAAACCGCGGCGTCCTGAAGCTCGGTAGCGTCAAAATCGTCGTACTGGACGAAGCCGATGAAATGCTAGACCTGGGCTTCCTCCCAGACGTCGAAACGCTGCTATCTAAGGTGTCCGGGACGCGACACTCAATGTTGTTCTCAGCGACCATGCCCGGCCCCGTCGTGGCGCTTGCCCGCAGGTTCATGAGTCAGCCGACCCACATCCGGGCTAGCGACCCGGAAGACGACGGTGCGACCGTGAAAGAGGTCTCCCAGTTCGCCTACCGCACCCACGCTATGAACAAGGTCGAGGTCCTCTCAAGGATCCTTCAAGCTGAAGGACGCGGCCGCACCATTGTCTTTGTGAAGACCAAGCGCGGAGCAGCGAGACTGACCGACGAGCTCAGCGAACGTGGCTTTGCAGTCGGGGCCCTTCACGGAGACCTGGGGCAGGGGGCGCGTGAGCAAGCCCTTCGCGCGTTCCGCTCAGGCAAAGTTGACGTCCTGGTCGCTACTGACGTGGCCGCGAGGGGCATCGACGTAGCTGACGTCACCCACGTTGTGAACTACCAGAGCCCCGAGGACGACAAGACTTACCTGCACCGAATCGGACGCACCGCGCGCGCCGGGGCCTCGGGCACAGCCGTCACTTTCGTTGACTGGGACTCACTCCCCAGGTGGGGCCTGATCGCAAAGACTCTAGACCTGGAAATCGGCGATCCTCCCGAGACGTACCACACCTCGGAACACCTCTACACGGACCTGTCTATCCCAGAAGGCACGACGGGGAGCCTACCCCGTTCCAAACGGACTCGTGCTGGGCTGGGGGCAGAGAAACTCGAAGATTTAGGCGGACCGGACTCCCGCGCCGCACGGGGAGGACGCGAAAGAGGCAGGGGAAACAACAGGGGCGGCAAACCGCGTGGCAAAGGCAACCGCCAAGGGGGGAAAGGTGCTCCCAAGCAGCGAAGTAGGCGCCGCGTAAACAAGTCGAAACAACACCGCGAGGGACAGGGGCAGGGCAACCAGGACTCGTAACGAACGGGCGAGGTCGGATAGTGGATTTTACCTGGGCTACATGGTTTCAGTTCCTACTAGCACTCATCGCAGCGGGCGCTGCCGAAGCAGGCCTGTGGCTGGCGTTGGTTGTCAGCCACAGGGCGATTCGCCGCAGACACCCGGGCGCGGCAGCGCGCTTCCAGACCCTGTTCAAGCCCGCCTTAGCGGCAGCTGCGACCGCCTTTGTGGCGCTTGCGGTCATAGCGAAATGGCCGCACGGGGACTCCAAGTCCCTGCTGCTACACATCTTGCTGGTGTTGCTAATCGCGGGCATCGCCTGGCTGGCTTCTTCGGCCGTCACCATGGCCGAAAAAACGTTTCGCGAGCGTCACCCAATCAGGAAAGACACCAACCAGGAAACGCGTCGGGTCCAAACCCAAGTTTCCGTCATTCGCGGGCTGGTCACGGCAGCCATCTGGCTTGTGGCCGCCGGCATCGCATTCTTCACCATTCCCGGGGCCGAAGCCGTCGGGACCTCTTTACTGGCATCTGCTGGACTGGCCTCAGTGGTCGCAGGCATCGCAGCCCAGTCCTTCCTAGGAAACGTGTTCGCCGGGCTCCAAATTGCCTTTTCCGGGACCCTCCGTGTCAATGACCTTGTCGTTGCGAAGGACCAGCAGGGCCGAGTAGAGGACATCCGACTGACTTCGGTGGTGCTGAAGACGTGGGATGGGCGCAGGCTGATCCTTCCCTCCTCGTACTTCACTCAGACCCCGTTTGAGAACTGGTCGGGTGGCGGAATGGACCTGGTGGGTGTTGTTCCATTCGACGTTGACTGGCGCATCTCTCCAACTGACATGCAAAGGGAGTTAGTGCGCATTCTTCAGGGCAACGAGCTGTGGGACGGGCGCCAGGCACAGATAGTGGTCGCCGACGCGACCGGGGGGACGGTCCGCGTTGAGGCCCAGGTCAGTGTAGAAAGCGCCAGCGACCTCGGTACGCTCAAGAACCTGGTCCGGGCGGAACTTGTGGAATGGCTCAGCAAAGAGACGAAACAGCTCCCCGTCACCCGGGTGGTCCGGGAAGCCTAGAGTCCGGCCCGGTAGTCGCTGATGAACGCGAACACGCCGCCGGCAACAAGCTGAGTTGCGATAGCCGCTAGCAGCACACCGGAAATCTTCGTGAGGATCAGGACACCGTCGTCCCCCAACAGGCGGTGTAGCGATAGCGAGAACCGCATCGTCAGCCAGATCACCAGGTGCATCAGAAGCACAGCGACACCAACCGCAACCCAGCCGGACACGGCGTCCTTCCCCTGGTTGACCGCGACCATCACTGCAACAATCGCACCGGGCCCTGCAAGAAGAGGGGTCCCAAGAGGGACCAGTGCGATGTTACTGTCGACCTCCCCGTCGCCCCCGAAGTCACCCGTGCCCATCAGGAGCTCCATGGCGACCAAGAACAAAAGGATGCCTCCTGAAACTTGGAGCGCTTCCATGGAGATCTGGAGTGCGTTCAGAATGTAGTTCCCCACCAGGGCGAAACCGACTATGACGAAGAGACTGGTGAGGGTGGCTTGCGTCGCCGCCCGGTCTTGGGAGGCACGGTTCATGCGCCCGGTCAGGGCAAGGAAAACCGGAATGGTCCCGGGCGGGTCCATGATCACAAACAGTGTGGTGAAAGTGGTCGCCAGCAGCGAAACGCTAATGACCGAGTTAACGTCCAAGATCAATCACCTCGGTGCTTCCTTGCTCAGCGATCTCAGCCAAAACCTCCGGGGCAGTCACGTTCTCCCCAAGCCGGTTGGGTTTGCCGCTGCCGTGAAAATCCGAGCCCCCAGTGATGAGCAGACCGAACTCTTTTGCCAGCTGCTTTGCCGCAAGTATCCCAGCTTCGTCGTGGTCACGGTGATGGACCTCGATGCCGGCCAGGCCTGCGTCCACCATTTCCTCTATGACCTCGCGCGCAAGCGGCCTGGACCTACCGCGAGCCTGAGGGTGTGCCAGGATCGGCACGCCGCCGGCTCCCCGAATCAGCTCGACCGCGCGGGTCACGTCCGGCGCGTCTTGAGGAACGTAATAGGGACTAGAGGGCGCCAAAATGGTCTTGAACGCCGCCGACCACTCTTCGACGTATCCCAGACTCACCAGTTCGTCCGCTAGGTGGGGGCGTCCAAGAACGCCTCCCCGTCCCCGCGCCGCAACCGCTTCAAAAGAGAGCTTCGGGAAGTCCCGGACCATTGCTGAGACCATTTCCTCAATGCGGTTTTCGCGGCTTTTGCGGACCCGCTCGAAGCTAGCGGAAAGCGCAGCGTCCTCGGGGTTTGGGAGTAGCGCCAAAATGTGAACGCTACGCCCCTGCCAGGTTGCGCTCACCTCGGCGCCGCGGATCAGACCCACACCCACCCTGCGTGCTGCGGTCTCTGCTTCTTCCCACCCGTCCACGGTGTCGTGGTCGGTGATGCCGACGTGGGTGAGACCTGCTTCCAGAGCCGCTTCTAAGAGCTCGGTGGAAGAACAGGTCCCGTCAGAGGCGCGCGTGTGGGCGTGTGGATCGATGACGCTCATCGGCCAATGATATGCCCTCCCGGCCACCTCATCGAGCGGGTTTTCCATCCGGGCGCGGTGGTGCGAATATGGAGAGATGAGTGAAAAAACAAACCCTGAACCCGGCAAACAAGACCTCTCTTCCCGTGGCGATAACCGTTCGCACAGGCCGTCCTCGAAGGCGTTCCGCGATTTCATGGCGAGCAGTTGGGGGGAGCGCCCCGCGCCGGCTCTCCAGGAAACGGGAGCGGCCGACTACTTGCCGGCGCGTCACAGCGGGATTGGTTCTCAGTTCGAGGGCCAGCGTCTGGTGATCCCCGCCGGGGGGCTCAAAGTGCGGAGTAACGACACCGATTACCGTTTCCGCGCGCACTCCGCATTCGCTCACATGACGGGTCTGGGTGGCGAAATGGAACCAGATTCCGTTTTGCTACTGGATCCTCAGCCTGAGGGTGGCCACGAGGCGGTCCTCTACTTCACTCCCCGTTCCTCCCGGTCCTCAGAAGAGTTTTACGCGGACTCGCGCTACGGGGAATTCTGGGTTGGGGCGCGCCCTACGCTTGAGGAAATGGAGGCCGCGACAGGCCTGAGGTGCGCGCCCATTGACTCACTCGGCGACGCTCTTGCAAAAGACGCAGGAGTTGTTCAGCTCCGGGTGGTGCCAGGCGCGGACGCCCAGGTCACCGCAATGGTCGAGCAGGTGCGGCAGCAGGCGGGGCTCCCCACCGGTGATGAAGCGCTCCCCGATGATGAACTCCTGGCTGAACGGCTCTCCGAGCTACGCCTTACCAAGGACTCTTTCGAGATTGATCAGCTGCAACAGGCCGTTGACGCCACCAAACGTGGGTTTGAAGAAATCATTAGGGAACTGCCTCGCGCATCGCAGCACCCTCGCGGAGAGCGAGTGGTGGAAGGTGCCTTCGCCCAGGTGGCGCGGGAAGAGGGGAACGGGCTTGGCTACGAGACGATAGCGGCGGCCGCTAACCACGCCAACACCCTGCACTGGATGGACAACTCCGGCCCTGTCCCCCCTGGATCGCTCATTCTGGTTGACGCGGGCATTGAGGTTGACTCCCTGTACACGGCAGACATAACCCGGACCCTGCCTGTAGACGGAACGTTCACGCCTGCTCAAGCAAAGGTCTACGAAGCAGTCCTGGAAGCCGCAGATGCAGCCTTTGAGGCGGCGAAGACTCCAGGAGCGGTCTTTAGGGACCTTCACGGGGCAGCGCAGAAAGTCCTGGCCCGTTACCTGGAACAGTGGGGGTTTCTCCCCGTTTCAGCCGAGGAATCGCTACGTCCAGAAGGACAGCAACACCGCCGCTGGATGCCCCACGGAACCTCGCACCACCTAGGCCTGGACGTCCACGACTGCGCGCAGGCCCGAAATGAGCTGTACCAGGACGGGAAACTTGAGCCCGGCATGACTTTCACCATTGAGCCGGGGCTCTACTTCAGGGCAGACGACCTGGCGGTGCCTGAAGAAATGAGGGGCATCGGGGTTCGAATCGAAGACAACATCGCTATTCAGCCCGACGGCACTCCAAAGCGACTCAGTGAGAACATCCCCAGGAAACTCAAGGACGTGGAGCAGTGGATCGCGGAGGTTCAGGCGAACTAGTCTGTGCCTGCCTGCGCGTTGTCTTCGATCTCTTCTTGATCTAGTTCCGCCTGCTCTGCTGCGCCTGGGCCAGGTGTGCCCTCGCCCAGGCGGACCCCATACTTGGGAGGCTCATCAAGCCCCGCCCGCCGGTCCTTCTGGACCGCGGTGCCAGCCACAGAGGTCTCCCGACTAGGAAGCTCACCGAGGCGACTGGGCCGCCTTGGTGCAGCAGTGGTGTTACCGGGGTCTGAAGCAAGGAGCGCAAAAGCTCGGTCCGCCTGCTCACTGACCAGGATCGCGTAACGGGAGGCAGCCATAGAAGAGCGGGAATAATAAGACTTTTTCTTCGCAGTGACGATCCACATGACGACGTTGAGTAGGATTCCAGTTAGGACTGCCATCGCGAGTGCGATAAGTGCGACGTAGGGGCCCAACGACTGGAATGCGACCAGGGCAAAGAGGCCCATGAGCATCCCCCAGACAAGACCCTGACTGGCCCCGGAAAGCGCAACCCGCGTGGGTGTCAGTCGGCCGATTACGTTCTCGACAATGTGCAGGTCGGATCCCACAATGGTGACTGCTGCCAGGGGAAAGTCTTCTTGGCCGAGCTTCTCAACAGCCGCAGTCGCTTCCGGGTACGTCTTGTACAAGGCAACCTGGGTTCCAACAGGCATTTGGCCTTGGGGGAATCCCCGGGCGGAGTTCATGCTCATTGGGCTCCTTCAGGTAGTCCTTGCTCAAGACTACGGCCAGCGCACCCCTGCCCGCAGTGTCCTTTCGCTAAGGGCGTTCGCAGGGCGTACCTACGGCCGATAGCATGGGGGCCATGAGCGTTTCGAATCAGGCCGTAATGGAAGCCTTGGCCAGCGTCAATGACCCGGAAATCCGCAAACCAATCACCGAGCTTGGAATGGTCGGTGACATTGACATTGATGATGGCGCGGTCACCGTCAACATTCTGCTCACCACCGCGGGCTGCCCCCTGCGGGACACGATCACCGGCGACGTGGAAAACGCGGTGCAAGCCGTAGAGGGCGTCCAGTCTGTCAACGTTGTGATGGGAGTCATGAATGACGAACAGAAGAAGGCCCTCCGCGAAAAGCTGACGGGCCATGCTGAACGGGACATCCCATTCACCCGCCCGGACTCGCTCACCCGGGTCATTGCGGTCACGTCGGGCAAGGGCGGGGTTGGAAAGTCCTCGGTGACCGCAAACCTGGCGGTAGGGCTCGCCCAGCAGGGTCTCTCTGTTGGTGTCCTAGACGCGGACATCTACGGCTTCTCTCTCCCTCGCATGCTGGGAGTTGACACTCCGCCACAGTCGATCGATGGAATGATCGTTCCCCCTATCGGAGCTGGAGGAGTGAAGGTGATTTCGATCGGGATGTTCATCCCGGAGGGCCAACCCGTCATCTGGCGAGGTCCCATGCTTCACCGGGCACTGCAACAGTTCCTGGCGGACGTTTTCTGGGGCGACCTTGACGTTCTCCTAATCGACATGCCACCGGGGACCGGCGACGTTGCAATCTCAATAGCTCAGCTGCTGCCAGACGCTGAGACCCTCATCGTCACAACCCCGCAGGTTGCCGCCGCGGAAGTTGCCGAGCGTTCTGGCTCAATCACGACTCAGACACGTTCGCGCGTCGTGGGTGTCGTTGAGAACATGTCCTACCTAGAGCAAGACGACGGGACTCACCTGAACATCTTTGGGGCCGGCGGGGGTCAGATGGTCGCATCCCACCTATCTGCACTGCTGGGGTACCAGGTGCCGTTGCTCACTCAGATCCCGCTGGACATTGAGCTACGTAAAGGCGGGGACCGCGGAACTCCGGTCGCTCTTAGCGAAGAAGCTCCCTCGAAGGTCGCCCTAGACCAGCTGGCGTCGAAGGTCGGAATAAAAGCTCGCGGACTGGCCGGCCGTCCCCTGGGGGTTGCTCCCGTAACTAAGTAGCCCACGCCTTCCTTCTGCACGCTCGGTAGGGGGTAGGTTTAGGGAAGGATGAAAGGGAGACCCATGTCAGTTGACAAGGTGGCAGTCTGGGCGTTTTGCGAGCAGTTCGCGGTAGAAGAACCAGAGGTGGCCTGGGCCCGACAGGTAGCTCTTGAGCTTGGTGCGCCTTCCCCAGCTGTCTCCACGGGTGGGCTACTCCGCGCGGTTGCTGC
This sequence comes from uncultured Actinomyces sp., assembly GCA_964345615.1. Classification (GTDB taxonomy): domain Bacteria; phylum Actinomycetota; class Actinomycetes; order Actinomycetales; family Actinomycetaceae; genus Scrofimicrobium. The sequence continues at coordinate 8,813 of CAYFRQ010000012.1, read as the reverse complement.
GTTGCGGCAGGCTCACGCGGCTGTCGAAATCGGCGGCGGAACCGGCGTCTCCGGGCTGTGGATCCTGGCGGGAATGGCAAAGGGAGGCGTGCTGACCACGATCGACCCAGAAACCGCCTACCAGAAAGTGGCTGCCGATGCCTTCCGTAAAGCGGGCGTTCCCTCGTCCCGCACACGCTTCATCAACGGTCGCCCACTTGACGTGCTACCTCGGCTAGCAGCCGACAGCTACGACATGATGGTCGTTGACGGGCACCCCGAAGAGACCCCGTATTACGTCACGCACGCGCCGAGAATCCTGCGTCGAGGCGGCGCGCTGGTGATTCAGAATGGGTTGTGGTTCGGGAACGTCGCGGATCCCGCGCGCCGAGACCCTCACACAGTGTCGATGCGGGAGGTTCTGAAGGCGCTTAGCGAATCCGAAGAGTTTGACACAACCGTACTTCCGATAGGCGAAGGCGTAGTGCTAGCCACCCGAAGGTGATCAGGCGGGAACGGCTCCTTTGAGTGCCGTCGCGAGTTCGATGGCTTCGTCAGGTGTAAGTTCGATGACCAGGCGGCCACCACCCTCACTGGGTATGCGCATCACGATTCCGCGGCCCTCTTTCGTTGCTTCCAGGGGACCGTCTCCAGTGCGAGGTTTCATTGCTGCCATTGCGGCTCCTTACGTTGGGGTCTAACGCGGGATTGACCCGACCTAGACCCAAGTCTACCCGCGAAAACGCAAGGAGCAGAGGACTTCCTTCCCCCGAGCCCTAGGCTCGGCCGTTGTCCATCGCCTCGATCCCGTCCCAGATTGCCTGCACAGCTGCCTCTGCTGTGTCGACAATGCTGAAGATGTGAACGTCTTTTTCACCGATCAAACCCCTCTCTTCCAAAGAGGTCTGAATCCAGTCCCGGATTGGTGTCCAAAACTCCGAGCCCACCAGGACAATGGGAAAGCGTTCAATCTTCCCTGTTTGGACCAGTGTGAGGGCCTCAAACAGTTCGTCCATCGTGCCGAACCCACCGGGAAGAACAATGAAGCCGCGGGCGTAACGCACGAACATGACCTTGCGAACGAAGAAGTACCTGAAGTTGATTCCCAGGTCGACCCACTGATTGATGCCTTGCTCGAAGGGCAGCTCGATGCCGAGCCCTACTGAGATTCCCCCGGCTTCGACGGCACCACGGTTCGCGGCTTCCATGATCCCGGGGCCTCCCCCGGTGATCGTGGCGAACCCCTTCTCGGAAATCAGCCGCCCAACCTCCATACCTAGTTCGTAGTCTGGGGTCCCCGGCTTCGTGCGTGCGGACCCGAACACCGCAACCGCGTTAGTGATGTCATGTAGCGAACCAAACCCTTCAACGAACTCGGCCTGAATTCGCATGACCCGCCACGGATCTTTACTTCTTGATTGGAGGAGGGACTCATCCGCCGTCTGTTTGGGGATCTGGCGGCCACGTAGGACCACGGGTCCGCGCAGATAACTTTCTCTTCTGGGCATGACACTTTCCTTCGTCTCGCCGCCAAGTCTAGCCTTCGAAGGCTACACGTTCTCTCTTCCTCTTCCACAGCGAAGCTCCGTCGGGGTGTGAGACGGGGCGCAGGCAGGTAGTTTAGGGGCATGAGCAACAATGAAGATGCGACAAACCCCGAAGTCCTTGCTGCGCGCGCTGCCCAGGTGATCCGTGAACATTCCGGAGTCGGCGAATACGACATTGCTTTAACGCTCGGGTCTGGATGGGGCGGAGCCGCGGACCTTATCGGGGACACTGTCGACCAGATTCCGGCTTGGGAAGTGCCTGGGTTCTACGCCCCAGCTGTCGCGGGCCACGGCGCGAGCATGAGGACAATCCGGGTTACGGGTTCCGGTAAAGTCGCCTTAGTTCTTGGGAGCCGAACGCACTACTACGAAGGCAAAGGCCTTGCTGCTGTCGCCCACGGCGTTCGCACCGCGGCAGCTTTGGGCGTGCAGCAGATGGTGCTCACAAACGGTTGCGGGGGCCTCAACCCACAGTGGAAACCCGGCCAGGTGGTGCTCATCAGCGACCACATCAACCTGACTGCTAGAAGCCCCATTGAAGGCGCTAACTTTGTCGACCTCACGGACCTCTATTCGGAGCGCCTGCGCGATCTAGCGCGAAGCATTGACCCCTCGCTCCCTCAGGGCGTCTACGTCCAGTTCCCCGGCCCCCACTATGAGACCCCTGCTGAAGTTCACATGGCACGAATCATCGGTGGCGACCTGGTCGGTATGTCGACCACACTGGAATCAATCGCGGCACGCGAGGCCGGATTAGAGGTCTTGGGGCTGTCCCTGATGACCAACCTCGCAGCGGGAATCTCCGCAACCCCCCTGTCACACGAAGAAGTCATCGAAGCAGGCGAAGCCGCAGCACCGAGAATCAGTGCGCTACTCGCCAGCATCGTCCAAAAGATGTAGTTCGCTAGCGAACCAGTTAGAAGGAGACCGACATGACCTACAACCGCCAAGAAGTCCTGGACTGGATCAACGACGATCCCGACGTAAACGACGCTAAGTACCTGAAGGAACTACTCACCCTGGCCGAAGACGGAGACACGGGGGCAGCCGCAGAACTCTCGGACCGGTTCAGCGGCATGCTTTCTTTCGGCACCGCGGGCTTGCGTGGCCAGTTGGGGGCAGGACCGAACAGGATGAACCGTGCAGTGGTGATCCGGGCAGCAGCCGGACTCAGCGCTTTTCTGGCCGAACAACTCCCAGATGGTTTTACCGTGGTTGTGGGCCACGACGCCCGCCATGGTTCCAGGCAGTTCGCGGAGGACACGGCCGCGGTGGTTGAGGGCGCGGGCGGTCACGCGTTGCTGTATGACCACGCGCTTCCAACTCCGCTGACCGCTTTTGCACTCAGGAAACTCGGGGCTGACGCGGGAGTGGTGGTGACGGCCTCCCACAACCCGCCTGCCGACAATGGATACAAGGTGTACCTAGGTGGGAACCTGGTCACCGATTGGGGGCAGGGCGCGCAAATCGTCACCCCTTACGACGGCGCCATCCTGGAAAAGATCATGGCTGTCCCCTCTGTCGCGTCCGTTCCCAGGGCGACCGGTGGGTGGGAAGTCCTGGGTGATGAGATGGTCCAGGCCTACATCAAGCGCCTAACCGAAATCGTTCCTGCCGGTCCCCGGGACCTGAAGATCGTCCATACTTCCATGCACGGCGTGGGTGGAGAAATCGCGCTCCGAGCCTTCGCGGCCACCGGTTTTAAAGACGTGACTGTGGTTCCCGAGCAACATGAACCAGACCCCGAGTTCCCGACCGTCTCTTTTCCGAACCCTGAAGAACCGGGCGCTCTTGACTTAGCGATGGAGCTCGCAAGGAAAATAGACGCGGATCTGATCCTGGCAAACGACCCGGACGCTGACCGTTCGTCAGCGGCGATCCCCGACCCCTCCAGTGAGAGCGGCTGGCGTCAGCTCACGGGAGATGAAATCGGGTCCCTACTCGGTGCCCAGGCTGCAGACGAGCTGGCTGAGGGCATGGACAAGCAGGGAACGGACGCGGAGAATCCTCCCTCTTTCGCGAACTCGATCGTCTCTTCTCGGCTACTTGGGAAGATCGCGGCCGCTTCAGGAATAGCTCATCAGAACACTCTGACGGGCTTCAAGTGGATCAGCCGAGTCCCAGGGCTGGTCTACGGGTACGAAGAAGCAATCGGTTTCTGCGTTGACCCCAGCTATGTGCGTGACAAGGACGGGATCACGGCGTCGACAAAGCTCGCGGCTTTCGCGGCCGACTTGAAAGAGCAGGGGCTGAACCTGCAGGACAAGCTGGACCAACTGGCTCTAGCTTTCGGCCTACACGCCACAGCTCCCCTAACCATCCGAGTTGAGGACCTCTCGCTGATCGCTAAGGGCATGGAGAACCTGCGTAAGGGCGGCCTAGACCAGATCGCTGGTTCTCCCGTTGTGGAGTCTGCAGACCTGTCAAAGGGCTACAAAGGCCTCCCCCCGACAGACGCACTGCTCTATAGGACTGAAGACGATGACCGAGTTATTGTGCGCCCGTCAGGTACGGAACCAAAACTAAAGTGCTACATCGAGGTTGTCGTGCCCACGGCTGATGGCAACGTCAGTGAGGCCCGGGCACTCGCAGCGAACCGGCTTCAGCTGATCCGGACCGACATGCGAGCCGCCCTGGGGATCTGACTAATCGTCTAGACCTTCAAGGACCGCGGCGGTGCCGGACAACCCCAAGCGGGTTGCTCCGGCATCGACCATGGCGCGGGCTGTTGCCCCGTCCCTGATACCGCCGGAAGCTTTGACTCCCATGTCGGGGCCGACGGTGGCACGCATCAGAGCCACGTCAGCAACGTCCGCGCCACCTGCCGGGTGAAACCCAGTTGAGGTTTTCACGAAGTTAGCATTCGCTTCCTTCGCGGCGATGCAGGTGGCCGTGATCTCTTCATCGGTGAGCGCAGCAGCCTCGATGATTACCTTGAGGACGGCATCCGGAATCGCGTCACGAACCTCTTGAATTTCAGATTCAACGCCTTCCCAGTCGCCCTGCTTCACCAGTGACAGGTTGACGACCATGTCTACTTCGTCAGCACCGTCAGCGACCGCCTGCGCGGCTTCCTGCGCCTTTATGTTTGCCTTCACTGCGCCGGATGGGAAACCAACGACGGTTGCCACGTGTAGCGTTTCAGGGACGTCAACCGGGAGCTGGGACGGGGACACGCAGATGGAGTAGGCCCCCAGGGAGACAGCTTCGTCTATCAGTGCCTGAACGTCTTCCGGCGTAGCTTCGGGCTTCAGTAGGGTGTGGTCTGTCATCCCCGCTATGTCTGTTCGTTCACTCATCATGATTCCTTCACTGTTGCGGCTCCCACGCTACCCAAGATGAGATCTTGGACATCGGTGGGCTTGGTGTCACTGATTGCGATTGCCCCGTCCAGAGCTTCGATGGCCCTTGGGAAGCGTTCGGGGGTTTCTGTGTGCAGAGTTAGAAGAGGCTGTCCGATCTGCACCGGGTCCCCCGGCTTGGCGTGGATTTCAATGCCGGCGCCTTCCTGCACTCTTTCTCCCTGCCGGGCACGCCCCGCCCCGAGCCTCCACGCGGAAACACCAACCCCCCATGCGTCCAGTTCGCTCAGGAATCCTGTTTGCTCTGCAACAAGGGTTTCTTGGTACTTTGCCACTGGCAAAGGCGCGAAGGGGTCGCCGCCCTGATCTGAGATCATCTGGTTCCAGCGATCCATGGCTCGCCCGTCCTGCAGGGCAGCACGAACGTCCTCGCCGTCCTTCCCTACAAGCGCCAGCATTTCCTCTGCAAGTTTCACGGTTAGATCGACGACGTCGCTCGGTCCCCCGCCTGCAAGGACTTCAACGGACTCGCGAACTTCAAGGGCATTTCCGACGGCTAGCCCCAGCGGGGTCGACATGTTGGTGAGTAGCGCCGAAGTTTTGACCCCTGCGTCCTCTCCAAGTGCAACCATGGTCTCGGCAAGCTCACGGGCCTTGTCAACGTTCTTCATGAACGCACCGGAGCCGACCTTGACGTCTAGAACCAGAGCTGAGGTTCCCTCTGCGATCTTCTTGGACATGATGGATGAGGCAATAAGGGGGATGCAATCGACCGTCGCAGTCACGTCACGGAGTGCGTAGAGCTTCTTGTCAGCCGGCGCCAAGCCCGCCGTTGCCGCGCAGATAACAGCCCCGGGGCCGTCCTTCAGCATGTCGAAGATCTGTCTGCTACTGAGGTCCGGATCCCATCCGGGGATAGATTCAAGCTTGTCCAGGGTGCCGCCCGTGTGTCCAAGTCCCCTACCGGATAGCTGAGGCACCCCCACGTCGAAAACCGCGACCAGGGGAGCAAGTGGCAGGGTGATCTTGTCTCCAACCCCGCCGGTCGAGTGCTTGTCAACTGTCGGTTTTCCGATCCCCGCGAAACTGAGGCGCTCGCCCGAGTGCATCATTGCCATTGTCCAACGGACTATCTCTTCGCGGTTCATGCCCCGAAGGAAAATGGCCATGGCTAGCGCCGCCATCTGTTCATCGGCTACGACGCCCCGCGTGTACGCGTCGATCACCCAGTCGATCATGGGGCCCGGAAGGGTCCCTCCATCCCGTTTGATCCTGATGACGTCAACTACGTCGAAGTCTTCGGCACCCATATCTACTCGCTTTCTGCTTCCCGGACGCGTTTCAGGTCCTCTGGCCCGAAACCACCGGGGAGGACCTCTTTCATGGTCATTAGGCCTTCTGGCATTTGGAGCTGCAGGTCGGGGCCGCCGTGTTCAAACAGCAGCTGGCGACACCTTCCGCAGGGTGAGGCCGGCTCACCTAAGCCATCAACGCACGCGAAGGCGACAAGCTTGCCCCCGCCCGTGCGGGCCAGGTCAGAAACCAAACCGCATTCGGCGCAGAGCCCCACGCCGTAAGACGCGTTCTCCACGTTGCAGCCACTGACGATCCGACCATCATCAACCAGGGCTGCAGCACCGACAGGGAAGTTGGAATAGGGAGCGTAGGCCTGCTCCATGGCTTCCGTAGCCTTTTCCTTCAGCTGCTGCCAGACTGCCTTGTCTATTTGCTTGGAACCCACTTGCCCTCCTTTTACGGGCGCGTCGACCCTACGGATACGGTTGTCCTTCTGCAGCGGGCGGTCTGACCGCTCCAACAAACCCTGCGACTGCAAAGATCGTGACCAGGTACGGGATCATCAGCAGGTATTCGGCTGGGATGCCCCCACCTGTGGTCTGGATGATGATGCCGAGGTTGGTTGAGAAACCAAACAGTAGGGCCGCAAGCAACGCCCCCACGGGGTTCCAGCGTCCCAGGATCATGGCGGCTAGAGCGATGAAGCCGTTCCCCGCCGCGATGTCCTTTGAGAAGGTTAGGCCCTGACCAATGGTGAAGAACGCCCCACCGAGTCCGGCCACGGCTCCTCCAAGAAGAACATTGTGCCAACGGATGGAGTTCACCTTGATGCCGACGGTGTCGGCGGCCTGGGGTTTCTCACCAACTGCACGGAGTCGCAAGCCCCACCTGGTTGAGAACAGTGCGAATTGCAGGATGATTACTGCCGCGTACATCATGTAGACCAGAATCGATTGCTTGAAGAGAACCGGGCCAATGATGGGGATGTCCTGTAGTAGCGGGATCCCGATTTCGGGAAGCTTCAAGCCCTTGTTGAGGTCTGGTGAGTCCCGGAGCAGAGTCGAGTACAGGAAGGACGTCACGCCAAGCGCAAGCATGTTGAGCACGACACCAACAACGATGTGGTTCGCCCGGTACTTGATGGTGAACAGCGCCAGTAGTGCTCCGAGCGCCATCCCGGCGATAGGGGCACCGATCAGACCCAACCAGGAGCTTCCAAATATGGACGCGGTTACCGCTCCCGCGAAGGCACCGAAAAGCAACTGGCCCTCGATAGCGATGTTGATGACGCCGGCACGCTCGTTGATGACTCCGGCAAGAGCTCCGAACACCAGGGGCGTTGCGAAACTGAGACCGCCTGCCAGCAGTGCTACGACGGGGATTGTTCCCTTGCCGCCGTGAACGGTCCAAACGAGGAAGCCTAAAACGAAGGCTGTGCCGACAATGGCAACAATCCAAACGGGTACTTTCTTCCGGCCAATCGCAAGGATCCAGGTGTAGACGGTTCCTGCAATGGCGACCACGGCGAGCACCGAAATGGTGAGGGTGGACGGCGCGTTCCAAGAGAAATCCGGCAACCAGGGGGAGGCTTTGCGGAAGGAGATCAGGGATTCTCCTCCGGCAGTGAAAGCTAGCAGCACGGTCACTGCCGCCAGGATTGCGGTGACAACAGGGTCTCGCCAAGAGATCGGTAGCGTTACGCCACTCATGGTCGGTTCTACAGTCGGGGTGGCTGTCTTAGTGCTCATGCCTGAGCTCCTTCCACGCTCTTGGCTTTCGGCGTTTCTTCTTCCGTCTCCACCTTCTGAACCGTTGCTTCACGCAACTGGCGCCTGGCTCGCATGTGTCGAACCGCTTCAGATGCCGCAATCATCAGGACAATGATTGCCTGCGTTATTTGAACAATCTCAACGGGGATGCCAGCTGAGGACTGCATCAGGGCGCCACCCGCGTTCAGGGCACCGAACAGCAGGCCTGCGAAGAAAACGCCGACGGGTCTGCTTCGCCCCAGCAGGGCAACGGTGATGGCGTCGAACCCGATGGTTCCAGCCATCCCGGCCGTTAGTGCCTTCTCTGTTCCCAGGACGGGCGCTGTTGCGGCCAAGCCCGCAAGTGCACCCGAGATAACCATGGTCCACATGATCACGGACTTCACGTTGATGCCGGCGGTGCGGGCCGCGTCCTGGTTAGCTCCGGCAGCGCGGAGTTCAAAACCGAAAGTTGAGCGATCTAGGAGCCACCAGACAAAGACTGTCGCGACGATCGCCACGATTATGGCGAAGTTGAGTCGGGAGCCTCCCCCCAGAAGCTTGGGATAGATGGAACCCGCATTCATCTGCTGGCTCTTACCCGGGAAGCCGTCACCGTGGAACAGCTTCAAGTTCAGCATCGCAGCTAAGAAAAAGGCTGCTATGGAGTTGAGCATGATGGTGACGATGACTTCGTTTGCACCTAAACGAGCTCGCAGAATGCCGGGTATCCAACCCCAGATCGCGCCACCAAGGATCGCTCCCAGGACAGCGGCGGTGATGCCGACACCTGCAGGGAGCGCCCAGTAGAAGCCGATGAATCCGCCAACCAGGCCACCCATGATGAGCTGGCCTTGGACACCGATGTTGAACAGGCCGGCCGTGAAAGCGACTGCCACGGCAAGTCCGGCGATGATCAGCGGTGTCGCGCGAACAACCGT
>CAYFRQ010000011.1:22790-32500 GCA_964345615.1 uncultured Actinomyces sp. | reverse complement strand
AACGGCCGACACCCGCTTTAGGAGAGCGGTGCTCTATCCCCTGAGCTACGAGGGCTTGCCGGCGGTGCCGGAAACGTTCCAAGGCTAACACCCGAAAAGGGGTGCGTAGCAACAGGAATCAATGGGGATTGCGTCTCGCTGTCTCTGGTCTAGTCCCAGTTCGGCTACGGCAGTCCCGCTTCGGCTGCGAGTTGTCGTCGAGGCGAGCAAGAATAACGCCGCAATTCGGCGACAACTCGCAGCCGAAGCGGGTTTACGTGCTAGGCGCTGGGGCGCTCCCAGGAATGAGCGGGGCCCGGGTTCTTATCACGATGGCGCGACGGAACAGTCATAACAGGGCAGACAGAGTGATGGAGCACGGCCTGCGAGGTGGAACCCAGCAGGAGCCCCGCGAACCCGCCCCTGCCCCTAGTGCCAACGACAACCAGGTCAACCGCCGTTGAGAACTCAGTCAGGAGCGCGGCAGGGCTCCCGTCAAGGGCGTGACGTGCCACCTCAACTTCGCGGTCGCCCTTCGCCTCAGCGATCGACACGTCCATTGAAGAACGAATGTCGTCGATCAGCTCCTGATGGTTGATGGGCGCTGGGACCCAAGACAGCCCCGCAACCCCCGGGGTCGCGATCGGAACAGCAGCCACCGCCGTAAGTCCAGCGCCCCAAACGACAGCCTCGTCAACAGCCTTCTGCAGGGCTGTCGACGCAATCTCAGACCCATCGACCCCGACAACGATTCTTTCGATAGGGGTAAACGGCTTGCCTTCCTTATGAACGGGAACCACGACCACGGGGCAGTGAGCGTGCGCGGGAAGTGCAGAAGAGACGGATCCCAATAGGCGGTCGGCGAAGCCGCCCCGCCCACGCGAACCAATGACGATCATGTCAGCTTCTTCGGAAAGCTCTGCAAGGACGCTGGCTGGGTCACCAACCTCAACCTGTGTAGCGATCTTGGCTCCGGTATCGGCAAGTGCAAGCTCAGCATCCGCAACGATCCGCTCAGCGTTAGCCTGAAGCGCACGGTCGTCCAGCATTGAGAGGCCGCCGTCAAGCGCAACCGATGAGTAAGAGGCAACGGCATAAGCGCAGACCAGGGTGAGCGTCCCCCCGCTGTGAGCGACCCGCTCTGCCGCCCAGCGAGCAGCTTCCAGTGATTCGTCCGAGCCGTCAACGCCTGCAATGATTCGTGGCTCGTATCCCATGTCAACTCCTGATCTCAGCCTGGCGATTCTACCTTTATCTTGCCCTAAGTGTCCCTACTCACAAAGTGAGCCGACTTCAGGACGCGTACTGAAGCTGATCTCCAGCTATTGCCCCGATTCGTCTCGGTGCCGGTACGCGCGCATCGCGGTGTACTTTGCCAGTGCGGTCTGGGCCAAAGAGTCAAGTAGCAACCAAACGCCGGCAGCAGTCGCGGCTCTAGCCAGGCCTCCGCGGACCCCATCGCGTTTGCGGCCCGCGAATAGCAGGGAAGCACCCACGACTACCTCGGCCCCGGTAACAACCGGAATCAGCCATGGCTTGGAGGTGATGAGATCGGTGTAGGCGTTCCAGAACTTTGAACCCTCTTGTTTCTCATCGATAATGATGTCAACGCTTCGGCCGATTGCGTTAGAAATCCCCCGCGCGTGGTGAAGCGTCGCCCCCGAAATCTGCTGCAGCCCGATGTTGCCAAGCAGGAACTCAGCGATGTCAGGCCGTAACCCCAGTGCAGAAACGAAAGCCCTAACGGCCTTCGGGCCGCGCATTGCTGAAGCTGCCACAGCCGCATCAACGTCAATGCCTGGCACGGCTTCGTGGATCGCCTCAATGTCCGCGCGTGTTCCCACGAGCGCTTCCGCATTTTCTGGGATTTCTTTGTCCCAGCCGCATCCACCTGCAACAGTCAGATTCTGCATCCCCCAGTTGTAGCTAATGATGCTTTCAGGGTCGTCGGTCCCCACGAAAAAAGCCTTGAACTCGTCTCCACGCATCGAGAGGACCACTAACGGGAGGTCCCCGAAGTACCAGTCCTGACGATTGCCCGGCAACTGCGCCGCCAGGAGACGCTTGTCGCCAGACAGCTGAACTTCCGCAATGTCGACGCCCTCGAACGCAGCTAGTAGAGGGATGGCCGAGGCCGGAGTGCTCCCGATTTCTACCAGGCGCACAACCTGGTCGCCCTGATCCTGGCTGGTGGCGGCTTCCTGAACCGAGGCCGTGTCCTGATCCTGATCCATTGCGAAGAAAGAAGCGTCCCCAACCATTACTTCGCCGTGCAGCGCCTCGGCAAGCTCCTTAACAAGGTCGACTAGTTGCGGCCCCGGCTCCAAGTCCTCGCCAGGACTCGAAAGTGTCGCGACCACACCATCCCGCACACCGACACTGATGCCAACCAAGGACGGCGTCGCTTCGAACCAGTCAAGCTGCGCAACGACTGCGCGGTCTTTCAGGTCCTTCGCTAGCGCCTTGGGGTCCAAGTCGGGGGCAATCACCATTCCTTCGACGCGTTCCCAAGTGTTGTCGGTCATCGTCTTCCCTTCGATCGCGCTTCTTGAGTTTTTCCTGGTCTAAGTTCGCCTGCCTGGAGCCAACTCCAGGTGGCCGTGAACAGGACGCCGGCCCCGATCCAGTTGAAAAATAGAAAGAGGCCGGCGCGATCCGTTACTACATTGCAGTCCCAGCGCTACCGAGGCGTTCGCAAGCCTCAACAACGCGAGCAGCCATGCCTGCTTCAGCGGCCTTACCCCATGCGCGAGGATCATAGGCCTTCTTGTTGCCGACGCCGCCGTCGACCTTCAGGACTTCGTCGTACTTCTCAAACATCCAGTTCGCCACGGGCCGCGTGAAGGCGTATTGGGTGTCGGTGTCGACGTTCATCTTGATGACGCCGTTAGCTACCGCGGTTGCGATCTCTTCAGCGGAGGATCCCGAACCACCGTGCATGACCAGATCAAACGGGCGGTCGCCGACCTCGTATGCCGCGCCAACGGCTTCCTGAATCTCACCGAGGATTTCGGGACGCAGCTTAACCGCGCCCGGCTTGTAAACCCCGTGAACGTTACCGAAGGTGAGGGCGGTCAGGTAACGCCCCTTTTCACCGAGTCCCAGAGCGGCAGCGGTCTTCATGCCATCTTCCACTGTGGTGTAAAGCTTCTCGTTGATCTCAGCCTTAACGCCGTCTTCCTCACCGCCGACAACACCGATCTCAATTTCAAGAATCGTGTCCGCAGCTTCCGACATCGCCATAAGCTTCTCGGCGATCTCAAGGTTTTCCTTCAGCGGAACAGCACTGCCGTCCCACATGTGGGACTGGAATGCTGGGAGGCGGCCAGCCGCAACTTCCGCGGCTTCAATCTCAAGTAGCGGGATCACCCAGGACTCGAGGTTCTGCTTCGCGCAGTGGTCGGTGTGCAGAGCGACCGTGATCGGGTAGTTCTTTGCAATCTCGCGTGCGTAGGCAGCCATAGCAAGCGAGCCTGCTACGCGGTCTTTGATGGTGCTCCCCGACCAGTATTCGGCCCCACCAACGGAAACCTGAATGATGCCGTCAGAGCCTGCATCGGTGAAGCCCTGCAGCGCCGCGGTTAGGGTCTGGGAAGAGGTTACGTTGATGGCTGGGTAGGCAAAGCCGTCACGCTTTGCCCGGTCAAGCATTTCTCTGTATACCTCAGGTGTTGCGATCGGCACTAGTTTCCTCCTGAATCACGGCACCTTGCGGGTGCCTGCCAAATGTCCGTGCACCCCCATTGTCCCACAACGCAGTGCCAAGATCAGGGACGTTCGCCCAGCTTTAGCGCCGACAATGGGTAACCCAAGCCCACATCGCGATTGCGGCAGCGTGCCCCACATTCAGGGACCGGGTGGACCCGTACTGGGTGATGTGGTGAACGCTGTCGCAAGCATCCAGCATCTCCGGACTGAGGCCGCCACCTTCTTCCCCAAAAACCAGGACGGCCCCCTCCGGCAACGTGGCGCTCTCAAGCGGGGTTGAGCCCGGAAGGTTATCGATCCCCACGACCGACAAACCCCGTTCCTTCACGTCCCGCAAGAAGTCTTGGACCTCATAGTGGTGAACCACGTCCATGTAGCGATCAGTGACCATTGCCCCGCGACGGTTCCACCGCCTGCGCCCGACAATGTGGACTCGGCTAGCTCCAAGCGCGTTCGCCGTTCGGACTATGGAGCCAATGTTGAAGTCGTGTCCCAGGTTTTCAATAGCGACCTCGTACCCCAGTGAGTTTGCCTGGATCTGCTCCGCGACTGCTTCCCTCTTCCAGTAGCGGTACTGATCCTCCACATTTCGGTGGTCGCCGTGGGCCAGTAGCTCCGGGTCCCAATGGTCGCCCTCAGGCAGAGGGCCTTCCCACGGGCCGACCCCGCGGTTGGGTTTGTCTTTATCATCTTCCATAGCTACCTACATGTGTGGGACCAGGCGCATTACCGCACGCTTCAGGCCCCCCGGAACGCTGCGTTGCACTGCGGAAACCACCTTGTATCGCAGGGTGGGAGTAAAGAGCACCTTCCCCTTTCGAGAGGCAGCAAGACTCTGGGTGACGACTGTCTTCGCGCTTGACCACGCGACCTTAGGCGCTCCCGAATAGTCAGCGCCAGCGCGGCCGTGAAACTCGGTGCGCACCAGGCCTGGCATCACCGCTGTGACGATCACGCCCGTGCCGCACAGTTCGTTTGCAAGTCCTTCAGAGAAGGAACGAACCCACGCTTTGTGCGCCGAATAGGGGCCCATGCCCGAATCGGCAGCAATGGAAGAGACGTTGATGATTCGCCCATTTCCTGCAGTTCGCATCGCATTCCCGGCAGCGTGGCACGTTTCCATCACGGCACGGACCATGACGTTCAGAGCCTGCGTTTCAACCTCAACACTGTTCTCCAGAAAGGGGGTGGATATTCCGAAGCCCGCAGCATTCACCAGCATCTCTACCGCGGGCTCCTGCCGGAGCCGATCTGCAACGCGTGCGGAATCGTCAGCTTTGCCAAGGTCTGCTACCAGCACCTCTGTAAGGACCCCGAATCTGTCCTCAAGGGCTGCAGCAATCTTCTGCAAACGCCCTCTTGAGCGGGCCACCAAGACAAGGTCGTACCCCTCCTCAGCAAGCTGGCGCGCGAATTCCAGGCCCATCCCGGAAGAGGCTCCGGTAACCAGTGCAACGCTCACACGCCTATTCTAGGAGCCCGCTGAAGATTGCCTAGGCCGATAGGGTTGGGGCATGAGGATCGCAACCTGGAACATCAACTCAATCCGCACCCGCGTCGACCGCGCCACAGCTTTTCTGGAAAGGTCGAACGTTGATGTTTTGGCCCTGCAGGAAACGAAGTGCCGCGACGACCAGTTCCCGCTGCTTTCTTTCGAGGCCATTGGGTACCAGGTAGCACTGCACGGCCTGAACCAGTGGAACGGTGTTGCCGTCGCCACGAGACTGCCGGTTTTAGATGTTCAGGTTGGTTTCCCTGGCATGCCAACTTTTGGTGATCCTGCGGTAGAGGAACCCCGCGCTCTTGGTGTCACGGTCGAGGGACCGTCGGGCGCAAGAATCGTGAACTGGAGTCTCTACGTCCCGAATGGGCGTGAACTGGGCGACCCCCACTACGCCTACAAACTGGAGTGGTTGGCGCGCCTTGCGGACTACGCCTCGGACGTCCTCAAGAAAGACCCGGAAGTGCAGATGACGCTAATGGGCGACTGGAACATCGCTCCTCTCGACACCGACGTCTGGGACATAGATTTCTTCGAGGGTCGCACTCACGTCAGCGCGCCCGAGCGAGCCGCGTTTGGCCGCTTTGCGGACGAAGGTTTCGTGGAAGTAACCCGCCCCCTTGTCGACAACTACACGTACTGGGACTACCAGCAACTCCGCTTCCCGAAAAACCAGGGCATGCGACTGGACTTCATTTACGGTTCGCCGGCACTGGCAAAGCGCGTGGTAGCAGCAGAAATCGACAGGGACGAACGCAAGGGCAAGAAACCGTCAGACCACGTCCCCGTAATCATCGAGCTGGATTAGCCCTCGCGGGCGGCCTGCAGGATTTTTTCCCCAAGGATCGGCCAGTTTTCTTTGTGCCATTCACCGAACGGACGGTCCCCTAGGAACACAGCACCGACTTCTGCGACGGGGTCGACCCACAGGAACGACCCAGACATCCCGAAGTGACCAAACGTGGAGGGCGAGCAAGAGGGTGGGGTCCAGTGCGGGGTCTTGTTCGCCTTGATTTCAACCCCGAGCCCCCACGCGTTGTTCTTCTGCATCCCGTACCCCGGCAGAATGCCTCGCAATCCCGGCAGAACCGTGGTGGTCAGGGCTGATTGAGCTTTCGGGTCAAGCAGCTGGGGATCCATTAGCTCTTCGGCAAGTAGCGTCAGATCAAGGGCGTTCCCGAACCCCGAGCGGGCGGGGCTCCTAGGGATAACCGTGGAACGAAGCCCCAGAGGTTGGTAGACCTGGTGGTCGAGCCACTTCGGAAGAGGCTCTCCCACCGCGACGGCGACAGCGTGCCCAAGGACTTCAAACCCCTGGTTGGTGTAAATCCGACGCCGACCTGGGGCGTCACGGAAGCGATCACCGTCTCCCTCAACGTCTAGCCCAGAAGAATGGGAGAGCAGGTGGGCGTAGTTGTAGGCGCGTCCCGCCGGGTCCTCTCCGACCCTGGTGGAAAGGTCAAACGCCCCCTGCTCGATCCCACGCAAGGCACCAATCGACGTGATGATCTTTGTTACCGACGCCAATGGGAAGACGTGGTCCAAGTCCCCCTGCACCCAAACCGGCCGGCCCGTTTTATCAACAGCGGCGACCGCGTGACGAAACGGGACCGGATAGTCCTCTACGGGAGTCTCACTCACTGACTACAGGAACCACATCGATCAAAGGGACCACGTCGAGGTGGTGCCCGTCCTTCGCAACCACGACGTCCACCGTCTGT
The DNA here is from genome assembly GCA_964345615.1 of uncultured Actinomyces sp. Lineage (GTDB taxonomy): Bacteria > Actinomycetota > Actinomycetes > Actinomycetales > Actinomycetaceae > Scrofimicrobium. Next base: position 25,591 of record CAYFRQ010000011.1, on the reverse strand, counting down.
CCGTCTTCGACCTCGTTAGCCAGGATCAGCATCGCGAGGCGGTCACCGATCTCTTTCTGCACCAGCCGACGAAGCGGACGCGCGCCGTACGCGGGATCGTAACCGTGGTCTTCAAGCCACTTCCGGGCTTCCTCGCTGACCTCAAGAGTGATGCGGCGAGCCTTCAGGCGGTGAGCCATCGCAGCAACCTGGAGGTCAACGATCTTCCCGAGCTCGTGCTTGTCGAGTGGTTTGAACAGCACCGTCTCATCGAGACGGTTCAAGAACTCGGGCTTGAAAGTCTGACGAACCAGGGCCATCACCGCATCGGCCTTGCCCTCGTCCGAAAGGTCGGGGTCAATCAAGAACTGGGACCCGATGTTGGACGTGAGGATCAGGATCGTGTTCCGGAAATCGACAGTGCGTCCCTGCCCATCTGTGAGTCGGCCGTCGTCCAGGACCTGAAGAAGGATGTTGAAAATCTCAGGATGAGCCTTCTCGACCTCGTCAAGCAACACGACGGAGTAGGGGCGACGACGCACAGCTTCCGTCAGTTGCCCGCCCTCGTCATATCCCACATAGCCGGGAGGGGCACCCACCAGACGCGCCACCGAGTGTTTCTCACCGTATTCACTCATGTCGATGCGGATCATGGCTCGTTCGTCGTCAAATAGGAACTCGGCAAGAGACTTTGCGAGCTCCGTCTTTCCGACACCGGTGGGGCCAAGGAACAAGAACGAGCCTGTGGGACGGTTGGGGTCGGCAACGCCGGCCCGCGAGCGCCGAACCGCATCCGAGACGGCTTCGACGGCTTCCCTCTGCCCGATCAGGCGCTTACCAATCCACTCTTCCATTTCCAGGAGCTTCTCGGTCTCACCCTGCATCAGGCGCCCGGTGGGAATACCCGTCCAAGACTCGATGACCTCAGCCACTTCGCGGGGGCCGACCTTCTCAGCGATCATGAGTTCACCGTCGGATTCGGCCTTCTCAGTTTCTGCGAGTGTAGCTTCTGCGATCTGGTCTTCGACCTGTGGGATCTCGCCGTTTTGGATGCGTCCGGCCTCAGCCCAATCCCCGTCACGCACGGCGATCTCAAAGGCAGTGCGGAGTTCATCCAGCTTTGCCCGCAGGTCTCCGATCTTGTTCCGCCCGGCTTTCTCGTTTTCCCAACGTGCCGTGAGGGCGTGCAACTCTTCACCGCGGTTGGCGATTTCTTCACGGAGCTTGAACAGTCTGTCTGCGGTGGCTTCGTCTTCGTGATCAGGGTCGGATTCGGCCAGGTAGGTCTCTTCCATCTGCAGACGTGAAAGTTCGCGTTGCAACTGGTCGATCTCGATCGGGCTCGAATCCAGTTCCATGCGCAGTCGCGACGCGGCCTCGTCGATCAGGTCGATCGCTTTGTCGGGCAGTTGGCGCCCTGCAATGTAGCGATCTGAGAGGTCAGCTGCGGCGACCAAGGCGCCGTCGGAAATGGTGACTTTGTGGTGGGCCTCGTACTTGGGGGCGATACCACGCAGAATCGCGACGGTGTCTTCAACGGAAGGCTCCCCAACGTACACCTGCTGGAAGCGGCGCTCTAACGCCGGGTCTTTCTCAATGTTCTCGCGGTACTCATCCAGGGTCGTGGCTCCGACCATGCGGAGTTCACCGCGAGCCAGCATGGGCTTCAACATGTTGCCGGCGTCCATGGACCCTTCTGAGGCTCCGGCGCCGACGACAGTGTGCAGCTCGTCAATGAAGGTGATGATTTGTCCGTCGGAGTTCTTGATTTCATCGAGGACGGCCTTCAACCGTTCCTCGAACTCTCCCCTGTACTTGGCGCCCGCAACCATTGAAGCCAGGTCCAAACTGATCAGGGTCCGGTCACGCAGGGAGTCGGGGACGTCGCCCTCAACTATCCGTTGGGCTAGACCCTCAACGACAGCGGTCTTTCCGACCCCGGGTTCGCCGATCAGGACAGGGTTGTTCTTGGTGCGCCGGGAGAGGACCTGGACGACTCGACGGATCTCAGAATCGCGACCGATGACGGGGTCCAGCTTGCCTTCGCGAGCTGCCTCGGTGAGGTCGCGACCGTACTTCTTCAGGGCCTCAAACGTGCCTTCTGGGTCAGCGGTTGAAATCGGTTCCGGGCGGAGCCTGCTCAGGTGTTCCTCCAAAACCTCGGGTGTCGCGCCGTCACCTCGCAGGATCTTGCCGGCTTCAGTGTCGGAAGCAGCAAGAGCAATAAGGAGGTGTTCAGTGGAGACGTATTGGTCGCCGCGTGCCTGCGCGCGCTTCTCAGCGTTCGTAATGACATTCATCAGAGCCCGTGAGGTTTGCGGTTGCCCCACGGAGGCCCCTGAACTGGCGGGTAGTGCCACCAACGCCGTGCGCACCTGGGCACCGATTTCACCGCGTTGCACACCGGCCGACGCCAGCAGAGAAATGGCAATTCCTTCTGGCTGCTCTAACAGAGCTTCGAGAAGGTGTAGCGGTTCAACCGACGGATTTCCCGCGGCTGAAGCCATTTGGACGGCCGAGCTGAGTGCTTCCTGCGCGCGGGTTGTTAGGTTCATGCTCACTTTTTATCCCTCTTCACCATTGCTGTCCGGAGCGGACCTGAGTTCTCAAGGACCTGCGCCAAAGCGCCAGGACCAGTCTAGTTCTTCAGTCAACCCCACTGGCTTTGGCCGCGCCCCCACCCCGCTTTGGCCGCGAGTTGTTGCTCGAAAAAGGGCCTCATTCCGGGTTGTTAGAGCAACAACTCGCGGCCAAAGCGGGGTGGGGTCGCGGCCAAAGCGGGTGGGGCATGTGGCAAGGTTTGTCCATGACCTCAAATCACA
>CAYFRQ010000011.1:0-22690 GCA_964345615.1 uncultured Actinomyces sp. | reverse complement strand
CGCGGCCAAAGCGGGTGGGGCATGTGGCAAGGTTTGTCCATGACCTCAAATCACATGGATCGCCTGTTCCCCGAGTTTCTTGAAGAGGTGACGGGCGATGAAGCCCTCGCCTGGGTCCGCGAACGCAACAGACGCACAGAGGAACGCTTGGCGCTCCCAAACGGGGACCAGCGAACACCACTTGGAGACCCAATCCCTTCACTGTCTGAGCTTGAAGGGGAGATCCTCTCTGTCTTGGACGATCCGGAACGCATTCCCATGGTGGGCTTGCGCGGTGACTGGGCCTACAACTTCTGGACAGACGGGGAGCATCCGCGGGGACTGTGGCGCAGGCAGAAGTTCCAGGACTACCTGCACGGGGAGGAGAACTGGGAAGTCCTCATCGATGTCGACGCACTGGCGGAACAGGAAGGCAAGTCGTGGGTCTGGCACGGCGCGGCAGTCCTCTACCCGGACCGTGACCGCGCACTGATTTCACTGTCAGACGGCGGGTCTGACGCAGACGAAACGCGTGAGTTCGACCTGGTGTCAAAGCAGTTTGTCGAAGGAGGGTTCTTCCGCCCGGAAGGAAAAGGTTCGCTTTCCTGGATCGACCGCGATCACTGCTGGCTAACCCAACCGATGGGACCGGAGTCCACTTCTCCCTCGGGCTACCCGCTACAGGCACGACTCCTGACGCGCGGGCAGAGCCTAGAGGACTCTCAACTGGTTCTTGCTGCTGACCCGAACTCCATGGGAGTCTTTGCCGGGTCCGGTTGGGACGCGCTCGGCCAACACCAGGTCGTTCAGGTGATGGAGGACTTCTACACGTCTGACACGTACTACCTGCCCGGCGGATACGCGGAAATCTCCACCACGGAGCCAGCACTGCTACCCGTTCCGCGTTCAGCTGAAGCTGCCGTTTGGAACCAGTGGACAACGGTTTGGCTTCGCGAAGACTGGGACCGGCCGGAGGCTGAAGAATCCTGGCCAGCGGGCACCCTGCTTTCTTTCATCACTGAGGAACTCCTTGCAAATCCCGCATCCGCACCCGCCACAGCGATGTTTGTGCCCACCGCAGAGGAAGTGCTCGAGGGCCTAAGTGCCACCCGCAAGAAGATCATGCTCACCACGATCAGGCACGTGGTTCCCAGGATCACTGCACTTTCGCCGGCGGAGGACGGTAGGTCCTGGACCGCAGAGGTCTTCGACACGCCACCGACCCCTGACCCTTACGTGACCACGGCTGTGAGCCCCGTCGCGCCACTCGAGGATGACCGGTTGTGGGTGGTGACTACCGGCTACACCTCACCCGGGACCCTGTGGCTGGTTGACGATGCGGGCGAGTGGCACTGGGTGCGCACGACCCCGACCATGTTTGACGCAGACGGTTTGGAAGTCAGTCAGCACTTCGCGGTCTCTGCTGACGGGACGCGGATCCCTTATTTCCAAGTTGGCTACCCAAACCAGCAGCCAGTCCCCACCCTGCTGTACGGGTATGGAGGTTTCGACGTGAGCCTGCTCCCCAGCTACGTACCTGTTGCGGGGAAGGCGTGGCTAACCAAAGGCGGGGTCTATGTGGTCGCAAACATCCGTGGAGGCGGAGAATACGGACCGAACTGGCATAAGGCAGGCTTGAAGGAGAAACGCCACCGGGCATACGAGGACTTCGTCGCGGTGGCGCAAGACCTGGTAGCTCGCGGCGTGACGACTCCTGCGCAACTGGGGGCCCAGGGTGGCTCCAATGGCGGGCTCTTGATGGGCAACATGTACACGCAGTTCCCGGACGATTTCGGTGCCATCGTTTGTTCCGTGCCGCTACTCGACATGGGTCGATTCCACACCCTGCTCGCCGGTTCGTCGTGGATTGCCGAGTATGGGGATCCGGAGAAGGCCGAGGAGTGGGATTTCATCCGAACCTTTAGCCCTGTGCATCTTTTCAACCCGGATCGAGACTACCCTCCGTTGATGCTGACAACATCGACAAAGGATGACCGTGTCCACCCCGCGCATGCGCGGGCCTTGGGATACCTGACAGAGCAGGCAGGAAAGGACGTGTTGTACTTCGAGAACATCGAGGGCGGGCACGGAGGCGCGGCCGACAACCGCCAGCGAGCCCACAACCAGGCCCTGTCGTGGGAATTCCTGTGGGAGACCCTGACCCGTTAGCTGACCACGCCTCGCTAGTAAGGAAGGCCCTGGTAGAAGGCGCGGCGAGCCCGGTTGCGCTTCACTAGCCAGATAATGCCGGCGATCAGCATCCCGAGGCCAATGAGTCCAACCAGTGTAGACCAGCCAAATGCGGCCATGGTCCCCCCGACCATGTCAGACATGAACTCACCATCGACCGCCATCACACTGGCTCCCGGGGGGATGCCTTCACACTCAACCGTGTAGACGTCTTCCGTCAGGCCGCGGGCCACGAACATCCCTCCGGAGTCGATCTCATAGGTCATTGGGATGACTTCACCGTTCGGCGCAACCAGCTGGCAGGAGTCGGCGTCACCATCTAAAGGAGTCACTGACAGGATGCCCGTGCTGCCAACCGCCACCTGACCATTGTTCTGGGTGGCCATTCCGATCTCTACGATCCGGTCCATGCCGATGCTGGACAGCACCAGGGTCACGAACAGGATGGGCGCGACCAGGACCATGGTGACGATCCCAGAGACCAGTAGCGCAATCGCCCCGCCGCGGCTAGGCGGTGGGCCGGCGGGGACCATCCCCGCACCCGGGAACGGGGACTGAATTGGGACTTGCTGCCCAAGTGGCCAGGCAGTCTGTTGACTCTGCGGCAATGCTCCTTGACTTGGAGCCCCATAGTTTTGGCCGTAGACAGGCCAGGGCGACTCCGGCCCCGTATCAGGGCCAGGGTTAGGGCTCCAACTGTCGGATCGCTGACCGAACTGTGGCTCTTTCCCTCCCCCGTCTTTGGGGTCACCGGGAGGGGGCGCGTAGGGGTTGGTGGAGTCGTTGCCGCTCATCGGGCTCCTAGGTGTTCCGTGGTTCTTCTTCAGCTTGGAGAAACTCTGCCAAGCTAACTGCTTCTAGTCTTTCACGTCGCAAGCGCTCCACCGACGCCACCTCCAGCGGCTCGAGGTCTCCCACGATCTCCCCCAGTAGCAGATCCGCCAGTTGGGGGTTTCGGGCAAGCACCGGCCCATGCAAGTAGGTCCCGATAATGCTCCCCTGGACAGCTCCTTCCAACGCTTGCTGGTCTTGGACATTTTCCAGGCAACCGTTCCCAACCCCTGCAAGGACACGTCCCAGTGGGCCGGCTTCCTGACCTAGGCAAGTTGCACCGCCATGGTTTTCAAAACCGGTAAGGGGTTCTGTCAGGCCCTCCAGAAGAGGGATTGTGACCAGTTCTCCGATCGCTCTGCTCCCGCGTGGAGCGGTCGTGATGTCGAGTAGCCCCAGGCCTGGGATCTCAGCTCCTGAAGCGTCCGTATAAAGATTTCCCAACAACTGCATCGAAGCGCAAATGGCCAGCACGGGCGCGCCACGATCTACCGCGGCGGCAAGCCCACTGTCCTTAGCGAGGTGCTCAGCAGCTATCGCCTGGGCTTTATCTTCGCCTCCACCCATTGTGTATATGTCGAGACTTCTCGGGATCGGTGCTCCGAGCTCGATGGGAACAACTTCAGCGTCAATTCCCCGCAAGGTAGCCCGTCGCTGCAGAACCAGCGCATTTCCACCGTCCCCGTAGGTTCCAAGGACCGAGGGGTACACGACCCCGATGGTTAGCTTCGAAGAGGTCATGAGGACTCCAACTGTTTCGTCAGATCGCGGAACGCCGTGTAGTTGGCAACAACGTCGACTGCCCCCGGGTCGCAGCTGGCAATCGCGGCGAGTGGGTCCTGCACGAAAGTTGAGTCGATCCCGGCGTATTCCAGACGGGTCGCCAGGTCCGCGGCACGTTCACCGCTCGCGACTATTCGCGTCAATCCCATCTCGCTCAGCTTCTCAAAAGGAACGTCCCAAAGCCACGAGGTGTCGACACCATCTGGGACTTGAGCGTTGACTGCGATAACTAGTTGGCTGGTTCCAGGCGCCAACATGGTGAGGCTTTCCTGCCAACCAGCGGGGTTCTTCGCGAGTAGCGTCCTGACGCTGTGTTCCCCTACATTTACGGATTTGTATCTACCGGCAACTGCAGACACAGTCGGCAGGGCCCTTGCAATCGCTCCTGCCGGCACCCCTAGGCCGTACGCTGCGGCGGCTGCTTGGGCTGCGTTGCCTCGGTTGGCACGGCCGGGCAAGCTGAGTCGTGTCACGATTTCGCAATCTGGACCGAAGATTGTGAAAGTGTCGTCCGCGCCCACCGGGCCAATTTCCCAGAGGGGAATCGGGCGCTCCAGCGCCTGCCCCCCGAGGACTTCCCAACCACCGGCGGTTCGGACCACGATTCCCCCTGTCCTGGGGAAGGTCACAGCATCTGCATCCCAGGGAGCCCCGGCAGCAACCCAAACCAGTCCAGGAGCTCCCCAGGCTGCGCTAGCCACTAGCGGATCGTCGCAGTTTGCGACTACCTTCGCCTGAGGGCTGAGCTCAACAGCCTGCCGCAACCGGTTTTCAACCGCACCGATCTCCCCGACGCGGTCTAGTTGGTCGCGGGACAGGTTCAGCAGGATAATCGCGGCTGGCGTCGTCGCTTTTGCTATCTGCGGTAAGTACATCTCATCGACTTCAAGAACCGCATAGGGGGCCCGGGGCGCACTCATCAGAGCGGAGACGATCCCCGTAGTCATGTTGTCGCCCCGGCTGTTGGTTGCGACCTCCCCAACTTCTCGCATCGCCGCGGCTGTGAGGGCCGTCGTTGTTGATTTCCCGTTGGTCCCGCTGACCAGGGTGATTCTTCTGCCTTGGCTGAGTTCGGCTAGCAGCCTAGGACTAATCTTCAGAGCAATCTTGCCGCCGAACATTCCGCCTGCCCCACGCCCTAAAGCACGCGAGAGCGCTCCGGCAAGACGTCCCACACGAACGGCGAAGGCGGAACGCAATGAAAGACGGGGATGCATAGTCCGACCCGTTGGGGAGCCTTCAGTCTCCTTCAAGGAAGCTTCCTTTCCGTGAGTGCCGCTGGGCGAAGGCCCGCCCCGGCCAGTCTTGGTACGAGCGGGTCAGTTGCAGGTAGGCCAGGCGTTGCCATCCCTGTAGGGCCGCCGCACTAATCAAGCTGGCACGGCGTTTCGCTCCGCTCGAAAGTTGCACTTGTTTCCCAGTGTTCGAACTGCTCGCGGGTCCGGGCCTAGCTCCGCCGTGGCCCGCTGGCTTCACTGGGGGCCGTTGACGAACATCCCCGGCCGGGTCTGCAGCAAAAACACGTTTAGGCGGTGCGGAAGAGCTTAGGGCCGCCTGTTGCAGGAACTCGATTTCACTCTCGAGGGCGCGGACTCGCTCGCGTAGTTCCAGTACCAACGCGACCCCGGCCAGGTTGACGCCCTCTTCCTTCGACAGGCGCTGCACTTCACGCAAGACCGCTAAGTCTTCGCCTGAGTACCTGCGCCCCCTGCCTTTTGTTCTACTGGGACTGACAAGCCCCAGTCGGTCGTACTGGCGAAGAGTCTGAGGGTGCATGCCGGCCAGTTCAGCCGCAGCAGAAACCGTGAACCACGGTTCTGCCGGGCCGTTCTCTTCGTTCCTCATTTCACTGAAGAACTAGAGCGTGGAGCGGGGGTTCCAGTCCCCCTCCGCAACTTTGAGCGCTTCGACTGCACTGCGCTCGGCCTCCGAGAGCTTCTTCGGTGTGACAATTCGAAGGTCAACCAGGACGTCCCCGCGTCCCTTTGCCTTCTTGACTCCTTTGCCGCGTAGTCGCAAGACAGCGCCGCTGGAAGTGCCTTCGGGAACCTTCACTTGGACTTGTGTGCCGTCCGGCAGGGGAACGCTGACTTGAGCACCCAGCGCTGCCTCGGGATAGCTGATCGGAAGCTTGACGCGCAAACGATCCCCATCCATTGAGTACATGGAGTCGGCCGCGACCTCGACCTTCACCACCAGGTCGCCCGCAGGCCCGCCATTCACACCGGGCTGACCTTTACCCGCCAGGCGGATCTTCTGGCCATTCCGGACTCCAGCCGGTATGCGGACCTTCATATTTCTGCCGTCCAGGTTGAAGGTCAGGGTCTCGCCGTCGTAAGCCTGCTTAAAGGTGAGCTTCGTGGAAGTTGTTAGGTCCGCACCCTTTTGGGGTTGTGGTCTCCCGCCACCAAAGCCAGCAGGGAAACCGCCGCCGTAGCTGCCCCCACTGAAACCGCCACCACCGCCACCGCCGAAGAGTCCTGAGAGGATGTCCTCAAAACCACCGCCACCACCGGAAGAGAACTGAATGTTGGGCCCTCCCCCGCCGCCAGGAGCGCCGTACATTCCACCAAACATGTCCTCAAAGCCGCCGCCACCGCCGCCGGGGGCGAAACGGTGTCCACCGGATGCCATTTGGCGGACAGCGTCGTAGCGTTCGCGTTGTTCTTTGTCATTCAAGACGGCGAAGGCTTCACCGATCTCTTTGAACTTTGCTTCGGCTTTAGCGTTTCCTGCGTTTTGGTCCGGGTGCCATTTCCTGGCGAGTTTGCGGTACGCCTTGCGGATTTCTTTTTCATCCGCGTCCTTGGAAACGCCTAGAACCTTGTAATAGTCCCGGTCGAACCAGTCCTGTTCTCCCACGAAAAACTCCTTTACTTAAACCGTGCTACTGCGGGTCAAGGACCAGCACCTTGGCGGCCCGCAAAACACGGTCGCCCACCTTGTAGCCCGGTTGTAGAACCTGACCAACGACCTGCACTTCAGCGTCCTCGTCAGGATTTGGCTGCATCATGAGCGCTTCGTGATGCTCCGGATCAAAAGGTTCACCCACCGCGCCGAACCGCTCGTAGCCGTAGCCGGTCTTCAGCGAGTTCTCAAGTTTGTCAGCGATGGCCGCAAACGGCCCGTCGGCGAGTTCTCCCGCGGCTCGTGCCGCGGCGATGTCGTCCAGGACTGGCAGCACTGTCTCAATGACGTCCTGTTGCCCCTCAGTCCTGCGTTCTCCGGCGGTTTCCTTCGATCTGCGGACGTAGCGGCTGTATTCCTGCTGAACGTTATAGGTCTCAGCTCGGGCCCGCGCCAGGTCGTCCTTCATGCTCTCCAGTTCTCCCTGGAGCTGCACGACCAATGGGTCGTCACCTAGGTCTTGCTCAAATTCGTCAAAAGAGTCCTCGGACGAGCCCGAGGGGGCCGAGACTGGCTCGACCCCCTCGTTATCGGTTCGTTCCTGAGGGGTCTCATCGAATGTGTCTTCCACTTCGTGGGTCTCCTCAGAAGATGTCAACTAGTCCTCGTCTTCCACGATGACCGCGTCGATTACTTCTTCTTCCTCGTTCACTTCTTGCTGGCTGGGAAGTTCTGCCTCTTCTTCAGCAGCGGCCTTGTAGATCTCTTCACCGATCTTCATGCCCTTCTCATTCAGGTCCGCAAGCGCCTTCTCTAGCGCGTCGGTGTCTTCACCTTCAAGGGCTTCCTTGACCGCGTCGACGGCACCCTGGACTTCCTTAGCGGTTTCGTCAGCAATCTTGTCTGCGTTGTCCTTCAGCAGCTTCTCAGTGGAGTAGACAGCGGTCTCAGCCATGTTGCGCATTTCGAGTTCTTCACGGCGCTTCTTGTCTTCCGCGGCGTGCTCTTCAGCCTGCTTCACCATGCGATCGATTTCTTCCTTCGGAAGGGCCGACCCGCCGGTGATGGTCATCGACTGTTCCTTGTTCGTGCCACGGTCCTTAGCGGAGACGTGGACGATGCCGTTCGCGTCGATGTCGAAGGCAACCTCAATCTGCGGGACGCCCCTAGGAGCAGGCGCAATGCCGGTCAGTTCGAAAGTGCCAAGCGGCTTGTTGTCCCGAGTGAACTCACGCTCACCCTGGAAGACCTGGATCAGCACGGAAGGCTGGCCATCTTCAGCGGTGGAGAACACTTCGGTTGCCCGAGTCGGGATCGCAGTGTTGCGTTCGATCAGCTTCGTCATCACGCCACCCTTGGTTTCGATGCCGAGGGAAAGCGGGGTCACGTCGATCAGCAGAACGTCGCTGCGATCCCCTTGCATGACACCAGCCTGAAGAGCTGCGCCGATGGCAACAACTTCGTCTGGGTTCACGGTGCGTGTGGGCTCTTTGCCACCGGTCAGCTTCACGACCAGGTCGTTCACTGCAGGCATGCGTGTGGAGCCACCAACCAGAACAACGTGGTCGATGTCGGAGACGGAGACGCCAGCTTCGCGGATGACGTCCTTGAACGGCTGTTCGGTCCGGTCAAGCAGGTCCTTCGTCATGTCTTCGAACTTTGCGCGGGTCAGCTTCTCATCCAAGTGGATGGGGCCCGCTTCGCTCATCGACAGGTACTGCAGCGAGATGGTCGTGGTGGTCGCGGTGGACAGCTCACGCTTCGCCTGCTCAGCGGCCTCCTTGAGACGCTGGAGAGCAACGGGATCCTTACCCAGGTCAACACCTGTCTTGGACTTGACCTGCTGGATCAGCCAGTCAACGATGCGCTGGTCCCAGTCGTCCCCGCCAAGGCGGTTGTCACCGGCCGTGGCGCGAACCTGGATGGTCGAAAAGCCATCTTCGTCCTTCGCAACCTCAAGCAGAGAAACGTCGAACGTACCGCCACCGAGGTCGAAGACCAGGATCAGTTCTTCTTCCTTGCCCTTGTCCAGGCCGTACGCGAGGGCCGCAGCCGTCGGCTCGTTGATGATGCGCAGGACATTCAGACCTGCGATCTGCCCGGCATCCTTGGTGGCCTGCCGTTCCGCGTCGTTGAAGTACGCGGGAACGGTGATGACCGCATCCTTTACTTCGTCCCCCAGGTAGGTCTCTGCATCATGCTTCAGCTTCGACAGGATGCGGGCCGAGATTTCCTGTGCGGTGTAAGTCTTGCCGTCAATCTTGGTGCTCCAGTCCGTGCCCATGTGTCGCTTCACGGAGGAGACGGTGCGGTCAACGTTGGTGACTGCCTGACGCTTTGCGATTTCGCCGACCAGAACTTCGCCGCCCTTAGAGAACGCGACAACGGACGGGGTGGTGCGAACGCCCTCTGCGTTCACCACAATGTTTGGTTCGCCACCCTCAAGCACCGCGAGTGCAGAGTTGGTGGTTCCTAGGTCAATGCCTACTGCTTTAGCCAAGATGGCCTCCTTTGTAACTTCTTTACGATTCCAAATGCTTCATCTTCGGCTCTTTGGGCCAGCCAGCAAGGCACTGAGCAAGCAACGTTGAGCCGCATGCACTCAACTTTACGTGGGTCGGTCTCGAAGCGCAAGAGTCAACCTCGCAGACTTGAGTTAACATCACTCAACTTTGGGGTTGTCCTAGCTTTGGGGGCCGTCCCCACTTTGGGGGGCTTCCCGATTCTGGGTTTTGCGGATTAGCGGCTACAACCTGCAACCAGCGCACACAGAACGCTTCGGCTGCGAGTTGTAGCCGGAAAACTGGCCCCAGAGCGCCTTTTCGAGCTACAACTCGCAGCCGAAGCGAAAAGGGCCTGTAACTGAGACAGTTTAGACGATGCGATCGCCCCGCGGCGTTATCCCGCCGAAGAGCCCCCCACGCTGACACCGGTTTGCCCGCAAGCCACCAGCCACCTAATTTTGTTAAGTACGCCCGATACTGCCGCACTGGCACCAAGGAGAAACCGTGGTCACCAAGGGTGAATCCCTCTACCAAGGCAAAGCAAAGAAACTGTCCACCACTTCCCAGCCGGGAGTCCTATGGGTCGAGTACCTGGACCAGGCAACTGCCTTCGACGGGCAGAAAAAAGATCAGATTGAAGGCAAAGGGGAGCTCAACAACCGCATTAGTGCCCTCATCTTTGAGCGCCTAAAGCACGCCGGCGTTCCTAGTCACTTCATCCAGCAACTCTCCCCAACGGAACAGTTGGTTCAAGCCGTCGAGATCATTCCTCTTGAAGTAGTGGTCCGGAACCAGGCCGCTGGCTCCATCAGCAAACGCCTGGGGATCCCAGAGGGCACAAAGCTGGCCCAGCCCCTAGTCGAGTTCTTCCTGAAAGACGACGACCTTGGCGACCCCCTACTGACCGACGACCACGTGAGAATGCTGAACCTGGCCTCCGACGCCGAAATCGCCGAACTGAAGGACAAGGCCCGGGTGGTGAACAAGGCACTCCAGGAACTTTTCAACGACTTAGGGATAGATCTGGTGGACTTCAAGATCGAGTTCGGCCGGGATAAGGACGGAAACATCCTTCTTGCCGATGAAGTCTCGCCCGACACCGCGCGCCTCTGGGATCAGAAAACTGGGGAACGCCTAGACAAGGACGTGTATCGACGGGGCACTGGAGATCTGAGAGATGTCTACCGAGTAGTCCTAGAACGACTAGAAACCAACTAGCCGCAAACCCCAACCGAAGTTTCAAAAAGTAACGAAAGGCCCCCATGTACCTGGTGAAAATCTTCGTGACGCTGAATGATTCAGTGGTCGACCCAGCCGGGCAAGCCGTGAAAGCTGCGGCAGCCAGGACGGGGAAAGGAGAGGTAGACGACGTCCGCATCGGCAAACTCATTGAACTCCGCATTGACGGAGACCGCGAGCGCGCCGAGCAGATCACCAAAGAACTCTGCAACGACCTCTTGGTAAACCCGAACACGGAATCCTTCACCTACGAAATCGTCGCTGAAGACCAATGAGCGGGCAGATCAAGCTGGCAGTGGCAGCGTTCCCCGGATCCTCCGCGGATGAGGCGATCAACGCCCTGTCAGCGTTCCCGAACCTTTCCATAGGAGTCGTTTCGAACGAATCCCCCGATCTGGAAGAGTTCGACGCGGTCCTCATCCCTCCGGGCGCAAGCTACGGAGACTACCTCCGGCCCGGAGCGATCGCAGCCAGGGATCCCCTGGCCTCTGCCATTGCCGCCTACGCCCGGGGTGGCGGCTACGTCCTTGGGACGGGCAACGGGTTCCAGATCCTCACCGAGCTTGGGCTCCTTCCAGGCGTGCTCCGTGAGAACCCCGACGGACGGTTCCTGAGTACCGATGCAGAAGTCGAAGTCCAGTCCGGCGTTCCAGGGCTCTCCGCCGGCACTTCCCTTCGGCTTCCTCTTGCCAGCCGTTACGGCAGCTACTGGTGCAACAAAGCGTCACTTCACAGGATGGAGGACGACGTTCGGGTCCTGCTGAAGTACGTGGACAACCCCAACGGTTCGACCGGGGATGTCGCCGCTGTTGCGAACTGGGAAGGGAACGTGGTCGGCATGATGGCGCTCCCGACCAGGGCAGTAGACCCCGCACTTGGGGGCACCGATGGAGTCGCAGTGCTGGACGCCTTTCTGGGCACCTGCAAACCAGGATTCAAGCTCGAAGGCACTACCAAGGAGTCAGGGGAATGAGCAGTCTCGAACCCACGCCAGAACAGGTCAAAGAGCAGAAGCTCTACCGCGAGTGGGGCCTGACAGATGACGAGTACGCACTCATTGAAGACATCCTCGGGCGGATGCCGAACTACACCGAGACCGGCCTGTACTCGGTGATGTGGAGTGAGCATTGCTCTTACAAACATTCCAAGGCCTTCCTGAGGGGTTTCCCAACAGCGGGACCGCGCGTTCTGCAGGGTCCTGGCGAAGGGGCCGGGATCGTTGACATTGGGGATGGTCAGGCCATCGCGTTCAAGATGGAAAGCCATAACCATCCCTCGGCCGTTGAACCGTACGAGGGCGCAGCAACAGGCGTTGGCGGCATCCTCCGTGACGTTTTCTCAATGGGCGCCACCCCCATCGCGTCCCTGAACTCGCTACGTTTTGGCGAACCGGACGATCCTCGTACGAAGTTTCTTGTCCGCGAAACCATTGCGGGGATTGCGGGGTATGGGAACTCAATCGGCGTCCCAACTGTTGGTGGGGAGATCGCGTTTGATCCCGTCTACCAGGGGAATCCCCTTGTGAACGCAATGGTGGTCGGACTCATGGACCACAGCGACATCCAGAAGGGCCGCGCGGCGGGGACCGGGAACCTGATCATGTACGCGGGAGCCACGACGGGGCGCGACGGCATCCACGGCGCAACGTTTGCTTCCGAGTCGTTCGAGGAACAGGAAGAACCCACCGAGCGCAGCGCCGTTCAGGCAGGCGATCCTTTCCTTGAGCGGTTACTTATGGAAGCCTGCCTAGACCTGATCCAGAATCACAGTGACGCGATCGTCGGCATCCAAGACATGGGGGCGGCAGGCCTGGTTTCTTCCAGCTCCGAGATGGCGTCCAAGGCCGGCTTTGGGATGGTACTCGACCTAGACCTGGTGCCAACCAGGGAAGAGGGCATGACGCCTTACGAAATGATGCTCTCCGAATCCCAGGAGCGCATGCTGATCTGCGCAAAACAAGGTCAAGAAGACGTTGTTGCGGACCTATTTGCCAAGCACGGCCTAGAAGCGGTGACCATTGGCGAAGTCACTGAAGAACCCGACTACAAGCTCTACTGGGGCGGTGAGCCCGTCACGGACATCCCGGTGGATTCACTTGCAGAAGCTCCCGAAGCCAACCCGCCAACCAAGAAGCCGGCGCGCCTACTGGATCCCGGTGAGCCTTGGATTCCCGAAGTTACGGACGCGAGCCAAACACTGCTTGACCTGCTCAGCTCCCCTACCATCGCCTCGAAGGCAAGCCTGTTCCAGACGTTTGACGCCCGCGCCGGCGGCGACACCGTGGTCCTTCCCGGCTCCGACGCCGGGGTGGTACGTGTCCGCGGAACAAACAAGGCACTGGCCATGACAACAGACTGCAACGGCCGTTACCTGTACCTGGACCCGAACGTGGGCGCCCAGGTCGCCGTCGCCGAGGCCGCCCGAAACGTCGTCGCAGCGGGCGCGACACCCCTTGCCATCACCGACTGCCTCAACTTTGGGAACCCTGAAAACCCCGAGTCGTACTGGGAGCTCGCAGAAGCCACCGCGGGCATCTCAGCTGCTTGTGGCGCACTCGGTTTCCCTGTCATCTCCGGGAACGTCTCGCTCTACAACGAGTTTGACGGCGAGTCCATTTATCCCACGCCAACAATCGGCATGGTCGGACTGGTAGACAGCCTGGAACAGGTGACTACCTCCGGGTTCAAGAAGCCGGGCGACATCGTTTATCTGGTTGGCAAGACCGGAAGCGACTTCGATGGCAGCGAGCTTCAGAAACTGCAGGCGGGGAAGATCTTCGGGCCACTGACAGGGTTCAACATGGAGCAGGAGAAAGCCGCTCAGGATCTGGTCCTTAGTGCGATCCGGGTCGGCCTAGTTCAAAGCGCGCACGATGTCTCTGAAGGCGGCCTGGCCGTTGCGGTCGCTGAGTCTGTTTTTAGTGAGACCTCAACGCTGGGTGTCGACCTTGCCGTGCCCGTTCCCGTCCGCGACCTCTTTTCTGAGACCCAGGGTCGTTTCGTACTGTCGACCGGGGAAGAAAACACCGCGAAACTTGAAGCGCTCGCTGAGGAAAAAGGAGTCGTTCTCACTCGTCTTGGCGAAGTGACCGAGGGTCAGCAACTGCGGGTCGCGGCTGAGGACGGGCTTATCGACGTCCCGGTCGCCCAAGCTGCACAGGCGTACTTCACTGCCATCCCGACTCTGCTGGCGTAGGGAAGGAAATCCTTGTTTGGAGTTTGGGGGCACCCGGATGCATCCCGCCTGGCCTATTTTGGGTTGCGTACCCTGCAACACCGGGGGCAGGAAGGCGCAGGCATCGTGTCTAACGACGACGGCAGGCTGATAGGTCACCGCGGGCGCGGGCTGGTCTCATCCGTCTTCAAGCACGAAAGCCAACTGGATCGTCTGGCGGGACCGGCAGCAATCGGGTCAGTCCAGTACTCCGGTGAAGACGCGGGCGGGATCGACAACATAGCGCCCCTACTGTTCAACTTCCAAGACTCCCAAGTCGCCTTAGGACAGACGGGAAACCTCACCAACGCTCATAGCCTTCGTACGGAGCTCGAGGATTCCGGGGGCATTTTTCGTTCCGATTCCGACTCTGAGATCCTGATGCACCTGATCCGGCGGAGCAAAGCCCCGACCTTCCTCGGAAGACTGAAAGAAGCCCTACAGCAGGTTCGCGGCGGATTTTCCTACGTCCTGCTTACGGGGGACGCCATGTACGCAGCCCTGGACCCGAATGGGTTCCGCCCCCTCTCTATAGGGCGGATGAGGAACGGAGCGCACGTCGTCGCCTCCGAGACGTGCGCCCTCGACGCGGTCGGAGCCAGGTTCGTCCGCGATCTAGAACCGGGCGAAGTGGTCACCATCGACGAGTACGGCGTCCGCAGCGATCACTTCACAACAGACACCACGCAGTCGATCTGCTCGATGGAGTACATCTACTTCGCGCGTCCGGACAGCAACATCGCGGGCATCAACGTTCACTTAGCCCGTAAACAGATGGGACGCTTGCTTGCGAAGGAAGCTCCCGCCGATGCGGACATGGTTGTTGGGGTGCCAAACTCATCCCTTTCCGCGGCCTCCGGCTACGCTGAGGTCGCATCGCTCCCCTACGAGATGGGGTTGATCAAGAACCAGTACGTCGCCCGGACCTTCATTCAGCCCACGCAGGTGCTGCGCGACCAGGGGGTTCGGATGAAGCTTTCTGCTGTCCGCGGGGTCGTTGAGGGCAAGCGCGTCGTGCTGGTTGATGACTCCATTGTTCGCGGCACGACCAGCCGCCGATTAGTGGAGCTGCTCCGTGATGCGGGTGCCTCTGAGGTTCATTTGCGAATTGCAGCACCTCCCCTGGCCTACCCCTGCTTTTACGGGATTGATATCCAGAACCGCGCGGACCTTATCGCCTCGTCCCTATCCGTCTCCGAAATGCGGGACTACCTGGGCGCGGACTCACTCGAGTTCCTAAGTGTGCAGGGGGTGGTGGACGCTATCGGGCTCCCCTCGTCCGCCCCGTACGGCGGCCTCTGCATGGCGTACTTCAACGGGGACTACCCAACGCCGCTTTACGATTACGAGGAAGAGTACTTGGATTCGCTCAGGAATCCACTTCGCGCCAGCTGAAGCGGCGCCTGGATAGGGAGGGACTTTGAAGAACGCGTACGGCGAAGCCGGCGTGGATGTCGAGGCTGGTTACGAGGTCGTGGACCGCATTCGACCCCATGCCGGGCGCACTACCCGCCTTGGCGTAATGGGCGGCCTGGGTGGCTTCGGGGGCGCATTCGACCTTTCAGCGCTCCACTACAAGGAGCCGGTGCTGGTTTCGGGGACGGATGGAATCGGAACTAAGCTGCTGGTCGCAATCGCGGCGGAGAAGTTCGACTCTATCGGCATCGACTGTGTCGCCATGTGCGTGAATGACGTCGTCGCTCAGGGCGCCCAGCCGCTCTGTTTTTTGGACTACATCGCGTCGGGCAAGACGGTGCCTCAGATCATGGAGCAGGTCGTGGCGGGAATAGCAGAGGGGTGCGTTCAAGCGGGCGCCGCACTAATCGGTGGGGAGACCGCCGAGATGCCGGGGCTCTACGGGCCAGGCGAGTTCGATGTTGCTGGATTCGCGGTTGGCGCCGTTGAAAAACCTGACCTGGTCACGGGAGAGGGCATTGTCGCTGGGGACGTCCTGCTGGGCCTACCCTCGTCCGGATTTCACTCGAACGGCTACTCCCTGATCCGGAAGGTGATTGCGGACGCCGGCCTCACTATGGACGACCCCTTCCCGCTACCTGGAGATGAAGGCAGCGCACCGGTCCTTGTTGGGGACGTTCTGCTCCGCCCGACAAAGATCTACGTCAAAGAGCTCCTTCCGCTGATGTCCGCAGGCTTGGTAAAGGGAGCCGCACATATCACCGGGGGCGGCTTCGTTGAGAACCTTCCACGGATGTTGCCTCAGGGACTCGGGGCAGAAGTAACCCTTGGGAGCTGGCCTGTCCCGCCCGAGTTCCCCGCCCTGCAAACTTTGGGCCAGATCCCGCCTGTTGAAATGTACGAGATCTTCAATATGGGCATCGGGATGGTTCTTGCAATCAGTCCTGCGGACCTGGAACGCGCTGAGCAGCTCCTGCGCGAAACTGGAAGTGACAGCTTCGTGATCGGAAGTGTTATACCAGGATCGGGTGTCACTTTCGAGGGTGGGCCGACTCCATGAGCCGCGTCAGACGAGTCCGGCTAGCCGTTATGGCATCGGGAACCGGAAGCAATTTCTTGGCGATTGCGCAAGCTGCCAGGGAGGGCCGCCTGCTGGCAGATATCCCTCTACTGATCTGCGATAAGCCCGACGCAAACGTGCTGGTTCTAGCCGACCGACTTGGAATCGATTCGGTCTGTCTGCCCCGCAAGCAGTTTGAAACGCGCGAAGAAATGGATCAGGCAATCCTGGATATCCTCCTGGAAAAACAAGTGGAGCTAGTCGCTCTGGCCGGATACATGCGCATTATCGGCCCGCCGCTCCTAAACGCTTTCCATGGTCCCATCGTGAACATCCACCCCTCTTTGCTCCCCCACTTCCCCGGGACTAACGCGATCCAAGAAACCTTTGAGGGGGGCTACGGCGGCGTGACGATCCATCTTGTTGACGAAGGCGTCGACACCGGGCCGATCCTGGCGCAGCAGCCGGTGCACCGCTTTGAAACCGACACCTTAGAGTCGTTTGAGGCACGCGTTCACCGCGTCGAGCACTCCTTTTACCCAACGGTCCTACAAGCTCTGATCGATCAGAGGAAGGTAAGCGAAAAGTGAGAACGGAACGCGCCTCGTGAAGGTTATGGTGGTCGGCTCCGGTGGCCGGGAGCACGCAATCGCAAAGGCGCTTCTACGCGGGGGGAGCGTCAGCGACGTCTTCTGTGCTCCTGGAAATCCCGGCATGGAACGGGATGGGGTTCAACCGGTCCCTATCGCCGCAAGCGACCAGGACGCATTAGCCTCGTTTGCGCGCCGTGAAGGGATTGACTTCACGATCGTCGGCCCGGAGCAACCTCTCACCGAAGGCCTGGTCGACAGGTTTGAAGCCGAGGGTCTTCGGGCGTTTGGCCCAACTGCACGGGCTGCCCGCATTGAGGGGTCTAAGGAGTTCGCGAAGAGGGTGATGGCAGCTGCGGGCGTTCCGACTGCCAGCTACCGGGCGTTCACGGATTACGACGAAGCGGCCGGCTACGCCGAGTCCCAAGGGGCCCCGATCGTGGTGAAGGCAGACGGGCTTGCAGCCGGCAAAGGTGTGGTCGTTGCAACCACTGTGGAGCAGGCTAAAGAAGCCCTCTGGGACATGCTCGAAGACAATCGTCTCGGGGATGCCGGCGCCAGTGTGGTAGTAGAAGAGTTCCTGGAGGGCCAGGAGTTCTCCCTGCTTGCTTTCGTCGATGGAAACCGCGTGTATCCCATGGTGATCGCCCAAGACCACAAGGCAGCCTACGACGGAGACCTGGGGCCAAACACCGGGGGGATGGGCGCGTATTCACCCGTCCCGCAGATCAGTCAAGACGTCGTGGATGAGGCGACCGAACAGATCCTGAAGCCCGTCGCGGCCCAGATGGTGGCTCAGGGCGATCGCTTCCGCGGAGTTCTTTACGCGGGGCTCATAAACACTGAAGAAGGCCCGAAGGTTATCGAGTTCAACGCTCGGTTCGGGGATCCTGAGGCGCAGGTGGTTCTCCCGCGCCTCAAGTCTGACCTCGCGACGGTTGTGGACGATTTGCTTGAAGGGCGCGAACCCGAAATCGAGTGGGATGACCACCGTTGCTGTGTCGGGGTTGTGGTTGCCGCTAACGGCTACCCGGGCGCCTACGCAAGTGGCTTCGTTCTGCCTGAGCTGGGTGACATAGACAGTCAGGTCGACGTCTACTACTCGGGGGTGTCGCAAGACCCTTCCGGCCGCCTGCACGCGGCGGGTGGCCGCATCTACTTGGCCCAGGCCTGCGGACCAACATTGAAGGACGCGCAGGAAAACGTCTACGCCGCGCTGGAGGAAGCGGACACCACAGGGTCCTTCTACCGCACTGACATAGGGAACCGCGGGGTGGCCGCCCAGGCTCAGTTACTGGATGGCTTCGTTGCTTGAGAGGACCTTTTCTGCCATCTGGGTCCTGTGACCCCGGAGTTTTTCCTGTAGTCCGGGTAGTCCGGGGGCTCCTAGTGCCAGGATCTGCGCGGCAAAGAGGCCGGCATTGGTTGCTCCGGCATTCCCTATGGCCATGGTCGCAACGGGGATGCCGCCTGGCATTTGGACGGTTGAGAGTAGGGAGTCCATGCCCGACAGTGCTTGCGATTGCATCGGCACTCCAATGACGGGCAACTGCGAGTGAGCAGCGATGACGCCGGCAAGATGCGCGGCGCCCCCGGCCCCGGCAATAATCACTTTCAAGCCGCGTTCTGCTGCCCCGGAAGCATAGTCTGCGACCAGACCGGGGGTCCGATGGGCGGAAGCCACCTGCTTTTCGTATGGCACTCCCAGCTGCTCCAGGACGTCACACGTTTTCTGCATGGTCCCCCAGTCTGAGGCCGATCCCATGATCACACCCACCAGAGGGGTTTTCTCTTCCTTCTGACTCATTTGTAAATCTCCTACTCGAACCAGTCCGGTCGCCCTCCCAAGCGTATAGAAGCACCCGGGAGTAAGCTAAGCCGTTCCAAGGCATAGTGCCGGGACCGATGAGCACTCCACGGCAATGAAAAAGACTCCACCTCTACCAGGGGTGGAGTCTTTTCGTGAGCTGCCGGCTCTAGGAACCGCTAGCGAGTTTCGCGGTGAGTCGTGGAGGCCTTGCACCGGGGGCAAAACTTCTTCAGCTCAAGACGGTCGGGGGTGTTCCGGCGGTTCTTCTTTGTGATGTAGTTGCGTTCCTTGCACTCAGCGCACGCAAGGGTGATCTTCGGACGGACGTCGGATGATTTGCTAGCCACAGTGTTTCCTTACAAGTTCTTCCGCCTGCCCTCTGGCAGGCCAACCCAGCAAATACTACCTGACAGCGCCCGCGGCCTAGCGCTAGGGTCAGCGATCACACAGGTCTGGCGTTTCGCCCTGGCCTGAAAGTCAGACTTCGGCCTGACCCACGTCCTCGAGTTCAATGAACTCTGTTTCCGCCGCCCGTTCCGCAGCCTCACGAGGGATCGGGGCTAGTGCAAGTGTGACGGCGGAGACTCCGAACGCAATCGCACTGATGATGAACAGCACCAGGTATCCCCTAAGGGTTGCGAAGTCACTGTCTAGTGGGGTGAACCAGCTGAGCACCATCGCGAAGACCGCGCCCGCGGTGGCACCCCCGAGCGTACGAAGCGAGTTGTACACGCCGGTCGCAATACCGGTGCCGCCGCTGGGGGCCTCCTCTGCCACCAGTGCGGGCAGCCCGCCGAGCAGGAACCCCATGCCCAAACCTGATACTGCCGCGTAGGTGTAGACCTGCCACAACTCGGTGTGGAAGAAGACGATGAAAAGAGCACCTAGCCCTGCCATGAGGGCGCCTAGGACCAACACGCCTCTCATCCCTATGCCTCTTGCAATGCGGGAGAAAGTCGCGGCCCCAACGGTTGCCAAGACCGTGGTTGCAGCCAGGACTGTTGAAATGATGGTTGCAGTTCCGGCAAACCCATAACCAACTTCAGCTGGGTCCGCAGAGATGAAGGTTGTGAGAGGTGCCTGGATCCCAAACATGATCATGCCGAATAAAAACCCGGTCAGGTAGAGGGGACCAAGGCTCTTAGAGACGACAAGTCGCACGTCCACGGCCGGGTAGCTTGCCCGTAGCTCCCACCACACCCAGAATCCCAACACGACGAC
Organism: uncultured Actinomyces sp.; assembly: GCA_964345615.1. Lineage (GTDB taxonomy): Bacteria > Actinomycetota > Actinomycetes > Actinomycetales > Actinomycetaceae > Scrofimicrobium. The sequence goes on along the minus strand of CAYFRQ010000011.1, from coordinate 3,007 downwards.
CGCGCCGCCCAATAGCGTAATGGATGCGGGAGCCACGAAGCTGCCATTGGAAGCTGTGCGCAGGCCACTCAGAAGCAGGATCATCCCAGCGGCCAGCCCGACGAATCCGACGGTATCGACGGGCTCGTCACTGCGATATCTCGATCCTGGAACTTTGAAGAACACAGCGTAGAGGGCTGCAGCAATAAACAGGATCGGGACTAAGAGCGTCAGGGTCAGGTTAGATGAGAATGTGCCAATCACCCCGGCGGCCAGAGTGCCCAGGATTGCACCGCCCGTCATGATGGAAATGAGCAGTCCCACCGATTTTCGGGCGGTCTCCCCGGTGACCCTACTGTGAATGATCGCGACCTCTAGCGGCATCCAGACAGCCAGTGGCCCCATCAGAACACGGCCAACTAAAACCAGCGGAAACCACGGCGAGACCGCAGTGATGACGGCTCCGACAAGCACAGTGGACACGGCAATGCGCAGAAGCAAGCGGTGACCGAACATGTCACCGAGCTTTGACAGCAGGGGGACAAACACAGCGGCTGCGAGTGTCTGCACTGTCATGAACCAAATGACGGAGGCGTCGCTTACGTCCGTCCGCTCTGCGATGGCGGGAATCAACGGGGTGTAGTAGCCCTGTGAGAACCCGCTTGCTAAGTCACACAGGAACAGCAAGCCGATGGCCTCACGGACACCGATGCTCCTTCTTGTGTCCTCTGGCCCATCCTGGTTTTTCACGTCGTCACGGCTGGCCATCAGAGCTCCTCCCGACCGGCACGGTCCGGCGCTTTCTTCGACTGTCCTCAGTCTATGGTTCAAGTGTGACTTTTGCGACGCTTCACGGGTGGGGCGCAGGCCAAGAGAGTCGACCTGCGCCACCGAGACCTAGAGTTTTACTCCTTCGCCGACACCTCTAAAAGCGGCTCGCCGTAAGTGATGTTGCTCTTTGCCAGGTCTTCCACGCCCGCGAACCTCTTATGGTTCGTCACCAGAACCGGCGTGATCGGGGAACCCAGCAGCTTTGATCGCGGCGATGTCGAACTCGACCAGTGGGTCGCCCTTCGCGACCACATCGCCCTTCTTCACCAGGACGTTAAACCCTTCGCCTTTCATGTTCACGGTGTCGAGACCAATGTGGATAAGGAGTTCGATGCCACTGTCCATCTTCAAACCTATGGCGTGACCCGTGGGGAACGTCATCAAGACTTTCGCGTCGCCGGGAGACACCAGTTTGCCAATGCTCGGATCGATACCTACACCTTTGCCGATGGCACCTGAGGCGAACCCGGGATCCGGCACCTGACCCAAGGGGGCGATGGTGCCCTCCATGGGGCTGTCCAGGACTGTCACTGCTCCCGCTTCCAAGGCAGGGGCCTTCGCCTTGACTCGGGTGGCGGTGGCAACTGACGCTACCTCGGATTCCAGCTCAACCTCGGGCACATACGGCGCTGCGTCCTGCTCTGTAATCCCGGCCATTTCGGCGGGGGTTTCGAAGCCGTCCTGGGCTTCTTCCTCAGCAAGAATGTCAACGTGCGGCCCACCCTCTGCGGCCTGCTTCGCTATGCGGGCGAGCGCTTCCGCCTTCTGCTCTGGAGTGCGGTAGTCAGTGATGACGACCAGTGCCATCGCGGTGAAGAACGCCAGGGCGATCGCGATGACGTAGAGGCTCATCGGCGAGAACAACGGGATTGTCAGCAACGAGGTGAACGCGAAGGCGCTAGCGGTAACTCCCGCTGTTCCCATGAGCATCGACCCGATGCCAATGGTTAGACCACCAACGAAACAGCCGACCAGCATGCGGGGGTAGATCCGCGCAAACCTCAGGTGGATGCCGTACAGGGAGGGTTCTGAGATCCCTCCGAACAGCCCCGCCACCAGCGCGCCTATGGAGGTCTGGCGCATCTGCGTGTCTTTTTCCGTAGTGCCAGGAACAGGACGCCTGCTGTGGCCCCGAAACACGCGAAGTTCCATGCGCCCATCGGGCCCTGGATGAAGTCGTAGCCCAGAGTGTCGATGTTCATGAGCATCAGGGCGTTAAGTGGCCAGTGCAGACCTAGCGGCACCAAGAACGGGTATAGCATGGGGATCAGAATCGCGAAGAGCAACGGCACGGTGTTGTTCAGCCACGCCAATCCCGCACCCAGGGATGAACCAGCCCAAACGCCGATCGGGCCCAGGATGAACGCCGTAACGGGAATCATGATCGCCATGGAAAGGAAAGGCACGAAGACCAGCTGTAAGCTCTCGGGGATTATCTTCTTGATCCCGTGGTAGAGGGCGGCTAAGACCGCTGCCATCATCAGCGGGACGAACACGTTGCCGCCGTAGTCGGACAGGACCATGGGAATCCCGAAGACGTTCGCAGTGCATTGCTCAGTGCCAAGTGTGGTGTCGGCGACGCAAGCGAGGTCTGTACGGTCCGACAGCGCGATGAACTCCGGGGTCATCAGCGCGCCCATGATCGCGGCGCCAATCCACGGGTCGACGTTGAGTTTCTTGGAGGCGTTGTACGCCACCATGATTGGCAAGAAGTAGAAGACGGATCGCCACAGGGTGTCGAGGAAGGCCCAGCCCGCAGGTTTCACTTCGGCGCGGAAGTCCTGAACGCCGAGGGAGTCCATCACCGCAGCGAAGGCGATGATGCTGCCGTGTTGACCAGCTCCGCGTCCCTCAGCTGGAAGCGCAACCTTGTCGCACAGTGGGTGAGACTCACAATGTTCTCTGGCCCACCGACTGCGGAGACTATCTCTTGGGCAGAAGATTGAGCCACGGGGGCCCCTTTCAACCGCGCAGAGCCCACTCCGTCGTGGGATCCATCTGCGCTTTATCGCATCGACACGTCAATCTTAGTGATCGACACCACTGAATGGCGCTGTTTGGAAGAACCCGGCGTGCAGAAGAACGAAGTTGTGACTTGCAGGAACCTGGGTCAGCTAGCCCCAACCTCCGTATTGGTAGCGAGGGGGAGACTCGAACTCCCGACCTTACGATTATGAGTCGTACGCTCTAACCTGCT
>CAYFRQ010000010.1:0-36859 GCA_964345615.1 uncultured Actinomyces sp. | reverse complement strand
GAGGTCGCTACACCGCTGGTGGAATTGCTTTTGGAGCACGACGCCATGGGCAGGACCCTCATCGCTTCCTTCTCGGAACGCAGGCTCGAACATATCCGTCGCATCGGCGGCCCGCAGGTTACTACTTCTCTTGGTGTCAAAGGCATTGTGAACCTTCTGTTCGCTGCAGAGACCATGTCGAACGCTGAAAGTTGGAGGGTCCCGGGGCCGCGGCACCACGTGCGCGCTGCGCAGGTGCCGGTCAAGAGCAAAGGCATCAGGATCGTGTCGCCCAGGTTTGTCGCGACCGCGCACACCGCTGGCCTGGCGGTGCACGTTTGGACAGTCAACGACCCTGAAGTGATGGTGAAGCTGATTGAAATGGGCGTTGACGGCATTATCACGGACGTTCCCATGGTCGCCCGCCAGGTCTTGTCAGAAATGGGACTCTGGCGTCCTTCTTCGTGAAGCCACGTAGCTGCTAGTATGAGTAGCTGTTAAACAGCTAGCGCCGACTCGGGGTGAAAACTCGAGTCTGGTGAAAGCCCCGATAGCTCAGCGGATAGAGCGCTCGCCTCCGGAGCGAGAGGTCGCAGGTTCGAGTCCTGTTCGGGGCGCTTTTTGTCTCCCCACCCCCTTCCCACCACTCCTTCCTTTCTTTCCTCTCGTTTTGGCTGCGGGTTGTTGTCGGGGCGTACCGTGATTTCCCGGGTTTTGCGGTTACAACTCGCGGCCGGAAGGGGTGCGCGGCGACAACTCGCGGCCGAAGCGGTGTGTGGGTCGTCCGGCTACGGGTCGCAGTCTATGCAGTCCATCACAGGGGTCGACTTCGCCTTGGGCGTGCCCCGGGAGCAGCGTGACCTGGAAGGGGCCGTTTATGCCGGTCAACGCTGGTTTAGGATCTTCGGGTGCATCTTTTCTCTGCGGCCCCTGAGTGCCGCATGTATGTGGCCTCACATAAGAGGTCGGATAAATGGCCCAGCCGTTGGAACCTCAACTCATGACAGGCCGCACTCCTACCGAGTCCTGGGTGCTGTTCGCTAGGCAGCTCGGAGACAACATCTCTGCCGCACGCGAGCAACTAAACCTTTCTCAAGAGCACGTTGCGATCGCTGCCGGCCTATCGAGGCACACGTACCAGCGTCTTGAACGAGGTTTGAAGGGCACCAACCAGCCGACCAACCCGACACTTCACACCCTGCTCGCGGTTTGCAGTGTCCTTGGTGTCAGCGCTGCCGACGTCTTGCCACCCGTGCACCCGGGGCTGTTCTCCGGGCATCCTGCCCGGGGCATCCCTAACTCGTTGCTTCCGCCCCAAGGGCCACTAGAACCTCGCCCAGGGCACGATATATACGGGACGCGCTTTCAATAGTCACGCTCCAGCCGCACACGTCATCTCCGACAAATACCCACTCTTCGCTGTCCCCGGCACCCTGGAACCGGACCACATCGAACTCACTAGCCTTCGGTGTGTCCGCTGTGGGGGATTGCTCGCTGGCGCGAATCACCGGTTGCAGTCCTGCGCTCCTGGAGTGCGTTATATGGGGCTCTCCGGCTTCCCCGCCACCGCACCACCACGGGCAGTCGCCCACTCCTTCGTTTTCCGCCCCCTCGGGCGACCAATGCTCCATACGGCCTCCTCTTGTTGGCCAAGCGTGGCGTGGCGGGCCTTGGCGCGCAGGTGTTCTTTGATCCTCTGTGGAAGACGGGCATCGGTGGTGGGTCGTGGAGAATCCTGGATGCTTGTTTGTGGGGGTGGGCACGAACGGCCCGCGGTAGAGGAGTTGCAGACAAGCCCGCGATAGTCTTTTGAGGTGACTCCTGAAGAACTCTCTGTCCTGGTCCGTTTTTGCCTGCTTTCGCTTGTTGAATCCGGCTCAGTGGACCTCCCTGAAGACCAGATCCCATCGGCCGTAACCGTTGAGCGTCCGCGCATAGCGGAGCACGGCGACTGGTCGACAAACGTGGCGATGCAGGTGGCGAAAACGGCTGGGATGGCCCCACGCGACCTGGCTCAGCTGCTGGCAACATGCCTGGAAGCCAGTCCCCAGATCGAAAGCGCCGAGGTTGCGGGTCCCGGCTTTGTGAACATCCGCCTCGACGCGGGAGCCGCCGGTGAGCTCGCGGGCCTAATCCTTTCTGAAGGAAGCGCCTACGGCCAAAACGAGTCCCTTGCCGGCCAGGCCATCAACCTTGAGTTCGTTTCCGCTAACCCCACCGGTCCCATCCACATCGGCGGGGCCAGATGGGCTGCTTTCGGGGATGCGCTAGCCCGAATTTTCGAGGCCAGTGGGGCCAACGTCACCCGCGAGTACTACTTCAACGACCACGGCGCTCAGATCGACAAGTTCGCAAGTTCACTGCTGGCACGCGCCCGCGGCGAAGAAGCCCCAGTCGACGGCTACGGCGGCCAGTACATAACCGACATCGCGAAACAGGTCACCGACGCGCAGGTAGCTGCAGGCCTGCGCGAACCAGCGAGCCTTGCCGACGAAGCCGCACTCGAGGCTTTCCGCGATGGCGGGGTCTCGATCATGTTCGATGAGATCAAAGAGAAACTCAAAGACTTCCGGGTTGACTTCGATGTTTTCTTCCACGAAGACTCGCTACATACGTCAGGTGCCGTGGATAAGGCAATCGGCGTGCTACGCGACAAGGGCGTCATCTTTGAGAAAGATGGTGCCACTTGGCTCCGGTCGACTGACTTCGGGGATGACAAAGACCGGGTCCTCATCAAGTCCAACGGCGATGCCGCGTACTTTGCCGGCGACGTGGCCTACTACCTGGATAAGCGTTTGCGGGGCGCAGACCGAGCGATCTACCTACTTGGAGCGGATCACCACGGCTACGTCGGGCGCATGATGGCCCTCTGCGCAGCTTTCGGGGACACCCCGGGTGAGAACATGGAGATCCTTATCGGGCAGCTGGTCTCGCTACTTTCCAACGGTGAGCCGGTCCGCATGTCTAAACGCGCAGGGACCGTCGTCACCCTGGATGACCTGGTCGATGTGGTCGGCGTTGATGCGTCGCGTTATTCACTGGTTCGTGTTTCGGCGGACACTCCCCTTACCATCGACCTCGATCTGCTCCAGACGAACTCAAATGAGAACCCCGTCTACTACGTCCAATACGCACACGCACGAACGCGTAGCGTCGCGCGCAACGCGGAGGCGCACGGCGTGAAACTGGGGGAGTCCTACGATCCCAGCCTTCTAGACCATCCTGCAGACGCAGCACTTCTTGGTGCTCTTGCTCAGTACCCGGAGGTCGTGGCAAGGGCCGCACAGCTTGCTGAAGCTCACCGGGTGGCGCGCTACCTGGAATCCCTTGCCGGGACCTACCACGCCTGGTATTCGCAATGCCGAGTGACGCCTAGGGCTGATGAGCCTGTGTCCGCCGCTAACGTTGCCCGTCTTTGGTTGAACGAAGCGGTGGCGCAGGTTTTGGCTAACGGTTTGGGTCTGCTTGGAGTGAGCGCGCCAGAGCGCATGTGACCCGCCCACTCTTTCCCCGCTTCGGCCGCGGGTTGTAGCCGAAAAACGGCGTTATTTCAGGATAAAACGGCTACAACCCGCGGCCGAAGCGAAAGTAGGTGGGCCGACTGGTCAGGGCTCCAAGGGGCGGTTGATCCCAAAGTCAGTGACGAACCGGGGAGGATTCATCTGCAAGGAGCGACGGTGCAGGCGAGCCCACTTCGAAAAGGGCTTCACCGTGAGTGCGTCGTTTGAGAACCTTCTGTCCTCCGTAACCTCTTCCACGCAAAAGGCTGGGATCTCCAGGTCCACAACGGGCCCGGTCCGCTCGCATTCCGCCACAATCAGTGGCTTGTTGTCCCCCAGGAAACGGTCAATCACCCAACCGTCCTGCCCCAGCCACACCCCGTAGCGCAACTTGGTAAGGGTCGTGCCTCCCAGAAGACTCATTTGAGTTCCGACATTTACGTCAAGGACGCGCTCGGCCTCATAGCGAGTTCCCCCCGTGTAAGGCCCTTTGGCGGCCAAGACACAAAGGTCGAAGTCGTCAGCGAAAAGCTCGACAGCTTCCTTCCCACTGATATCTTCAGGCACCTCCCGGTTCAGGCTGGTTGCTTGCAGCCGAATGCGCAACCCGTATCCTTGAGAGGCCAGAAAGTAGGTTTGGACTATCAGGTCAGGGGTCACTCCCGAGAGGAGCTGTTCCGGCATTTCGGCAACAAAGAAGCGTCTTTCGAACTCGAAATCCAGTCCCAGACTGTCCATAACATCACAGTATCAGCAGAGGGAGGGACGTATGAGGAAGCCTGAAAAGCCCGCCGAAGACAGCCTTTCCGGACACCTCGGTGCCTTTTCCATGGTGCTTGCGGCCGGGTTCATGACCCTGCTGGACGTTTCCATCGTTAACGTCGCGCTACCGTCAATGGAACTTGCGTTGGGGGCAGGCGCCGACACGCTCCAGTGGATCGTTGCAGGCTACGCACTCGCGTTTGGACTCACGCTGGTTGCGGCCGGGCGCGCGGGAGACCTACTGGGTCGTCGCAGGCTTTTCCTGGCTGGGCTCACCTTGTTCGTGATCGCGTCCCTAGCCTGTGGCCTAGCGCCCAGTGCCCTTTGGCTTGCGATCTTCCGATTTGTTCAAGGCGGCGCAGCCGGCGTGTTGAACCCCCAGGTGATTGCGCTGATGCAAGAGCTGTACCAGGGACGGGCGCGGGCCAAAGCCTTTGGAGTGTTCGGCGTGATCGTCGGGCTTTCTACGGCACTGGGCCCGGTCCTTGGCGGAGCCCTAATCGCACTTGCCGGGCCCTCCCTTGGCTGGCGCCTAGTCTTCCTAATGAACGTCCCCATCGGCATGGTCGTTATCCCTCTTGCCGCAAAGTGGCTACCCGCAACGCCCAGAAGGCTTAAAGAGGACGATTCACTGGTAGACCAGTTCGACCCCATCGGGATCCTTCTGCTAGGCGGGGTTGTCATCTGCATCATGCTTCCCTTCCTAGAAAGCTCAGCTGAAGCGGGCATTGACGCTCCCAGGCCCTACTGGTTGCTAGCGGTCTCCGGAGCACTCGCAGTCGCGCTGTTCTTTTGGGAGAGGTGGTGGCTCCGCCGCGGAGGTGAAGTCCTGATGGATCCCGCGTTGCTGACAAACCCCTCGTTCATGCTTGGCGTGTTGGCTGCGTTTTTCTACTTTGGGGGTTTCACCTCCGTTCTGCTGGTTCTGACTCTGTTTTTGCAGCAGTCGGCAGGGTGGACCGCACTCGCTGCGGGCGCAGCTGCCGTCCCGTTTGCCCTCACCTCGGGCGTCACTTCTGGGGCAAGTGGCGGACTAGTGAACCGCCTTGGTCGCAGCGTCCCGGTCGTTGGTTCGGCGATCGTCGCGCTGACCCTCGCCATCCTGGGCCTGGTCCTGCCGGGAATCTCAGCAGCTGCTTCGCCATGGGTCGTCATCGCTGCGCTGGCACTGGCCGGCGCTGGGAGTGGGCTCATGATCTCTCCCAACCAAACCCTGACACTGTTTGCGGTCCCGTTGCGGCTTGCCGGGGTTGGTGCGGCGCTGCTCCAGACCTTCCAGCGGCTGGGCACTGCGATTGGCTTGACCGTCGTCACGACCGTCTATTTTGTGACACTGGCCTCATCGGATTTGTCCGGCGAAGCGGCAGGCCAAGAAGCGTTCTCTAAAGCCGCAATCACAATCTCTGCCATCGTCGCTATGGCGGTGCTGGTCGGGATTGTTGACCTTGTTCGCGGCCGGAAGAGCCGCGCCCGCGTCAGCGATATCATCGAGGAAGCGACCAGGTGAGTGGAGGCTGGGTGAGTAAAACGGAGCGGCTCTTATGAAGATTGTCACCGACCGGGCCGAGGTAAGCACGCCCGGGTCCGTAACCGGTTTCGGCACAGGACTGGACCTGGTTGGTGTAGCGGTACTCCCCGCCTATAGGGCATCGTTTCGGGCAGTGGTTGGCCGAACCCAGGTGATTGGGGACAGCGGCCCAACAATACTGACCGATCCTGACAAGAACCCAGCCGTTGTGGCCGTAAAAGCGTTGCTGGAACGGGTCGGAGCGCCCACGGTTGGACTCAACGTCGTCGTCAGTTCATCGATCCCCTCAGGAGCTGGGCTTGGGAGCTACGCCGCGAAAGTAGCGGCCGGGACGCTCGCTGCGAAGGCGCTCCTAGGTAATCCGGAGCAACTGGACCTCGAGTTCCTGACCCAGTGCGTGACCTCCCTGGGAGTCGATCCGCTACGTGCGCGGCTTGCATTAGCCGGTGAGGGCGCGTTCCTGACAGGCAGCGGAATCCCGGTCTCTTTTCCTACGCCCCGAACGGAGCTGACCCTAACGGCTTTGGTCCCTGATTTCGTGCTGGATGAGCATTCGGGTCCTGGCCCGCGGCCTGCCACCGTACCGTTCTCGGCTGCTCAGGAAGCTGCGGGAAACGCGCTAATGGTGACCAGTGTGCTTTCGGGTCAGCTAGAGCCAACGAAGCAGAACCTCTTCGAGGCAACAGAGAACCACATGGCTGGTGAGTACCTGCAGGTGGCATCCCCCGCATCTGCCGCCCTGGTGGGTTGGCTGCGCGAGCAGGGACTGGCAGCATTCGCCAGTGGGGACGGGCCTGCCGTCTGTTGCTTTTCTGAGATTTCCCCTGAAGTTGCAGGGGCCGCAGAGCGGTCGGGGTGGAGAACGCAACTACTCACTATCGCCCCTGTGAGATCTAACGCAACAAACTAGCATTCCACGCCGACCCCTGGGCCCCGTCCCCAATCCTGTTATAGTGGCCGGGACGGACCTCAAAGGTCCTGAGACTTTTGGTTTTACAACCTCTTGCGAAGTTTCGCGCTGGGACGCGTTATCCGTCAATCTGCTTTCTAGGGTCCTTCGTTCCCTATAGGCACGAAGATCCCACTAGTTAGGACCCAACATAATCATGGAAAACCAAGCGGGCTCCGTTACCCAAGCTGAGCTGTCCAAGCTGAAGATGGCGCAGTTGCAGGCGCTTGCAAGCGAACGCGGGCTCAAAGGAACTTCGCGCATGCGCAAGTCAGACCTCATTGCCGCCCTTTCAGGCACCGGCAAGCCCGAAAAGGCACCGGCTGGCCAAGAACCAGGTGCCGGCAAGCCCGAAAAGGCGCAAAAGCAGCGGCCTCCGAAGGAGCAGAAAGACACCTCTGAAGCTCCGAAGGATGAGCAGAAACAGCAGGCGCCTGGGCAACAATCCTCTGCGCGGGGGAGCGGGCCTAAAGACCGCGGGGACCAGAAGTCCAAGGCTGACGCGCGCGAAGCGGTTGCAGAGCAGCTTGAAAAGACCCGGGGAAAAGCCAAAGAAGGTTCTGGCGCTGCCGAAGCCGCGAAATCGCTAGAAGAAATCGAGCTGCCAGAAGGGGGCGACCAAAACCGGAACCGCAACAGACGGGACCGTGGTTCAAGGCGCCGCGGCCGCGGTGGCCAAAACCGGGGTCAAGGTGGCGGGCAACGTCGCGAGAATGACAACGAGCCCTTGGACGAGGACTCCCTGGTCCCGATCGCAGGCATCGTCGACGTTCAGTCGAACCACGCATTCGTGCGCACCTCGGGCTATCTGCCCGGCGACTCGGACGTCTACGTCACCCTGGGCAACGTGCGCCGCTGGGGGCTGCGTCCAGGTGACGCTGTTGTCGGCGCAGTTCGCGCCGCCCGCGAAGGGGAGCGCCGCGGAAACCAGAAGTACAACGCACTGGTTCGTGTCGACTCCATCAACGGGATGAGCATCGAGGACGCCGCGAAGCGCCGGGATTTTGCGAAGCTGACCCCGGAGTACCCGAAGGAACAGCTGCGCCTCGAAACGACTCCGAAGGCGATCACTCCCAGGATGATTGACCTGGTGGCCCCCGTTGGGAAGGGACAACGCGGTCTTATTGTTTCCCCGCCCAAAGCGGGGAAGACCATGATCATTCAGCAGATCGCAAAAGCCATCGAGATCAACGACCCCGACGTCCACCTGATGGTCGTGCTTGTTGACGAGCGTCCCGAAGAAGTCACGGACATGCGTTCCATCGTGAACGGGGAGGTCATCGCCTCCACGTTTGACCGGCCGGCTTCCGACCACACCCTGGTTGCGGAGCTCGCCATTGAACGCGCGAAGCGGCTGGTTGAACTTGGTCAAGATGTCGTTGTCCTACTGGACTCGATCACGCGCCTTTCAAGGGCTTACAACCTGGCAGCCCCCGCCTCGGGCCGCATCCTTTCCGGTGGTGTCGACGCTGCAGCACTCTACCCGCCCAAGAAGTTCTTCGGTGCGGCTCGCAACCTGCGTGAAGGCGGCTCGCTAACTATCATCGCGTCCGCGCTTGTCGAAACCGGTTCCAAGATGGACGAGGTCATCTTTGAGGAGTTCAAGGGAACCGGCAACATGGAACTTCGCCTCTCTCGTGCGCTCGCGGACAGGCGCATCTTCCCTGCCATCGACATCAACGCTTCGGGGACTCGCCGCGAAGAGATGCTGTTCAAGCCAGAGGAGCTTGCGGTCATGTGGAAGCTCCGCAGGGCACTTGGGAACCTGGACCAGCAGGCGGCCCTGGAATCTGTGCTTGGCAAGCTGAAAGACACCCAGCAGAACGCCGAGTTCCTGATGCTGGTGCAACGCACCACGGCGTCCGACTAAGGACCGGGGCAGATCTCACGTTCTTTACGCCCCAAGCAGCTGGACCCGGCGGGCCTCTAGTGACACACTAGGTCACTGGTTCCGGTTCACCCAGACCCGCTTGGGACCCGGATCACAACAACTTTAGGAGATAGAAGTGAAGCCAGGCATTCACCCCGAATACGTAGAAACGACCGTGACCTGCACCTGCGGCAACGAGTTCGTTACAAAGTCAACAATGAAAGACGGGGTCATGCGTGTTGACGTCTGCTCTGCCTGCCATCCCTTCTACACGGGTAAGCAGAAGATTCTGGACTCCGGCGGTCGTGTCGCACGCTTCGAGAAGCGCTACGGCAAGAAGGGCGCCAAGAAGACGGGCCAGAAATAGCTTGACACAGGTGGGCACCGGCGGAAATCCGCCGGTGCCCACCTGTTTGTCTAGAGGACAAATCAAGGAAGATGGAGGGCAAGATGGGTGCGCCGGGAGGGCTTGAGGCGGTAGTGCCTCTGCTGGCCGAATACGAAGAACTAGAAACTGCGCTCTCGGACCCCAGCCTGCATTCGGACCAGGCTAGAGCCCGCAGAGTCGGGCGACGCTACGCGGAGCTGGGACGCATCGTCAAGCTTGCGAACTCGCTTTCGGAACAGGACGAGGACCTGGAAACCGCGCGTGAACTTGCGGAAGAGGACGCAGATTTCGCTGCAGAGCTTGGACCGATGGAGGCTAAGCGCGACGAGACGTACCGCGCCCTGGTCGCGGTGCTGGCCCCCAGAGACCCCGACGACGCACGCGATGTCATCCTTGAAGTCAAGGCGGGCGAAGGTGGGGACGAATCGGCGCTCTTTGCCGCAGATCTAGCTCGGATGTACGAACGTTTCGCTCAGGGTAAGGGCTGGGTGACGACGGAGCTTTCGACGACTTACACGGGCCTTGGAGGGCTGAAAGAGGTCACCCTGGCGATTCGTGCAAAGGGGCACCCGGCCCCGGAGGACGGCGTTTGGGCACAGATGAAGTACGAGGGCGGAGTGCACCGCGTCCAACGCATCCCCGTGACCGAGTCGCAGGGGCGCGTCCACACTTCCGCTGCTGGTGTTTTCGTGATGCCTGAAATGGATCAGGACGAGGAAATCGTGATTGATCCGAACGAACTCCGCATCGACGTCTACCGGTCATCGGGTCCCGGCGGCCAGTCGGTGAACACGACTGACTCTGCGGTTCGGATTACCCACTTGCCGACCGGCATTGTGGTCTCCATGCAGAACGAGAAGTCACAAATTCAAAACCGCGAGGCCGCCATGAGGGTCTTGCATTCGCGGTTGGTTGCGGACGCGCGCGAAAAACGGGAGGCCGAAGCCTCTGCTCAGCGTCAAAGTCAGGTCCGTACCGTGGACCGCTCCGAGCGCATCAGGACTTATAACTTCCCGGAGAACCGAATCGCGGATCACCGAACCGGTTACAAGGCCTACAACCTTGACCAGGTTCTGGAAGGCAACCTGGGCCCCGTGATTGCGTCTGCGATAGAGGCAGACGAGGCCGCCCGCCTAGCGGGCGAAGAGAGCGCGTAGCAGAAACCTACCTCGATAGGAGCCCATGGGGGAGACAGCCGAAGAGCCACTGGTTTTGGCCCGAAGGGGCAGGCCGGCGGGCGCGACCGTCCCTCTACCGACCCTGCTTACCTGGGGTCGCAGTGAACTAAAACGGTCCGGTGTCGTAGAGCAGGAAGCAGCCTGGCTACTGCAGTGGGTGCTCGGGGAGACCTCTTTGTTTCTGGCTCCCCAGCAGGTCGGGAGGCGCGCTGTCGAGACCTATCGCAGCGCCATTGCCCAGCGCAAAAACCGGATTCCGCTACAGCACATCACGGGAAGCATGGACTTTCGTGGATTGCGGCTCAGCGCGGGCCCCGGGGTCTTCTCAACCAGACCCGAAACAGAGCTGCTGGTAGACCGTGCATTAGAAGTCATGCCTTCAAATCCCAAGGTCGTAGATCTTTGTGCGGGCTCCGGCGCAATCGGACTGTCCCTTGCAACAGAACACACGGTGGCAGGACTCTGGTTAGTTGAGAATTCTCCCGAAGCCTTGCCTTACCTTCAAACTAACGTGGCGCGCTACTTCCCTGGCGATGCGAAAGTGGTGATCGAAGCGCAGAGCGCGCTCAGTGCACTCCCTGAGCTGGATGCGACTGTTGACCTGGTTGTTTCGAACCCTCCTTACGTTGGATTGATGGACGCGCCAACGCAACCGGAGGCCAAGGCAGACCCGGCCGTGGCACTTTACGGGGGAGGTGAGGATGGGTTGGTGCTCCCTCGAGGCATAGTGCAACGCAGTCACGACCTGCTCCGTGCAGGTGGGTTCCTGATTATGGAACACGGAAGCACTCAGGGCGACGCCCTCCGCGACCACGCCCGCGCCACCGGGTTCACCGGGGTGGCGACCCTGGAAGACTTGACGGGTGCCCCCAGATTCCTTCTGGCTCAAAAGCCGGAAGAAGGCTTCGATGGGTAGCGTCCGGCAGGTCGACCCTGGCGCAGAGAGCCTGGTTGTTCTCCCCACCGACACCGTTTACGGGATCGGTGCTAATCCGTGGAACCATCGCGCAGTGAGCGCACTACTCCTTGCTAAGGGACGCGATGAGCGGATGCCACCCCCGATTGCACTACCCGACTCCGTCTGGTTAGACCGGATCGCCAGCTTCCAAAGTGATGAAGAGCAACAGAGGGCCCGCAGGCTGGCAGAGAAGTTCTGGCCGGGACCCCTAACGCTCATTGTTCACACGCGTGAGCGGTTTGGTTGGGATCTTCGGGCTACGGGCTGGACCGTGGCACTGCGCGTCCCGGACCATCCCGTAGCGCTCCAGGTGCTCAGGCAGTCGGGCCCGCTTGCACTTACGTCCGCGAACACGACTGGAAACCCCCCTGCTCGCAGTGTTGAGGAGGCCAGGGGGTACTTCGGAGACAGTGTCGGCCTCTACGTAGACGGAGGGACTCTTAAACCGGGCCCAGCGTCAACAATCCTGGACGTCACGGGCCCTGACCTCAGTATCTTGAGGCGGGGGGCCCTAGGCTTGGGGGAACTGCAAGCAGCCTTGAAGGCGGGGAGTAAGGGGCAATGAGACTCTATATACTGCTCCTGTTTGTGTCCCTAGGGGTCACCCTAATCCTGGTCCCAGTGGTGCGCCGCGTCGCTCTGGGCTTCAACGTTCTCACCCCGCCCAGGGAACGTGACGTTCATGCCATCCCTATCCCACGTCTTGGGGGCGTGGCACTGACGGGAGGGATCGTCCTTGCCCTGTTGGTTGGAAATTCCATTCCCTTCTTCAAGCCCGCGTACCAGGAATCTTCCGCCCTGTGGGCGGTTGCGGTAGGGGCGATCGCGATTTGCCTTCTAGGTGCAGTTGACGACGTGTGGGAGCTGGACTGGCTGGCGAAGCTGGCAGGGCAGTTCTTGGTCGCGGGCGGGATGGCGGTTGCCGGAGTACAACTGGTGAACATCCCGTTGTTTGGTGTCAGCGTCGGCTCAGCCAGGCTCTCCATACTCCTGTCGGCAGTGCTTCTTGTCGCCATCATGAACGCAGTGAACTTCGTGGACGGCCTTGACGGGCTCGCCGCGGGCGTCATCGCGATTGGGGCGTTAGGGTTTTTCGCTTACTCCTACCTACTGACCAGACTCACGGGAGAGCTTCTCTACCTGTCCGGGGCGGCAATCATCACCATGGCGCTGGCGGGCGCCTGTATCGCCTTTCTTTGGTACAACTTCCACCCCGCTTCAATCTTCATGGGGGATTCGGGCTCGATGGTGCTGGGCCTGGTCCTTGGATCCGCCGCGATCATAGTGACGGGACAGCTGAACCCTATGCTGCTGACGGGCAACGCCGCCGCGGCGACGTGGATGCCGCTCATCCTGCCTGTCGCGGTCCTGGTTGTTCCCGTGGCAGACCTATTCATTACCCCCGCCATTCGCATGATGCACGGCCGGAGTCCGGTGGCCGCGGACCGCACGCACTTGCATCACCGGCTGCTGACGCAAGGGCATTCACATAGGGGCGTAGTCTTCATCCTCTACGGTTGGACCGCCTTGGTCGTGGTCGTGTCGGTGGCTCTGATCTGGTTTTCACCAAAGGTCGTTCTGCTTTCAGCTCTGCCCTTCTTCATCGCTGCCGTGGTCGCAACGCTCCACCAATTCCCTCGCAGCCGGCGCCGCCATCGCGGGGCGGGAACGCCGGGAGGACCCGTGGTAGTGGACGACGGGGTCCAGGTGATCTCTGGCGGCGGGAGACGCGTTTGGTATCCCCTAACCGGCTACGAAACCGCGATGCAACGGCAAAGCCAGGGCACACTCCCACAGCAAGAGGCACAGGATCGACTCCCCTCGCTGGAACCCCAAGGTGCGGGCCCGTTTGGGGATTTAGCCGCGGAAGGTGACAGGGCAAGCACCTTGGCCATCCAACCTGAGGTAGCTGCCGGACCAGCCGTAATCTGGCATCCCCTGTCAACCTATGAACCTCAGCTGCAAGATCGCACTGCAGGGTATTTCGCGGAACCCGTCCAGGAGGGGGACGCAGATGACTAGCCTGCAACTGGTAAGAAGTGCGCACGCCATGCGGTGGGCGTTGCTTTTCTCATCTCTCTTCACCGTAGCGCTAGCGGTCGCGCTCGGAATCTTTCTGCCAAACCATCCGTGGCGTTCCGTTTTGCTGGGTACCGCTGTCTCACTGGTCATGTTTACCGTGAGCCTGTTCACAACCAGGCGGACAGCGTTGGCGGACCGCCCGGGCCTTGGGTGGATCGCCTTGGACTTCCTGATCAAGATCATCTTGATCGGGGTCACCCTATTCTTCGCTAGAAGTGTTTCGGGCTTCGAAGTAAGAGTCATCGCAATCGTTGTGGTTGTTGGGCTTCTAGCCAATGTGGTCGCCCAAGCAGTGGTTTTCGCGTGGCGCTCAGGTCGGGACCTGCACACGTAGGTCCTTTCGGCTGGTAACATGGGGCAGGTTGAAACGGCCCACTGGTGGCTCGCTTCAACCTGTACTGTTTGTAACAGTCGCCTCGATGGCGAAGCGACAACCGGCTGGAGGTGCCCACTGCAAGCTACAGACGTGTCCAAGGACACGGGAACAAAAGCGGCGGACTCCCCAGACGCCAGCACCGCTCGATCAAAGACGCCTACCTGGTGGTGGGTTGGGCTCGGAATCATCGTTGCCATCATGGCCGGTACCTTCGGGGAAGCCGTCATTCGCTTCTTCAAAAACCCCGGCACTGAGGTGCACGAACCTGGCCTAATGGACTTCTTCCCGGAGGCCATGATCTGGGAGGGCACCTACTTCCAGATGGACCGCCTGGTCCTGGCGCGTTTCTTTGCTGGCGCAGTCGTGATGGTGTCCTTTGCGCTTATCGCAGCCAAGTTAAAGGTGCGGCCCGGCCGCACGCAGATGGTCGCAGAGATGCTCGTCGGTTTTGTGCGGGACAACGTTGGCATCGAGCTGCTGGGGACAAGGCGCGGAAAGCGCTACGCAACAATACTGGGCTTTGTCTTCTTCAGTATCCTGGCCATGAACCTCACAGGTATCGTTCCTGGCATAAACATTGCTGCGTCATCGGTGATGAGCGTCCCTCTGGTCTTTGCAGTCATCAGCTACGTCACGTTTATCGTGGCCGGCATCAAAGCGCGCGGCGGGTTGAAGTTCTTCAAAGAGCAGCTGTTTCCCCCGGGGATCCCATGGCCCGTTTACTTCCTGCTCACCCCAATCGAGCTGGTTTCAACTTTCATCGTTCGCCCCGCAACGCTTGCCATTCGTCTTCTTTCCAACATGATCGCCGGGCACATGCTTCTGGCACTCACCTACTTTGGAACCCAGTCGCTGATGCTGGCCATTGATGTGTGGGTGAAGCCAATGGCAGCCCTGACGGTCGTGGCTTCCATCGTCGTTACCCTGTTTGAGATCTTCGTTGCGGTCCTGCAGGCTTACGTTTTCACAATCCTCACGGGCGTGTACATCAAGATGTCGGTCGAGGCCCACTAAACCCAAGAAAAAGAAAGTAATAAGGAGCAAACATGAGCGGTTCGATTGCAATATTGGGCTACGGTGTCGCGGCACTCGGCCCCGCCATCGGCATTGGGATGCTGGTTTCCAAGACTCAGGAAGCCACAGCTCGTCAGCCTGAGGTCGCCGGACGTCTGTTCACGAACATGATCATTGGCGCTTCGCTTGTCGAGGCACTCGCCCTGATCGGCTTCGTGCTTACCTTTATCGTCTAACGATGTTTTTCTTGCTGCTACCAGCAACGAGTGAGGCGGACATCCAAGGTACAGACGTCCTGTTTCCCCCGTTGTACGAGGTCTTTTGGTCAGCGGTCATCGCCCTTCTGCTCTGGCTCGTGTTAGGGCGGACACTGCCAAAGATCTATAAGATGATCGACCAGCGTCGCGATGAGATCGACAAGGGTCTTGACGCTGCCTCAAAGGCTCAAGAGGACGCGGCAATAGCGAAGCGTGAACGCGCGGAACTTCTAGCTCAGGCAGCGAAGGACGCGAAAGAGATCCGCGATGAGGCCGACCGGGACGCGAAACGAACGCTCCAACAGGCTCAGGCTGATGCTACTGCTGAGGCCTCGCGCATCACAGAAAACGCGCGCAAACAGATCGACGCAGAGAGACAGGCAGCCCAGGTCTCGCTTCGCCAGGATATCGGTGCGCTCGCTACGTCCCTCGCGGAGAAGATTGTCGGCGAACAGCTGAAAGACAAGGCCTTGTCCTCCAGGGTCATTGACCGTTTCATGGACGACCTTGAAGCTGACATGAACAAGGTACCCACCGGAGCGGATGTCTAGTGAAGGTTCAGGAACGGTGTGGGCGTGCGGGCAAGCTTTTGTCAAGCGCTGTCGAAGGTGGAGCTGACGGGGAGCAGATTGGTGAGGACCTGTTTGGTGCCTCCGACTTGCTGGCGGACAACACCCCGCTTCGCGAAGGCCTCACCGACCCTTCCCGAACCGATAGCGACAAGCTCGCTCTGCTAGACGCGGTTTTCGCGCCAGAAGTTACGAAGACGACGCTCGCGGTGCTCCAAGACCTGGTCAAAGAGCACTGGACGTCTTCGCGGGCCCTGGTAAAGGTCACCTCTGACCTGGGACTTGACGCCTATATCTATCAGGCGCTAAAAGACGGCGAGTACGCAGACTTGGCCCAACAGCTCATCGACGCGGTCTCCGTTATCAGCGACCAGCGTGAGTTGCGTGTCCAACTGTCTGACATTGGCGAGGGCGGCGCGCAAGATCGTGCGGCTCTGGCCCGTACCATTTTCCAGGGACGCGTCTCGCCGATCGCGGAACGACTCATTGTCCGCGCCGCATTCTCATCGCACTACGGTCAGCTGCTAAGAACCCTGCGGGATTACGCGTCACGGGTTGCTGAGCTAACCGGGAAAACACTGGTGGTGGCCTACACCGCTACCGAGCTTGATGAAAAGCAATACAAGAAACTAACGGCTCTCGCCAGCAGACGATGGGACATTGACGTCCTTCTGGCGACGGTAATCGACCCCAGTCTTATCGGTGGTTTCCGCTTGGACGCAGGGGAACAGGCCGTTGATACAACAGTGCGCCGCGATTTCGTGGTAGCACGGGAGTCTCTCACGCGTTGAGAGAACAGATACTCAAGAACTTAAAGAGAGAACCCAAGGACAAGGAAGACACAGATGGCTGATCTAGGGATTTCCGCCGACCAGATACGGAAGGCACTGGATTCATACATCGAGTCCTTCGCGCCCGCAGAGGTTGCTGCCGAGGAAATTGGCCACGTGACACTAACGGCTGACGGGATCGCGAAGGTCGAAGGGTTGCCGGGCGCCATGGCCAATGAGCTCCTGCAGTTCGCGGACGGAACTCTGGGCCTGGCTATGAACCTGGAGCCACGCGAAATCGGCGTGGTCGTCCTGGGTGACTATTCGGGTATCGAAGAAGGCCAGGAAGTTCGCCGCACAGGGGAGGTCCTGTCCGTTGAGGTCGGGGACGGCTACCTGGGTAGGGTCGTCAACCCGCTTGGCGAGCCCATCGATGGGCTCGGCGAGATCACGGATCTAGACGGCAGGCGCGCCCTTGAGCTTCAAGCGCCGGGCGTCATGACCCGGCGCAGCGTGTACGAACCTCTGCAGACTGGGTTGAAGGCGATTGACTCGATGATCCCGATTGGTCGCGGTCAGCGGCAACTAATCATTGGCGACCGCCAAACTGGTAAGACTGCACTCGCTGTTGACACGATCCTGAACCAGAAGGATAACTGGAAGACGGGCGACCCGAACAAGCAGGTCCGTTGCATCTACGTTGCCATCGGACAAAAAGCTTCGACCATCGCGGCGGTCAGGAAGACCCTGACTGACCGGGGAGCAATGGAGTACACGACCATTGTTGCTTCCCCCGCCTCAGACCCTGCCGGCTTCAAATACCTTGCGCCCTACACGGGTTCCGCGATCGGGCAGCACTGGATGTACGATTCCAAGCACGTCCTGATTGTCTTTGACGACCTGTCGAAACAGGCCGAAGCCTACCGCGCTGTGTCCCTGCTTCTTCGCCGCCCGCCGGGGCGTGAAGCCTACCCCGGCGACGTGTTCTACTTACACTCCCGCTTGCTGGAACGTTGCGCGAAGCTCAACGACAAGCTTGGTGGCGGCTCGATGACGGGCTTGCCGATTGTTGAGACCAAAGCGAACGACGTCTCGGCCTACATTCCGACCAACGTCATCTCCATTACTGACGGACAGATCTTCTTGCAGTCTGACCTGTTCAACGCTGACCAGCGCCCTGCCGTTGACGTCGGCATCTCAGTTTCTCGTGTCGGTGGTGACGCGCAGATCAAGGCAATGAAGAAGGTCGCGGGAACGCTGAAGCTCACGCTTGCCCAGTACCGTTCCATGGCCTCTTTCGCCATGTTTGCTTCCGACCTTGACGCCGTCACCCGTCAGCAGCTGACCCGTGGTGAACGCCTAATGGAACTTCTGAAGCAACCCCAGTACTCGCCCATGCCGGTCGAGGAACAGGTTGTCATGATCTGGACCGGCACGAACGGATACCTTGACAAGCTTGAGCTGAAGGAAGTATTGCCTTTCCAGGACGCGTTGCTTGACAACTTGCGCACCCAGTCGGACGTCCTTGCCAAGATCTCCGAGAAGGGCGAGCTGAGCGAACAGACGGAAGCAGACCTTAAAGAAGCCGTCGAATCCTTCCTGGAGAAGTACACACTTCATAAGGAAGAGGCCGAGGAAGCCGAAGAAGACCTCGAGGCGGAGCGCACTCACGAACGCATCGTGCGTCCGCGTGGAGGCAAGAGATAGCAGATGAGCGGCGCGCAAAGGATCTACAAGCAGAAGATCGCCTCCACGGAGAAGCTTGAAAAAGTCTTCAACGCTATGGAGATGATCGCTGCTTCGCGCATTGGGCGCGCTCGGAAGCGTGCGACCGAAGCGGACCCCTACACCCGCGCGCTCACGAAAGCGGTCGCGGCTGTTGCGATTCACTCCGATATTCGTCACCCTCTCACGCAGGCTCGCAGTGACACGGATCGGGTTGCGGTCCTCGCGATCGCATCGGACCGCGGCTTGGCGGGTGCGTATTCTGCAACGATTCTGCGTGAGACTGAGCGCCTGATTGAGGAACTCAAAGAGAAGGGGAAGACTCCCGTTCTGTTTACGTCTGGACGGCGTGCTGCCCAGTACTTCCGTTTTCGTGGGATCCCGGTTGAGAAGTCGTGGGAGGGGGCGTCGGACTCCCCCTCGGACGAGTTCATCTACGACGTTGGTGAGACGTTGCTCGAATACTTCTTGGACAAGGACCCCGAGAAGGGGGTTGGCGCGGTTGAGCTGGTGTTTACCCGTTTCAAGTCGATGGTGCGCCAAGTTCCCGAAATAAGGCAGATGCTTCCCCTTACCGTCGTTGACGCGCCGGCCGCGGATGACGATGACGACGACGGGGAGCTCGGCTTCGGCCCGGACGGTGAAGGCTACCCGGAGTACGAGTTCATCCCGGACGTGAAGACCGTGCTCGACACGCTTCTTCCCCTGTATGTGACAAACAGGATCGCGAACGCGATGTTGCAGTCGGCTGCATCCGAACTGGCTGCACGTCAGCAGGCAATGCACACCGCGACAGAAAACGCCAACGAAATGATCCGCGACTACACGCGTCTTGCGAACCAGGCGCGCCAAGCGGAGATCACCCAAGAAATCAGTGAGATCGTGTCCGGCGCGGACGCTCTCTCACAGCAGGCTTAACCCCGGCAATGAAGGACAAGACAATGGCTGCAGAAGAGACGAAGACCGCTGAAGGTCGGATCGCACGCGTGGTTGGTCCCGTGGTCGACGTGGAGTTCCCACCGGATGGGATCCCCGCGCTATACAACGCGCTTACGACCGTCATTGACCTGAGCGGCCAGGGGGAAGGCGAGGGCGTCACCACCCTGACCATGGAGGTCGAACAGCATCTGGGGGACAACCTGATTCGGGCCATTGCGCTCAAGCCCACTGACGGACTAGTTCGTGGTGCCCGCGTGACTGACACTGGCGCGCCGATCATGGTCCCGGTTGGTGAGGCCACTAAGGGGCACGTTTTCAACGTCACCGGTGAGGTCCTGAACCTGGAAGAGGACGAAACCTTTGAGGCCAAGGAGCGGTGGGCTATCCACCGCGAGCCGCCGTCTTTTGACAAGCTTGAGGGCCAAGAGGAGATGTTCGAGACGGGGATTAAGGTTATTGACCTTTTGACCCCGTACGTGCAGGGCGGAAAGATCGGCCTGTTCGGCGGTGCCGGCGTGGGTAAGACCGTTCTGATCCAAGAGATGATTCAGCGTGTAGCGCTTGATCACGGCGGTGTCTCCGTCTTTGCTGGCGTTGGCGAGCGCACCCGTGAGGGCAACGACCTGATCCACGAAATGGAGGACGCGGGTGTCCTCTCAAAGACCGCGATGGTCTTCGGGCAGATGGACGAACCCCCGGGGACGCGTCTTCGTGTGGCCCTAACCGCGCTCACCATGGCGGAGTACTTCCGTGACGTGCAAAACCAGGACGTGTTGCTGTTCATCGACAACATCTTCCGTTTCACGCAGGCAGGGTCCGAGGTCTCGACACTTCTGGGGCGGATGCCTTCAGCTGTTGGCTACCAGCCGAACCTTGCTGATGAGATGGGCATGCTGCAGGAGCGCATCACCTCGGCAGGGGGCAACTCGATCACCTCGATGCAGGCGATCTACGTTCCCGCTGACGACTACACGGACCCGGCACCTGCGACCACGTTCGCTCACCTGGATGCGACAACGGAACTGTCTCGTGAGATTGCTTCTCGGGGTCTGTACCCGGCTGTTGACCCGCTTAGCTCAACCTCGCGTCTGCTCGACCCGAAGTACGTCGGTGAAGAGCACTACCAGGTCGCTACCCGCGTGAAGTCGATTCTGCAGAAGAATAAGGAACTGCAGGACATCATCGCGATCCTGGGTGTTGACGAGCTTTCCGAGGAAGATAAGGTCACTGTTGCCAGGGCCAGGCGCATTCAGCAGTTCCTGTCTCAGAACACCTACATGGCTGAGAAGTTCACTGGCATCCCGGGTTCTACCGTTCCGCTTACTGAGACCATCGAGGCCTTCAAGCGGATTGCAGACGGTTACTACGATCAGGTTCCCGAGCAGGCCTTTTTCAACATCGGTGGCATTGACGACCTTGAACGCAAGTGGCACGAACTTGAGAAGGAAGCATGAGTTCGTCGAATCCCTCCGACAAGCTCCACGTGGAGGTCGTGGGGAAGACGGGTTCCCTTTGGAAAGGGAAAGCTAGCTACGTCGCAATCCCGGCGGTTGACGGCAGCTTGGGTGTCCTGCCGGGACGCCAACCGATCCTCTCGGTGCTTTCTGAGGGCGTGGTTGAGATTTCACGGACCGATCGGGAACCTGTGCTGGTGAACGTGGACGGCGGCTTCGCCTCTGTCGACCGAGACTTCGTGACGGTCGTCGTTGAACAGGGCAGCATTTCGAACTGACGCCTGACTTGGTGTTGGGCGTAGGGTGTTCTTTGAAGTCTGCGAAAGGGGCGCCGTGAAGCTAGTCGTCGCGGAGTGCTCCGTTGACTACTCCGGTCGTCTGGACGCCCATTTACCCAGGGCCAAACGCGTGTTGATGCTGAAAGCTGACGGGTCGGTCCTGGTCCATTCCGATGGGGGTTCGTACAAGCCTCTTAACTGGATGAGTGCGCCTGCCAGGCTCACCGAAGCCCAGCCGAGTGATGAGGAAAAAGCACTTGGCGTCCAAGAGGTTTGGAGGGTTGAGCCCACCAAGACTGAAGGGCTTCTAGTCATTAGGATCTTCGAGATCTTGGCACAGATCGAGGAACCGCTTGGCGAGGATCCCGGTCTCGTTAAGGACGGGGTAGAAGCGCACCTTCAAGAGCTTTTGGCAGAGCAGGTCCCGAAGATCTTTGGTTCGGGGTGGACCCTGTTTCGCAGGGAGCACCCAACGCCGATTGGCCCGGTTGACCTGCTTGTCTATGACCCCCAGGATTGGCCCGTCGCTGTTGAAGTGAAGCGGCGCGGTGGGATAGATGGGGTCGAACAGTTGACCCGCTACCTAGAGCTGCTGGGGCGGGAACAAAGGTACGGGAAGATCCGGGGCATCTTCGCCGCTCAAGAGATAACCCCACAGGCCCGCACCCTCGCAGAAGATAGGGGCATCGAGTGCCTGGTCTTGGACTATGCCGCAATGCGCGGCATGGATAACGCGGAAGAGAGGCTGTTCTAGTGGAACCTGTGAAAAGGTGGGGTGGCAAGGTCGTCCTAACTGACCGTGTCATCGATGATGGAGTCGTCGTCGTGGAAGGCGAAAGGATCGCCTGGGTCGGGCCTGTTGCCGACCTGCCGGAGCAGTGGAAGGACGCGCCCGATCACGCACCGGACGGGGCGATCATCACCCCGGGTCTAATCGACGTTCACTGCCATGGTGGGGGAGGTGCCTCGTTCCCGGATTCGCTGACACTTGAGGATGTGCGCACCGCTGCGAACGAACACTTGAAGAATGGGACGACGACCCTCGTGGCCTCACTGGTTACTGCACCCGTTGACATTCTTGAGACCAGAGCTGGCTTGCTGGCGGAGGCGGTTGACCAGGGCATCATCCAGGGAATCCATTATGAGGGCCCGTTTTTGTCCGAGGCCCGCTGTGGTGCTCAGGACCCCCGCTACCTAATCCCGGCGACTCCTGAGGTGGCTAGCCGACTGGTTTCTGCGGGACGTGGGAAAGCTGTCTCGATTACCTTCGCACCTGAGCGGGCGACCGATGCTGCTGGGCGTCAGGCGGTGAAGGTTTTGGTGGACGGCAACATTCTGCCGTCATGGGGGCACACTGATTGTGACATTGCGGACGCCGAAGCTGCGGTGGACGCGGGCATTCAGGATATTGCTGAGCGGGGTAAGCCGACTCGTGGTGGGCGGGCCACAATCACCCACTTGTTCAACGGGATGCGGCCAATGCGTCACCGCGCCCCCGGCCCCATTTCTGTTTTTCTGGAGGCCGCGAAACAGGGTCAGGTCGTTCTCGAAATGATCAACGACGGTACCCACATTGACCCATCCCTGGCGCGGAAAGTCGTCGAGCTCGTCGGCCGTGAAAACTGTGTTTTCGTTACCGATGCCATGGCTGCAGCAGGCATGCCGGACGGGGAATACCAGCTGGGACCTCAGGCTGTCCGGGTGAAGGACGGTGTGGCTCGCCTCGCGGAAGGTGACGCTATCGCTGGAGGGACCGCCCGGCTGATTGACTGCCTGCGAACAGCCGTCAGGCGCTCCGGACTTTCACTGGTCGATGCCGTTTATCTTTCAACCGTAGCCGGCGCAGGAATTTTGGGGATCACAGATCGTGGCCGCCTAGAGGCGGGCAAGCGTGCCGATCTGCTGGTCCTGAGCCCTGACCTGGACGTCGTGAGTGTCGTCCGAAAGGGACAGACGGCGATCTAGTGGGTAGAGGCTCGTCACGTTCCCGCCGTCCGCTTCACAGACCACTGAACGAAGCGGCGTTGCGGGGCGTCGCTCGTAGCGAGACCGGCCCGGACGGGATATCTTACCAAGTCCAGCGGGTCGGACCGTCGCCGCGCACCTACACGTGCCCTGCGTGCGGCAGGGCAGTGGGTCCCGGAGTAGATCACGTGGTGGCTTGGCCCAGTGAGGCGCCTTTCGGGACGGAGGTAGGTGTGGACGCTCGAAGGCACTGGCATGCGAGCTGTTGGGATCGTGGCCTGCGCCCTCTGTGACACCTGTGGCAGTTGTTCTTACTGTGAGCGGTTCCGCTGAAAAGCGTCGAAAAATGGGCTTACCCTGTAGTGATAGCTAAGAGCTGCGCCAAATGGCGTGACGACTGGAAGGAAGATGCGTGCGAGAGCTGAAACGCTACACGCTTCCCCTGATCCTGGGCACGCTGGCCCTGGTTGGGGTGACTATCGGTGTCCTGGCGACCACGGTCTGGCGGCCCCAGCAACAGGTTGTCGCAACTGGTGAAACTGACCAGCCGTTTACGATGACCAGGGCAGGGGTCCTTCGACTCTACGAACCTCACCAAGAGGTTGCTGGTGTCCGCGTGGAGGCCAGTGTCCCCGGCGACTCCTTAGTCTGGCTTGCCACGGGCTCGGAAGAGGACATCAACGCTTGGCTGCAGGACGAAGCGTATGACGAGATCATCGGGCTGTCTGACCTGGAAACTCTGAAGGTCATCACCCACGAAGCGGCTGAGCAGCCGGACGAAGAAGAGGCTACGGAGGAAGAGCCCCAAGCGGAAGAAGAGGCGGCTGAGGAGTCCGGGTCCGAAGAGGACGCTCAGTCGGGCGAAGAGCCTGCAGAGAACCCCATCGCGTCGGACATGTGGACTGCTGTCAAATACGGGAGACACTCGGTCTCCTTGGAACTCACTGGCGACGAACTAGATCAGTCCTTGCTTGCCGCAACCGACGGTGAAGGTCCCGCACCCGTCATTCGATTGTCGTGGGAGACCCCGCAGGCAAACGCGCTGGCACTTTGGAGCTACGTTTCTGCAGGAGTCCTTGCGGCCTTAGCGCTTATCACAGCCGCTGTGATTACTGCTCGCCGTAAGAAGGGCGAATCCACTCTCCAGATTGAGGCCCCAGCGAAGGCCCCGAAGCAAACCGAGGAAATAGAAGCCCCCGCACTGATTGACGCTGGAACCTCGACCCAAGAGCCTGAAACGGGCGAAACCCAGGCTGTGGTGGACGCCGGCCCCGAACCGGTTGAGACCCAGGCCGAAGCTGTTGAGCCTGAAGCCTTGGAACGTGAAACGGTCGAGGTCTCACCTGTAGCAGAGGTGGAGCCTGAAGTCATTGAAGTCGAAGAGGAGACGCAGGAGGAGCTCCCCCGCTACCCAGTGGCTGGCCCCATCGGCGCCGTTACCGGCCAGGTCCCCAAAGTAGCCCCAGAGCCTCCTGCGGATTCGGGGAGCCTCGAAGAAGTCGTGACTACTGAGTCAGGCATGATGAACCTTGCGGCTCTGCAGGCCGGGCGTGGGTTCCCGTCTAGGCGGGCCTTGCGTGAGGCCGAGAAGCGCGGTGTGGAGGCCCTTGTCGTTGACGGGCGGCGGTATGAAACAGGAACGGGGGAAATCCCTGTGGTTCCTGATGCTCCTGAGGACGCTTTGAAGCGTCGGGGGCGGGGCCCCTTGTCCTGGAGCCAGATGGTGGAAGGGTCTACTGATAAAAACTCGGATGCCGACCCCTCACAGGGAGACTAACTGATGAAACGTTCGCTTAAAGTTCTTACTGTTCCTCTTCTGGCGTCCGCGTTTTTGCTTGCGGGCTGCGACCTTCCCGTCTTGGAAGTAAGCGGTGACGCCTCACAATCAGGAGCTCAGTCTGGCGCTCAATCGGGAGCGCAGTCAGGCGACGACAGTGACGAGCTTTCGCTGACGGATGACCAGGTTGACCGGATCGTTGCAGAGGTCCAGGCGGTTGTTGACGAGTCAGATTCCTCGAAGAGTGCAGAGGGCTTGGACCAGAGGCTGGTTGACCCCGCGCTTTCTATGAGGACCGGGCAGCTGGTTCGGGCTGAGAAGACAGAAACGGACCTTGCGCCCCTGATCATTGGGCACGCGGTTCACTCTGTAACTGTCGGCACGTCGTTCCCTAGGGTGTTGGTTGTGGCGTCAGATGCGACCACCGATGCCCCCGCTGAGGTTTTCTTCTTGACGCAAGCCGATGCCAAGTCCGACTACATGCTTGAGAACTGGGTGCGTCTGGTCGGTGGAACCCCCGTGCGGGGCCTAGCTGTCCAGAGCGGATCCAAAGTCCTACCTGACGACTCTGCTGAACTTGAAATCTCGCCGAAAGACGTCCTCAGCACTTACGTGAGTCACCTGAATAGCCCGGACAACGAGGAATACAGTATTTTCGAAGACAACGTCTTCGGGCCCCGCTACTCAGAAGAACTCACGGCACTTTCCGATGCAGTTGAGGTCGCGGGAAGCGTCACGGCCGAGGCCTTCGAGGATGAATCACCGATCACAACGGTTTTGCTTGAGACGGGACAGGGACTCACCGCTGCTTCCTTCGAATACACCCACGAATACAAGAAGACCGTCGAGGGTTCAACACTGGAACTTGGCGGAACCCCAGCTGCCTACATTGATGATCCAGCCATTGGGTCCAGCGCAACCGTGACGTATCAGGTGAACATTTTCTTCCTGGTGCCGGGCTCCGGTAGTGACGACCCCGTTTCGGTGGTTGGCGCTGAACGCATCATCAAGAGCGTAACGAAGGAGTAGGCACGGCCGGATCTAGGCTACCTACAACGTGTCAGGTTTCGATCAAAGGAGTGGTATGAACCAGCCCGCACCCGCGTCGTCATCCGGGGCTTATGACCTGTCAGGCATGGCAGGCTCGCCTCAGCCAGACCAGGGACCTTCTCACTTTGGTGGTCCGCAACCGGGGCAGGGTTCTTCAGCTTACAACGGCCCTCAGCAAGCCCAGGATCCCTCACCCTACGGGGCCCCAGTTCAAGGGTTTCCTGCGGCAACGGGCGGGCCTCTGATCGACGCGCCTCTGGTCGTCGATGTCACGCAGGCCAACTTCGAAGACGTCATGGCCCTGTCTCAGACGGTGCCTGTCGTGCTTCTGTTTACGGCGGCTTCTTCGCTGGCGTCGGGACAGGCGCTGCGGACTGCCGAGAGCGTCGCGCGGAAGTCTCAGGGCGCTTTCCAGCTTGGTAAGGTCGATGCAGCCAGCCTGCCGGAACTAGTAGAAGCGTTCCAGCTACAGAGCCTTCCGGCTGGGGTCGCTCTACTGGCTCGCCGACCTGTGCCTCTTTTTGAGGGGGCCCCTACAGAAACCGACTTGGAGAGCGTCCTTTCCGAGTTGTTGCAGGTGGCGCCCCAGATGGGGGTCGTGGGCCGAATCAACGTGAGTGCTACCGATCTTGAGGAGCCGATTCCGGATTCTCACCTTCCGGCACGCGAGGCCGAGGGCCTTGGGGACTGGCAGAAGGCTATTGCTGCCTGGCAGAAAGTCCTTGCGTCGAACCCGGCTGACCGCGAGGCCAAGACGGCGTTGACGCGTGCCCGCTTCCAGTTGCGTCAAGAGGAAGCAGAAGCGGAAGCAGCTACGTCTGCTCAGGTAGAAACAGGTGCGGCAGAGGCGGGGGCAGCCATTGTCTTAGGCGAGTCTGATGCGCTCTTTGCGGCGGGACAGGAGCAGGCAGCCTTCGAAGCGCTACTCTCTGCGCTGTCTTCCACCAAGGACAAGGACGAAAAAGAACAGCTTCGTGCCCGTCTGGTTGAGCTTTTCCAGATTGCAAGCGACGTGGACGCTGTGAAATCAGCCCGCACCCGTCTTGCAACCATCCTCATGGTCTGAGGGAAGCCCTAACCCCTATCCACCGCTTCGGCCGCGGGTTGTTGCTGCTCGGCTCCGTGTCGGCAGGCCCTGCCGCGCCACAACCCGTAGCCAAAGCGAGGTGGGGTCGGTCGGGCTGCGGGTTGTCCCGGGAAAGCCGTGTTTTTCGTTGCTTTGGACGCCACAACCCGCGGCCAAAGCGGATTTGGGGCCGTTTGGCTACGGGTTGTGGCGGAGCGGGTTGTAGCGGGGCGAGGCGCTAGCGGGTTGTAAGCCACCCCGCTAGCGCCTACTTCTTCGGCCGCAGGAACGTTGCCCCCAGCGGCGGAACCCGAAGCGAAATCGAGTTGTCACGCCCCATCCAGGCAGTGGGCTCAGAAGCAATCGGCTCGGGGTTCGTCACTCCGGAACCGCCGTACTTCAAATCGTCACTGTTCAGGACTTCTTCCCACTCCCCAGCGAACGGAACCCCGACCCTGTACTGCTCGTGTGGGGTCCCCGCAAAGTTGATGACGCACAGCAGGTGTTCCAGCTCCCCGTCCGGGCCTGGGCCCTGACGGACGTAGCTGATCACGTTGTGGTCGGCGTCGCCCGCATCGATCCACTCGAAGCCCGTGTAGTCGTCGTCCCAGAGCGCGGGGGAGGTCTTGTACAACTGGTTCAGGTCCTTCACCAGGTCCAAGACGCCCTTGTGTTCCGGGTAGTCCAGAAGCCACCAGTCAAGGCTGTAGGACTCGGACCATTCCCCTTCCTGCGCGAACTCTTGGCCCATGAACAGTAGTTGCTTGCCAGGGTGCGACCACTGGTAGCTGTAGAGGGCACGGGTGTTGGCCAGCTTTTGCCATTTGTCCCCAGGCATGCGCGCCACAATGGAGCCCTTCCCATGCACGACCTCATCGTGAGAAAGCGGCAGAACAAAGTTCTCTGAGAACGCGTACACCAGCGAGAAGGTGAGCTCGCCGTGGTGCCAACGCCTGTTGACCGGGTCCTCTTTCATGTAGGCCAGGGTGTCGTTCATCCACCCCATGTTCCACTTGAAGCCATAGCCCAAGCCCCCGCCGGTTGTCGGTGCGGTGACGCCAGGCCAAGCCGTTGATTCCTCGGCAATCATGACAACCCCGGGGTTGCGCTTGTAAGCCGTCGCGTTCGCTTCCTGAATGAACTGGATTGCTTCCAGGTTCTCCCTGCCTCCAAACTTGTTGGGGCGCCACTCACCGTCCTTGCGCGAGTAGTCCAGGTAGAGCATTGAGGCAACCGCGTCGACCCGGAGTCCGTCGACGTGGAACTCTTCCATCCAGTAGAGCGCGTTGGCGACCAGGAAGTTGCGGACCTCGTTACGGCCGTAGTTGAAGACTAGGGTGCCCCAGTCGGGGTGTTCCCCACGTAGCGGGTCCGGGTCTTCATACAGCGGCGTGCCATCGAAGCGTGCCAAAGCCCACGAGTCTTTCGGGAAGTGTGCGGGCACCCAGTCCAAGATCACTCCGATGCCGGCCTGGTGCAGCTTGTCGACCAGGTAGCGGAAGTCGTCGGCGTAGCCGTAGCGGGAGGTTGGGGCGTAGTACCCGGTCACTTGGTATCCCCAAGATCCTCCGAATGGGTGCTCCATCACCGGCATGAACTCGACGTGCGTGTACCCCATTTCGATCAGGTATGGCACCATCTCGTCAGCTAACTCGCGGTAGGAAAGTCCCTGTTTCCAGGACCCAACGTGGCACTCGTAGATCGACATGGGGGAGGCGTGAGGGTTCGTGTTTGCGCGCTTCTCAAGCCAGTCCGCGTCGTTCCATTCGTAGTTCGAGGTGGTGACTACTGACGCTGTCGCTGGCGGGACCTCAGCCGCGCGGGCCATCGGGTCAGCCTTCTGGAACCAGTTCCCTTCGGGTCCCTGAATCTCATACTTATAGCGCGCCCCAATCTCAACGCCCGGGATGAACAGTTCCCAGACGCCCGAGGATCCCAGAGAACGCATAGCGTTCCCCGTCCCGTCCCAGAAGTTGAAGTCGCCAACGACGCGCACCGCGCGAGCGTTCGGAGCCCAGACCGCGAAGGCCACACCATCCACGTCCCCCATGGGGCCGGAGAAAGTCATCATGTGCGATCCCAGAACGGTCCACAGTTCTTCGTGGCGGCCCTCCGAGAAGAGGTGAGTGTCTAGCTCACCCAGAGTCGGGAGGTAACGGTAGGGGTCGTCGACGGTTGTCTCCGTGTCTCCGTAACGAACCTTGATGCGGTAGTCCGGCACTACCGTCCCCGGAAGGACCGCTGCCCAGACGCCGTTTGCTTCGTGGACCGCGGGGTATTCACCATCCTCTGTGATGATGGTGACCTCATCAGCGAGGTGACGGACTGTACGGATAGTGACACTGTCGTCGCTGACGTGTCCACCAAGCACCGAGTGCGGGTCGTAGTAGGAGCCGTGGGCGACGGCTGCAAGGAGATCATCGGAAACGGGAAGAGGTGTGTTGTTCATGAGACCAGTATCTCACGCTCACCATGGCCTCCGCGCCGCTTAGCACTTCTGTTTTTGGGTGCCTTAGCGGGTCAGAGCCCTGATGGCTGAGAGGGGGATCCGTTTCCAGCTTGGGCGGAACTTGGATTCGTATTGCAGCTCGTAAAGCGCCTTTTCAAGCAGGTAGGTACGCAGTCGTAAAATGTCGGTTTCGCTGAGCTGGCGGCGGGAGTTGTAGCCGCTCAGGAACGCCTGCTGGGCGGTATCCACCCACTCCTGGTTCCCCGTGGTGTCAGCCTGACCGGCATAGTCGAAGGAACGCAACATTCCCGCTACGTCCCTTGCGGGGGAGTCCATTGCTCTGCGTTCCTCAAGGGGACGCAAGGGCTCTCCTTCAAAGTCGACGATCTGCCACGTGCCCCTGGAATCCAGCAGCATTTGTCCTAGGTGCAGGTCACCGTGAACCCTTGTTGCGATCCCTTCATCAT
This sequence comes from uncultured Actinomyces sp., assembly GCA_964345615.1. GTDB lineage: Bacteria > Actinomycetota > Actinomycetes > Actinomycetales > Actinomycetaceae > Scrofimicrobium. Next base: position 7,509 of record CAYFRQ010000010.1, on the reverse strand, counting down.
CTTCACTGAGGACCGCTCGGGCGTGCGCCATGAAGTCTTGAATCTGCTCTACGTCGGCGGGTTCCAGTTCGTTTTGGACCCCTTCAAGCAGCAACTTCACCCGGGTGATCAGCTGGTCGGTCTTCGGCGGAGGCCCTTGCCCTAGGCGTTCTTGGAGCAGGTTGTGCATTTCTGCGACGGCGACCCCGGCTGCGGTCGCGAGGTCAGTGCCGTCCTGCCCCTTGTTTGCCATTTCGCGAAGCAGAACAAAGCCATCCCTGGCCCCCGGGACCAGATCCGTCAAAACTGCTCCGCACACAGCCTCTTTTTCGGAAGGGATGGGGGTTTCAAAGACGGCCTGCAGGGTGGGCAGCGAACCCCAACCGGCCAGTGCCGCAGGGATTTCTGCCTCAGGGTGCGCTCCCGGATGGAGCACCCGGAAAACCTTGGCGATCATGGGCTTGTCGCCGCCCATCAGCAACACTGAGGAGTTTGACTGCTCAACGCTCAAGGGGTCGGCTTCGCTTGCAGCAACCAGTAGTGATTCCGGTCCAAGTTCAGACCCCGCGGGGAACTGGGCGCTACCTGCCCACGCCTTCCAGAAAGATGGGGACCCAACCGCATCCATGATGGCTGTCTGTCCCTGCATGCCAACCAGCGCCGGGTTTGGGGCAGACGGCTCCCCGCCGACGGGCTCGAGTAACAGTGGGACTTGCACTAGCTGGCGGGAACCCTGAAGGCGTAGCACCAGGATCCAGGTCTCCTGACCCGCTTGGGCCGCACCGTCTTCCAGGTGCGTCCAAGCAGCAACTGAAGCTTCCTGGTCAGTTTCTCCTGGCCACCACCGCTTCGACCCGGCCCACTTTGTAACCTGCTGGGTCAGAAGCGGCAGGTCCAGTCCAACACCCAAGCTCGCACCCGCACTGGGTCCCGGCTCTTCACTAGCTTCAGAATCTGCCACCGGTCCCAGCGCCGCTGGCTCCTTAGCCATGGTGTTCGGCTGACTTCACCCAAAACACGTGAGCCATGCGCTCCCATGGAGACAGTTTCACGAAGTTCTGGTTCCCCCAGTAGTAGGTCTGGCCGTCGAGTTCATCGACCAACTCAATATTCAAAGGTTGGCGGGCCCACTCGAACGCGGGGCTTTCCGGGTTCTTCGTGTCCGGCGCCCAGAGCCTCTCGGCTTCCAGGTAGATGGTCGCGTAAACCTCAGTGTGTGGGTCAAGGTTCACCACGACCACGACCGTGTCGTCCTCACCCGTCGGTGAGAAACGGGCCGGCACGTGTTTCGAGTAGCAAACCACCTGGTCGGAAGAGGTTGGGTGGATGCTGATCTGATGCAGTTGCTGCAGAGCAGGGTGCTTCGCGCGGGCCTGGTTCAGCTTCTCAAGCAACAGGGAGATCCCAAACAGGTTCGCGTTTTCCCAGTTGCGAGGACGGAACTCGTACTTCTCATTGTCGATCTGTTCTTCGAACCCCGGACGCTGAACGTTCTCAACCAGTTCGTAGCCGGAGTAGATGCCCCATGTGGGACTACCGGTTGCTGCCAGGACGGCGCGGGAAGCAAAGATTGCGGTGCCACCCGTTGTCATCTGCGGGGTCAGGATGTCGTGCGTCGTCGGCCAGAACGCCGGTCGCATGACGTGCGCCGTGTGGTTCGCAACTTCCGAGAAGTATTCCTCGATTTCATACTTCGTAGTCCGCCACGTGAAGTAGGTGTAGGACTGCTGGAACCCAACCATGCCAAGGGCTCGCATCATGGCGGGCTTCGTGAAGGCTTCTGCCAGGAACAGGACGCCTGGGTGGGCATCGTTCATGTAGTCCAGGAACTTCTGCCAGAACGGGATCGGTTTCGTGTGGGGGTTGTCGACCCTGAAGATGCGGACGCCGTGGCTGATCCACAGTTCGACGACGTCAACGATTGCCTTGTAGATCCCGGCAGGGTCGTTGTCAAAGTTCAGGGGGTAAATGTCCTGGTACTTCTTCGGTGGGTTCTCCGCGTAAGCGATAGTTCCGTCGGCCCTGGTGCTGAACCATTCGGGATGCTCTTTCACCCAGGGATGGTCGGGGGAAGCCTGAAGTGCCAGGTCCAGAGCTACTTCCATGCCGGCATCGTGGCTGGCTTTCACCAGGTTATCGAAGTCTTCGAAGGAGCCGAGGTCTGGGTGCAGGGCGTCGTGGCCGCCATCTTCGCTACCGATGCCATAGGGGGACCCAGGATCTCCAGGTCCGGCTTCCAAGGTGTTGTTCTTACCCTTGCGGAAGGTGGATCCGATCGGGTGGACTGGGGTCAGGTAGAGCACGGTGAAGCCCATGTCCGCGATGCGGGGGAGGGCGTCGACCAAACCTTTGAGGGTCCCGGATTGCCAGGCACCATCCTCTTTCTGGAAGGCACCGTAAGAGCGTGGGAAGACCTCGTACCACGAGCCGTACAGCGCAGTGCGCCGGTCTACCTGCAGCGGGTACTTCTCGGTGGCTTCGATGTAGTCACGCAGGGGGTAGGTCTTTGCGATCTCTTGGATGTTTGCGCCGGTGGCCGAGTGAAACCGGGCTAGGGGTGGAATCGATTGGTTGCGCAGAATCTCCGCGGCTTCAGTTAGTTCGGCGGCGGCAGCGGCATCTGGCTTCGCGGCCCGGTAGGCGGGAGTCCTTGGAGGGCGGGTCGTGCGCTTGATCTTTCCGGTCGCCATGCGCTCCATTAGTTGGGCGCCTTCTTCACACATGAGTTCAGAATCGACACCGGACTCGATTTTGACCCCGGCGTCATGGAGCCACGTCGACCACGGGTCAGACCACGTGTCGATGCGGTACGTCCAGGGGCCGACCCGGTCGGGCATTACCCAGGCCTCGAACACGGAGTTCCCGGGGGAGACGTCGTACATGCGGGCGCGGGAAAACTCTTTCCCGTCCGGGGTGATCAGGACCGCGTCCGCGCCGAACTGGTCGTGACCATCGCGGAAGACGGTTGCGCGGATTGGGAAAGCCTCCATTTCTGTGGCTTTCGCGGGAAGGGAGGTGTTCTCAACTACGGGGAAGACCTCGATTGCGGGGATACGGTTCAACAGACGCGCGTTTCTTAGACTCACGCGTCCAGTTTAGCCAGGATCTGCACCTGGGCCGGCAGCCTTCCGTCAGTGTCTGGGCTATCCAGTGCGAACAGCGGCTTCCGGCCTGCACTAGGGCGCCTTCACTTTAGTCTTGAGGCAGAATGGGAGCGTGCTGGAACAAACCCCGATTACCTCATCTGCTAACCCGAAACTGAAGACCCTGAGGGCTCGTTTGCGTGGGTCCGGGCGGCGCAGCGACTCGGGGGGTTTCGCTGCTGAGGGCATGCAGCTGTTGACTAGGGCACTCCAGGCCGGGGTCGCTCTGGACTACGTGGTGGTTTCCGGTGGGCCGGAAGCCCTTCCTGCCGACGTCGTTCAGCTACTTGAAGAGGCTCGGGTCCCGGTCTACTCGGTGTCGCCCGAGTTGTTCGCGAAGGTGTCTCGCCGCAACAAGCCCCTGGGAGTGGCCTTCTGTGGTCGGGTACCACATGCCCAGCTGTCCGACCTTGTGCCTTCGTTACCCGTCTTGGCACTAGATCGGGCCAGCAACCCCCGCAACATCGGCGCGATTGCCAGGACCTGTGAAGCCTCTGGTCTTGGAGGTCTGCTTTTGGTTGGGGCTCACGGAGACCCCTACAGCTACGAGTCGGTTCGAGCCTCTATGGGATCTGTCTTCGGGGTCCCCATTGTTTCTTGTTCAGCTGCCCAGCTTGTGGACTGGTCCCGTGCGTCGGGCCGCGAACTCATCGGGACGTCGGGGGCAGCGCAGCAGACGTTGTGGCAGACAGAGATCCCAGCGCTTTCAGTTCTTTTGTTTGGGAACGAGGGGGAGGGGCTCCCCCAGGATCTTCTCGGCGCCTGCGATCAGGTGTTGAAGATTCCCTTCAACCCCGCGGTTGACTCCCTGAACCTTGCGGCAGCGGCTGCCGTTGTTGCGTTTGACTACGTCCGCCAAACCGGGAAGACCTGGATGTAGCTGGCCACTCCGGTCTCCCTGCTGGTCGCGGCTTAGGACTCATCCCCTCCCACGCGGAACTCGTTCACAGCCTCGTGGTCCGCGTCCTCTACGACGACGTGGGTGATCCTCTCGGGGTGGTCTACCGTGATGTCCCAGCTGTAGGGAACCAGGTCAGCGTTGCAAGCCTGCCCGGGATCAACGGGGGCCAGGGTCAGGAGAAGCTCTTCCCCGGAAACCAAGCCTCCTTCAAGAACCGGGGCGCAGGCCTCGGTTCCAGAACCGCCCAGGGTCAAAACCAATCCGGTGAGCTTTCCGTCTTCTTCCACCGCGGCCACGCCGTCTTCAAGGTCGTCGTTGAACCATTCCCCCTGAGTCTCTGTGATGGTGACTGCCCCGGCCGGTTCCGAGACGTCCGGTGTTTCAGACTTAGAGCTGCACGCTGCTAAGGCTCCCATTGCCATCGCCGCTCCTGCCACTACCGCTAAACCACGCTTTTTCATTGGAAACCTCCCGATGCGTCTGTCTTGCCAAATCTAGCAATCCTTAATGGACGACGTGGCATGGGGCGGCATTCGTTGTGTTTAGGCACCCCTTCAACGGTTCGGCCGCGGGTTGTGCAGGGATAACGATGTTATTTGGTGCGTCTTGGGTAACAACTCGCAGCCAAACCGTGCTTCTTGGTTTGGTGTTCCGGGTTCCTACGCTTCGGCGTTCCAAAGGTCCCGGTAGTAGGCCAGGCGCTCCTGGTCGGGCTCGATCCCGTACGTCTCCCAGAAAAGTTCCCGATTGAAGTCCGGGTAGTTCCAACCCAGTGACATCTCGGCAACGGCTAGGTCAGCCCAGCGGTCTGCAAGACCCAGGCGACCAAGGTCAACAAGCCCCGCAAACTCGCCACCGGAGGAAACAAGCGTGTTCGGTGTGCAGGCGTCACCATGACAGATCACCAGTTTGTCGATCGGGGGAGGTGAACCTACCGGGACTTTCTCACACGGCTGGCCATCGCGAGGCTCTGGGTGGGAGTGCTTCCGGGGGACGGCAAGTTCGGAGGGAATGCAGTCGGTTCCCGCGTTTTGGGTACAGGCTTGTAGGCGTTCTTGTGCTTCCCAGGTGAATGGGCAGCCGTCCGTCGGAAGTGCATGGAGGGCCTTCAAGCCTTCCGCAACGGCCCTGGCCGCGACGTCGGGATCGTTCTTCCAACGAGGGGCGACCGCGTTGCTGGCTGGGACCGCTTCAGTGATCAGGAGCTCTTCGCTGTTGTTCCTCTGATACTCCACCAGCTTCGGCGTGGGAAAGCCCTGCTTTGAGAGCCAGAAAAGCCGGTTGGCTTCGGCAGCCAGAGACTCATGACTGCCAGGCGGGTTCCACTTGATGTACTGCGGCGGGTCCCTGCGGATTACCCCCGTAATGCCGCCGATCCCGTTCAACCAGACCAGGTCAATGTGGCGGTTGGTGTAAGCCGTCATCGCCTCTGGGATAGGGGTGCCGGGTGGCGGCGGGCCAGCCAAGTCGGGTGGGGCCGCGGTAGAGCCAAGCTGCCCCGCAAGGTCAGAGCCCACGGGGCCAGAGGCAGTCACGGCTAGTAGACCATTTTCATGGCTTCGCGAACCTCTTGCAGGGTCCGGTCAGCCTCCTCATTCGCTTTGGCGGTTCCCGCGGCTAGGACAGCCTCCAGGTAGGCGGGGTCCTTCTCAAGCTCAGCGCGACGCGCCCGAATTGGAGCCAAGGACTCGTTGATGGCCTCAGTGACGACCGCTTTCAGCGTTCCGCCGCCGCCGTCCCCAATGCGGTCGGCAATGGCTACCGGGTCCTCACCAGTTGCCAGGGACGCAAGCAGCAACAGGTTTGAAACCTCCGGGCGCCCTACAGGGTCATAAGTGATGACCCGGTCCGAGTCAGTCTTCGCCTTCTTCAACACCTTCGCTGTTTCATCAGCCGTGAAGCCAAGTTCGATCGTGTTTCCCTTCGACTTCGACATCTTGTCGCCATCCGTCCCCAGCAACAGGGGGGCCTGCGACAACAAAGCATCAGGGCGGCGGAACACCGGACGGTCTGGCTCAGCGCGCCCGAAGCGCCTGTCGAAACGGGAGGCGATTTGCCTAGCCAGTTCCAGGTGAGGCAACTGATCCTGTCCCACCGGAACGATGTTGGCCTTGCAGAACAGGATGTCCGCAGCCTGGTGAACGGGATAGGTCAGCAGCAACCCGGAAAGAGCGCGTCCCCCCGCGGCCTCGGACTCAGCCTTCACGGTCGGGTTGCGGTGTAGCTCCGCTTCCGTGACCAAAGCCAGGAAGGGGATCATAAGTTGGTTCAGGGCCGGGACACCAGAGTGCGCGAAGATTGTCGTCTTTTCCGGGTCAATCCCGCACGCCAAATAGTCGGTAACAAGACCCAAAACCCGCTCTTTGAGTGGGCCGACGACGTCGCGGTCGGTGATCACCTGGTAGTCAGCGACCAGAATCCACGTGTCAACACCCCGGTTCTGCAGCTCCACGCGGTTCTTAAGGGTCCCGAAGTAGTGTCCCAGGTGCAGCCGGCCCGTTGGACGGTCCCCGGTGAGCATCCGGAACCTTGAGGGGTCGACGTCGATCTGCTCTTCAATCTCTGCTGAACGCTCAATCGCACGCTTGACTGAGGCCGTACTGGTCGCGCCCGCCACGCGTTCTTCAGCGCTTGGACGTCGTCCTTCTGCTTGCTCACTCATAGTTGTCTCCCTGCTACTGATCTGAGAGGAGTTTAGCCGCGCCTAGGGCTAGAGAAGTAGACGGCCATAGACTGCGGCTCCATCTGGAACTTCTTCCCGGGCCGGACGATTTCGCCTTCCATCGCAGCGGTGTCTGCGCTGGTGACCCCTCCGTGCTTCAACGCGGACCAGGACGTGTCCCAAACTAAGACCCAGTTCAGCCCCCTGTTTTCCGGCAGCTTCACTTCGGCAACATCGGTCGTCCCGTTGATGACCACTAACAGGTCGACATCGTTGTAACGGAAGCCGCTTCGGCGCGCCTGGAACACGCGGTTCGCTGGGTCTGACCATTCCTCGGGCGAAAGAGGCTTGCCTTTACCGGTGAACCACGCGACGTCTTCGATTTGGTCGCCAGGATCGATCTTCCCAACCGCAAATAGGGTCGGCCGCAACACCGGGTGGTTCTTGCGGAGCTCGATTAGGTACGAGGTGACCTCGAGCATCCGTGTCTGGTCTTTGCTGAGGCGCCAGTCGACCCAAGAGATGGGGGAGTCCTGGCAGTAAGCGTTGTTGTTGCCGTACTGGGTTCGTGAGAACTCATCCCCCGCGGTGATCATCGGCGTTCCAGCGGATACCAGCATCGTTGTCATCAGGTTCCGCCTTGAGCGTTCCCGGACGAAGGTGATGTCTTCAACCAGACCTTCGGAATCTGGGATGTCTAAGCCGACTGCCGCAGCCCCCGTGGCGCCTTCGATCCCGTGGTTCCAAGAGTGGTTGTTGTTCGTTCCGTCCCTGTTGTCTTCCAGGTTCGCAAGGTTGTGCTGGTGGTTGTACATGGTCAGGTC